>DASRIZ010000638.1:0-14661 GCA_035649735.1 Blastocatellia bacterium | reverse complement strand
TTTCCACAAGCTTGAGGGCAAAGAAACCGTCGTAGTTTCCGAATACCTGAGCGACCGGCGGCTCTCAATCAGTCATGTCCGCGCAACTGCTGACGATTACATAACCAACCATCTGCTCGAGACTCGCCGCACTCTGATCATCGACGACGTACGGGCGTTTATAAACGCGTATCCGGATCTAGCCTCATCCGTCGCCGTGTGGCAGGTCGAGCCAATGAACCTTTCGCAGATTGTATGTCCGATTTTTGTAAACGGCGAATGCTGGGGCGGGCTCTCAATAAATCAAACTGACCACACTCGCAGGTGGAGCGCCAGCGAAATAGCTCTTGTTGAAATGGTGGCTGCGCAGGTAGAGGTTGCGGTCAGTCACAGCAATTTGTTTCACGAAACAAAACAAGCAGCTGAACGCGAGGCGCTGATAAGCCACATCATCCACGGAATCAACCAATCGAATCGCTCCGACGAAATATTCCCGATCGTGACTCGCAAACTTGCCGAACACCTTGGCGCGGATCGAATCGTCGTCACTCGATTCAACGAAGCCACTGGACTGTGGGACGCGGAATGCGAATACGCCGAGGGCAAAGCTACAAAGCCGGACAGGACCTATCGTACCGAGGATGTCGAGAGATTCGCGAATCTTGCCGAGAACAACCTCATCCTTTGCAATGACACCGCCGATGATCCCCGGCTTGACGATCAACTTCAAGCGATCCTTAGCGCCGCAGAAACTCGCGCATTCATGTCGGCACGTCTCGAGTATAAGGACGGGACCCGGTTGGTCATCAGCGCGATAATGAAATCCAGCCCGCGCAGGTGGACCGCTGACGAGGGCGAAGTTTTACGCGCCGCGGCGGATCAGGTCGTCATCGCGCTCGAACGCGCTGAACTGTTCGAACTGGTGTCCCACGGAAAGTTCCAGTGGGAGGCCACCTTCGATGCGCTCAGTGACGGCATCTTTATCTTCGACCAGAAGGGCGTGCTGAAACGCATCAACGAAGCGGCAGCCGCATTTGAAGGCGCGGAGATCCGTGAGTTGATCGGAAGAAAGTGTTGCACGCTCCTTCAAGGAGTCGAAGGCGAGACCTGCCGCGTAGCGCAGGTGATCGAGTCGGGAAGACCCGCAACCTTTGAGCTCGTGCCTGGACGGTTATCGCGGCCGGTGCTGGTGACGATTTCCCCTCTCGCAAACGGCTCCTTGAGCCGGATTCGTAGCCGCGATGCAGGCGATAACAACGGCCATCACCCGTCTCCGCGTGGCGCCGTGTGCATTGTTAGGGACCTGTCGGAGCTTCGCGCGGCTGAAGCAGTTGCGCGCGAACAGCGCAGCTTCCTTGTCAAGCTGATCGAACACGCAAACGATTCAATCCTCGCATTCTCGCCGGAGGGCCGGCTGATCTGGTTCAACGAGCGATTAATCGCGCACAGCGGTTATACGCGGCAGGAACTTGAAGGCGGCGATTACCGGCTGTTTGTTGCCGGAGACCAAAAGAAACTCGCTACCGAGCGCTTCGCGCGAGCGCTGGCAGGTTACGCCCAAACCTTCGAGATGGGCGTTATCAGAAAAGGCGGCGACAACCGCACTCTCCTAATTACTTACACTCCTATCTACGACGAGGGCAGGGTGACCAGCGTCTTGTCGATCGCTCGTGATATAACCGAGGAGCGGGTCGCCCGAGAGCGGGCGGCCCAGGCTGATAAGCTGCGCGCGCTTGGTCAGCTGGCCTCCGGCGTCGCACACAACTTCAACAACATACTCGCGGCAATTCTGGGCCACGCTCAACTGATCAAACGCGACTGTCGCGACGACGCCCTTTCCCAGCGCATGGAGATCATCGAACACGCGGCGCTCGACGGCGCGCAAACGGTCAAACGCATTCAAGCATTCGGTTCACAGCAAAACGAATCGGTGAATGAAGTCGTAGATATCAACCAACTAATCCAGGACTCTACGACTCTTACCCAAGCCAGGTGGTGCGACGAAGCCCAGGCACGCGGGCTGCAATACGACGTGGAGTTGGATCTTCAGCCGGTCCCCTTCGTTCGAGGTTCCGGTTCGGAGCTCCGAGAGGTATTCGTCAACATCATCCTTAACGCGCTGGACGCAATGCCGCAAGGCGGACGGTTGAATATCAGCTCAGGAACAACCGGCGGGTTGGTGGAAGTGAGCGTGACGGATAGCGGGATCGGAATGACCAGCGAAGTATGCGATCACATCTTCGAACCGTTCTTTACAACCAAAGGGGTAATGGGCACGGGACTCGGGCTCGCGGTCAGCCATAGCATCATCGAGCGACACGGCGGGAGCATTGAGGCCCAAAGCAGTCTTGGCAAAGGAACCACCTTCACCATAAGCCTGCCGATCGGCGAGACCGACGATCGAAAAGCCAACGGCAGCACAAGGCACGGCGCCAGGTCAGTCAATGTGCTGGTGGTCGACGACGACCATCGCGTTCGCGAAGCATTGGTGGGTATGCTAAACATCGCCGGGCACCACACCGACCATGCCGGGAGCGGGCAAGAGGCCCTGGCGAAACTGGAGACCGACCAATTCGATCTTGTGTTCACCGATCTCTCCATGCCAGAAATGGACGGCTGGGCCGTAGCAAGCGAGGTGCGCCGGCGGTGGCCGGGCGTCAAGGTGGTATTGATAACCGGCTATGCAGTGCCGCCTGAGACGGTTGATAGCAACCGCGCGCTGGTTAGCGAAGTGATGCTCAAACCAATACGCCTCGATGAACTGAGCTCAACAATGAGCCAGGTACTGTCCTAAGACAAACTTCGGTTTCGAAAACAACTCGTCCGTGTGAAAACTCGAGTAACACCCCCAACTTCAGTTGGGGTTCTTTAATCTCAGCCTACTTACCGCCCGATCACGTTTCTCCGCGTGCCATTTCCTACGGACCCTATCAACTTTCCCTTTCCTTGTCGCTCGCAACTTTAGCTTGCTAGAATCGCTCTTGTGAAACCTCGCATTGATACTGGCGTTAAACAAAACAACAAGGCGCAGCAGTGATAAGCCCTCGGCGCTTGTTATGATTTTTTCCAGCGAGAGGATGGAGTTATGAAAAGGTCTCCGGCGATTTCGGTTAGCGCGCTTTTAGCGTTATTGGCACTCGGCTCTCTTGCGTTCGCGCAAGCCGGTGCGGATGTGCGCCGCCGTACGATTGCCATAACCTACTTGAGAGATCCGGTGAAGGTAACATTGGCGGGCACGACGCTTCGGCCGACGGCAAAAGGAGAAGCCACAGTTGAGCGCTGGCGCAAGCGAAATGAGAGCGAAATCGATATTACCATCGAAAACATGATTCCGGCCTTCAACTACGGCGCCGACTTTACAACATATGTGTTGTGGGCAATTACGCCCGCCGGTCAGGTTGATAACTTAGGCGAGTTCCGCCTCTCAGGCGACACTGCCAGGCTTCGCGCGGCAACCCCGCAGCAGACCTTCGCAATGCTAATAACTGCTGAGCCTCACTATCTGGTTAAGCTGCCATCACGCATGGTGGTGCTGGAGAATCTCGCGCCAACGTCTAAAAACGTTCAAGTGCAGGCCTCGGAGATTTATTTCACCGGTGACTCGGGCAGGTACTATACCGATACGTCGGTGCCCGGCCTCGCTGAGAGAGATTACAACAAAACGCCGATGGAGCTTCTGCAGGCCAGACGCGCTATCCAAATCGCGCGGCTGGCCGACGGCGAGCGTCACGATCCCACAGACTTCAATGAGGCAGTCAACCTGCTCAATCAAGCGGAAGCGGCGTTTCGCCGTGGGGCGAAGGTTCACGATGTTGGGTTAATAGCTCGCCAGTCCATAACGATGGCTGTTCGCACTCGGGACATCTCTGAAGAACGCGCGCTTGCAGCGGAGCGCCGCGTGGAGATCTCGCGACGTGACGCCGAGGTCCGCCGCGCTACTGAAACCGCTTCTGACCTCAGCTCGCAGTTGTCCGATACCGATTCGCGTTTGAAGGCTTCCGAGATTGCTCGCTTGAATGCTCAAGATCAACTCGACCGCGTTATGCGAGAAGCTGCTGACGCCCGCGCCGAGAACCGATCGCTCAGGTCGGAGAACGATAAGCTCAGCAGGCAAGTCGATCGCTTGAATCAGGACCTAACAGACGCGAGAGGCCGGATCGCCGACTTGCAATCACAGTATTCGTCAACCACCGCAAGACTGACCGAAACCTCGTCTCGCGTAGAAGCGATGGAACGCGCCGAGCGCGAGAAACAACAAGCCGAGGCTCGTCGCCGAGACTTCGCGACGTTGAGGTCAGGCGTTGCCGCGCTGGCGACCATAAAACCGAGTGGCAACGGTTTCATCGCAACTCTCCCCGATGCTTTTTTTGTACCGAACCAGACCGCGTTGCAACTGCGAGTGAAAGCGAAGATGGATGCGCTTGCCAACCTCATCGCCGCTAATCGCGACGCCGTGTTCACGATCGAAGGGCACGCCGACGCGCGCCCGAACGCCGACGACTTTGCGTTAGGTCGCGCGCAATCGGTGGCAGATTATCTCGGGGCGCTTGGAGTGCCGAGGAGCAACTTCAAAGTAGAATCGCGCGGGGCTACAATTCCGATCTCCACTCGAAAGACGGTTGCCGCACGCGCGACGAATCGCCGAGTGGAGCTTGTGTTTGTTGGCCCGCAGTAAGGCCAGCCGAAGACAACCAAATTTGACAGAGCATATCTTTCCCGAGTGAGTTGCTTATGCAGTATTTGTCTACCGACGCGCAAGAGCCTGTTCCCTTGTCGTTCTGACAATGTAGTAAGATTCACTCGAATGAAAAACACCCTTAAACGAGGTCGGAGCCTTCTTGGTCTGGGTATTGTGGGCGGCACGCTGCTGTGCTCTGGTCCGAGTGTCACTGCTCAAAGTCAGCAAGAGACTGCTGAACAGTTTGTAGACAGAGTCAAGAAAGCAATCAAGAACGACGAGTGGGGCCGCGCTCAAAGCGGGATCAAGCATGCGTTAGCTCTCAAGCCGGAATCAGCCGAAGCGAATTTTATTGCAGCACAGGTCTACTGGCACGAAGGTGCTCGGTCTCAAGCGATCGAAGCACTGAACAAGGCGTTAGGCCTTCAACCGGTCTTTCCGGATGCCCGCCTCCTCCTGGCAAAATGTTTAAGAGATGCCAACAGACTGGATGACGCGCGCATGGAAGCAAACATGGCGATTGGTCAGGGCGCTTCGCTCTTTACCGCTTATCGTCTTCTCGCCGAAATAGACATTACCAAGGGTGATTTTGACGCAGCTATTGTTTCGCTGGAAACGGCTCTTCGCTTATCATCAGAACCGGATCCGGCCGAGGCAACCAGGCTGCGCGATGAGATAGACAATTCGCGTGAGCTTATCGAGAAGCTCAGGAAATTCGCCGATATCGAAGCGAGTCAAAAGAAGATCGATATCGTTCGACCGCTTCAGCTCAACGGCGGTCAGCCCAGATACACCGAGGAGGCTCGAAAGCTAAGAATTCAAGGACCCGTTTTTCTCGCCATCCTCATCACTGAGAATGGAGATGTTGATTCTGTGCTCCTGTTCCGGGGGCTTGGTCATGGCCTCGATGAGCAAGCGATGGAGGTGGCGCGCAACCTTAAGTTCGCGCCGGCAACGCGGAACGGCCAGTCGATTCCTTACTGGATGAAGCTGATCATTAAGTTCAACCTGATATAACATCTCCCCAACCATTCCGGAAACACAGCCGCATACGCTCTATGTTCGCGCCGTCGCATTGAAATGTCTCCCGTCAAGGGCTTATGCTTCGGGAAACGAAAGAGGTGACTCGATGTACTGCCCGAACTGTGCGACGCAAAATGCCGAAGACACGAAGTTCTGTCGCTCCTGTGGAAGCAACTTGAGTCTTGTCCCTCAGGCTCTGACCGGACGCCTGCCCGAGGCAACTTCCAGCAGACGGCGACACCGCAATCGCCACCACGAAGACGACGGCCCACCCTCAGTGGCCAACGGTATAACAAAAGCGTTCATGGGAGTTGGTTTTCTGCTGGTCTCATTCGGAGCGTTCTTCTTTGCACCTGCGGGCAAGATTTGGTGGTTCTGGTTGCTCATTCCTGCGTTCGCAATGCTAGGAAAGGGCGTGGCCGAGATAGTCGCCGCACGATACGGGCCGAATCTGACTCAGGGACCGATCCGATCTGCAATTCCGCCCGTAGCCAGCACTGGCGAACTCCCGCGCGGTAATGAAGCCCACTTTCCACCTCCCAGCGTTACAGAACAGACGACCCGTCAGCTCGACCCTGGTACCGATCCGTACCGGTTACGTAACACTGATCGGAATTGAGAAGAAACGGGCCTATCTCCCATTTTCGATTTGTCTCTTGTCATTTTTCATTTTTATTGAAGACACGGTGCATTGAACCGCTTGTTTCTTAACAAAAATGACAAGTGACAAATGGAAAATGAAAGGCTACCGGACAATGGACAAAAAAGACGTACTACGCGAATGGCGGGAATCAGCGCCTTATTGGGCGAGACACGCGGACATGGTGCGAGCGATGTTCGCGCCAATCACAAACGCAATCATAGAAGCAGCGGCAATAAAGGATGGTGAAGTCGTACTCGACGTCGCAGGTGGCTCCGGCGAGCCGTCCCTCACTATTGCCGGAGGCGTCGGTCCTTCGACGCTTATTGTATTCACGGACGCAGTAGGTGGGATGATTGAGACAGCTCGAGCGCAGGCGCTCGATCGGGCGTTAACCAATCTCGAGTTTGTGCAAGCAGTCGCAGAAGCTTTGCCGTTCTCAACCAAAAGGTTCGACGTGGTCGTTTGCAGGCTCGGTGTGATGCTATTCCCGGACCCGATCAGTGCAATTAATGAAATGCTGCGCGTAGTAAAACCAGGTGGACGAATTGTGACTGTGGTGTGGGGTGCTAAAGATTCAAATCCATTTTTCCACTTAGTTGCCGATATCGTGTCGCGCTACGTGGAGTCTCCGCCTGAAGATCCGGACGCGCCGGGCGCCTTTCGTTTCGCCACGAGGAGCAAGCTCGCCGATCTGTTCCGGGCGTTGGCTGCGGCTGACGTAACCGAACGCGTACTCGACTTCACTCTCGAGGCGCCAATAACTCCAATGCAGTTTTGGCAGATGCGTTCCGAGTTGAGCGACACGCTACGAACAAAGGTAGCTGGGCTATCGACGGACGAGGTCAACCGATTAGCTAAAGAAGTTGAACAAGCGGGTCAAGCTTTTTATGAAAACGACCGAATGCGATTTCCCGGCGAGGTCTTGATTGTGACCGGGACAAGTCCAAGATAACCTCCCCTCCACTCCTCTGTCCCTATGCTCCTCTGCTTCCCTCAACGAGGTACATCGATACCCGCGATCACCTCATCGAGAACCTGATCCGGGGAGGTCCCTTCGATCTCTGCTTCCGATCTAAGCACGATCCGATGCCGCAGCACCGGCTTAGCGATCTCCTTTACATCGTCGGGCGTCACGAATGTGCGACCCCGAATTGCCGCAATGGCTTTTGAGCACAAGAGCAACGCAACCGCCGCTCTCGGACTCGCACCCCACGACACGTTGACCGCGCTGCGAGTCCCGCGAATGATTGAAACGATATATCGCTGAACGCCTTCTTCAACGGTGACGCCCCGAACCTCTGAGCGACAGTTGAGCACCGCGGCCGGATCTGGAATTGGACGTATGCCCAGATCTTCAAGACGGCGCGCGTTAAATCCCGAGTTCCAGTTTGAAACCACTTGCAGTTCATCATCGGCGCTTGGGTAGTTGACGATGATCTTCAGCATGAATCGATCAAGCTGAGCCTCAGGCAGCGGGTACGTTCCCTCGTATTCGATTGGGTTTTGGGTGGCCATCACCGTGAACAGTGGCGAGAGCTTATGGCGTTCGCCGTCAATAGTCACTTGCCGCTCTTCCATTGCCTCGAGCAGGGCGGCCTGGGTCTTGGGTGGTGTGCGATTGATTTCGTCCGCTAGAAGCAAATCCGTAAACACGGGCCCGTGCCGCAGCGTAAACGTCGAAGTGGCCATGTTAAAAATGTTCGTCCCGGTGACATCGGCGGGCATCAGGTCGGGCGTGAATTGAATCCGGCCAAAATGCGACCCGATTGCCAATGACAGCACCTTGACTAAGAGGGTCTTGGCTGTGCCGGGGACGCCTTCGATCAATGCGTGCCCTTCAGTAAACAAAGCAATGAGGACTTGTTCCAGGACCACATCCTGACCGACGATTGCTTTGCCAACTTCATTTTTCAGATGAGTGACTATTGAGTTCACAGAATCAGACAAGCGCTAGACCTCCAAATATCGTGTTGGATTGATCTCTTCAAGGGCGCGTTAGACTTCTGCACTGAGCGACCTGACAGATAGTCACACAGAATAGTCTCTTAGACCTCCCGCTGCAATGCTTAGTAGTGTCTTGAATCTGTGTTGATAGAGTCCAAATCCTGTGAATGGACCGCGGATGCGGCGGATTGGACCGATTCGCTCGGATCCGATCCGCGCGGATCCGACTGCCCCATCCGCAGTCTATAAAGTGTGGCACTGAGAACCTGGGCCGCGTAGCGGTCGCCTCTTCCGGAGCGACGAGATCAACTTATGCAGAGGTGCCCGCCGCCACGCACTGCGGACTTTGGATCTAAGAAACAACTATTCACTTCTTATAACATTCGACCTAACCAAGTGCGACCGTCGTGATTTCGTCCAGATCCGCACCATACTTTTGACCCTCGCTGTTGATGTAGCACCTTAGCAAAACAACTTTAAATTTCCAGAAAGAAAATTCTTGCGCTGACATGAAAAAGGTGATACATTGCCGTCTGTCACAAGTGTCGACCCGCACTTGGGGCTTCTAAACCCCCCGTCACGTGCAGGATTTTCCGACTTGGTCCACCTCACGGACTGTGTTCAACTACAAGGAATGATAAAGTTCGGGACCTCGGGTTGGCGTGCCATCATCGCCGATGAATTCACGTTCGACGCCGTTCGTCGCGTCTCGCAGGCAATATCAGCGTGGATCGTTGAGCGAGCACCCGGTTCCCAGGTCATCGTCGGCTACGATACAAGGTTTATGGCCGAAGACTTCGCTACCCAGGGAGCGCGGATCATAGCTGCCAATCAACTCCAGCCGCTATTGTGTGATCGCGCAACCCCGACACCTGCGATCGCCTTCGCGGTTCGATCGAGGCGGGCCAGCGGCGCAATCAATTTTACCGCGAGTCACAACCCGCCGACTTATTGCGGGATGAAGTTTTCTACTTCCGATGGGGCCCCCGCTCTTCCGGAAGTAACCCGGGAGATAGAGCAACACATCAGCGCTCTCGGAAATCAGGAGATCCCGATACCGGCAAACAGCCAACCGATCGAGAGCTTGTCGCTGGTTGATGACTATCTGAAGGATCTTGGCGGGAAGATCAACTTTGCGGCAATCGCAAACGCAGGAATCCGCGTAGCATATGATCCGCTTTGGGGCACTGGCCGCGGCTATCTCGACAAGGCGCTGACAGACGCGGGCTGCGAAGTAGCAATGATTCACGACTACCGCGATGTGTATTTTGGCGGGCATAGTCCCGAACCGGACGAAGAGTACTTGCACGAACTGCGCGACAAGGTAATTGAAGGTGGTCATCAACTCGGTTTGTCTACTGACGGGGACGCCGATCGATTCGGCATCCTGGATCGCGATGGTTCTTTTGTGACACCGAACCAAATCATCGCCTTGCTGGTCGACTACCTTGCCGAGTCACGAGGATGGACCGATGCAGTTGCACGATCGGTAGCAACAACACATCTCGTGGATCGCGTGGCTGCTCGGCGGGGAATCGACGTTATTGAGACCCCGGTTGGATTCAAATTTATCGGCCAGTTGATAGATGAAGACAAAGTCTCGATAGGCGGCGAAGAGAGCGCCGGGCTTTCGATCCGAGGTCATTTTCCTGAGAAGGACGGAATACTGGCGTGCTTGTTGGTGGCTGAAATGGTCGCCACTCGTAATGTGTCTCTTAGAGATATGCTCGAGACGGTTTACACGGATGTGGGGAAGGTCGTCAGTGGAAGGATAGGCGTCGCGTTAACGCCTGAGTTGCAGCGCGAGTTGCCGGATAAGCTCGCTGCCGGCGCGGAACAGTTTGGCGGACGCCGAGTGGAGTCAGTGAATCGAATAGATGGAGCGAAGTTTATTCTGGAAGACGGGTCCTGGATTCTGATGCGTCCATCCGGGACTGAACCGTTGGTGCGCATCTACGCTGAAGCTTCTAACGAGCAAGAATTGGAGGTGCTGCTTGAGTCAGGTCGCGAATACATTTTGGGATGACAGAGTCGAGAGGGTTGGCGCAGCGGTAAAGGCAAATCCGATAGCCAAGCGACGGGTCCGAGCTCGTCGACTTGTAGATGCGATTATCTTAACGATAATCCTCGCTGCGGCGGCGACCTGCGTTTCGGTTTACAATCGCGCACGTGGAGAGCTCGATGGGGCGGTGTTCAAGCATCAAGCGGCTGGTGAAAAGGTGGAGGATCTGACCATTCGGGTTCAGAAGCTGGAGCGGGATGTAAAGCAGCTTCGCACTGATTCGCGAGTCATTGAGTTAGTGGCCCGTCAGAAGTTTGGGTTTGTGCGTGCGGGCGACGTAGTAATCAAGGTGGTACCAGATCAGAGTGATGCCGTTGTGGGATCAACGGAGACGAAGCCTTTAAGGGTGGCAAACTTGACGCCCCGTTCAAGCGAGGTCTATACTGACGCTTCGAATTAATGTTCGAAGAAGGCCTTGCTTAATCGGTTTGATTGATTGATCGTTGATTAGTCGCTTTGATTAATCGCTTTGATTAATCGGTTTGATTAGTCGCCTTGATTAAGCTTTGACTGATACATTGATTAGTCGCTTTAATCAACCTTTGATTAGTCGCTGATTTAGAGGTTCAAAGGGCTGCTTCGAATTAAGGTTCAAAGAATTGCGCGGGGTGGAGCAGTCTGGTAGCTCGTTGGGCTCATAACCCAAAGGTCGCGGGTTCAAATCCCGCCCCCGCAACCATACCTTTCAGCAGCTTACAGGCGAGCACGATGCTTGCCTGTTTTGCTTTTGTGACCGTACAAATTTTCTGTCTCATCCAACCACTTCCTGCACCTCGCTACCTTGTCGCTTTGCGTCGTCCGTCGCGTGAGCTTAACGCATTGTCGTGCGCCTGTCCTTGTGACCGAGGACATAGCGTTAGCAGCAACACGCACGAAAGGATCAGCCCCGGAACACGCGACCCCGGCAACCTCACGCCACATCTCTTTGCCGGTTGGATTCGGTCGAGATGCTGACGTAGTCAGCCGCGACTTACAGCACAGCGGAAGACGCGTGTCTGCTTTCCCTTCTCTCCATAGCACACTAATCAGCGAGGCGACGCTCAGAATCTCTTCTTCCTGTCCCGCCTGCGGCGAGCATCAGAGATAAACCATACTCCGCTGCTATTTTTCTAACGGCTTACGATTCCCTGCAAATGAGCCAAATTAGCTTGTTGACTTGGTGGAATGCTCAACATAGCATCAACGCTGCGGAACGAGAATGCGTATGCTCCACGCGTCCACAAAGTTCATCATAGGGCTCGAATCGAAAAGGCTGGCCGGTTTCTACCTCACGATCAGCAGCCTGGCTGTTTTGTTGGCCGGCGCTGCACAAGCCCAGCAACTACCAATCAAAACCTATACCATTGCCGATGGTTTAGCGCACGGTTCCATCGTTTCCATTTATCAAGACCGTAAAGGCTTTCTCTGGTTTGGAACCTACGAAGGGTTGAATCGCTTTGACGGCTATGGCTTCGTCAATTACGACCGGCGCGATGGCTTGCCGCGTGCATCTATCAATCACATCACGGAAGACCGGCAGGGGCGGCTGTGGGTGGCGACCAACGGCGGCGGTGTGGCGCGGCTCCTTGAGCATTCGCAGGAAAACGGCGGCGCAAAATTTGTTAGTTTCAAAATTCCCGTAACGAATGATCTGCCCATAAAACGTGTAAATTATGTCAATCGGATGGTCTTCGATGCGCGCGGCAATTTATGGTGTCTGACCGATTATGGGTTGTATCGCGCCGTCGTAGAAGACCCCGAACTACAATTTGAAACCATTATTGAAAAGAATACTTCAGATTCGTCCGCCGCACTCGAAGATGCTGACGGCACTTTGTGGTTTGGCATCGGGGATGACCTGGTGGAAATCCGCGGCTCCGCGATTCTCCATCATGGTCCAATTGATGGGGTTTCCAATTTCACCGCCATCACCGGCATTGCCCGCGGCCACGACGGGCATTTGCTGGTTGCGGACTCCTACCGGGTAGGTGAGTTTGTGCCGCCTTTGCCTGGCAAACCTCGCGGCGAATGGCGCAGACCACTCGCGCTGCGGAGCCAGCAAATCGGCTATATCAGAACTTTGCTTGTTGATAATGCGGGGGCACTCTGGCTGGGAACTCTTCAAGGGCTAATGAAATACGCGGACGGGAACCTATCTCACTACACTGTCGCCAATGGCTTACCTAATGACCAGGTGGTGACGTTGGCAACAGACCGCGCCGGTAATTTGTGGATTGGCACAAGGGGCGGCGCGTGCCGCCTGATCAGCGAAGCCATTGTCAGCTACACCCGCATTGAAGGGTTGCCCGCTAGCACAAATCGTGTCTATGAAGACGAAAGGGGAAGAATCTGGGCCGTGCTGGCCGATGGTTCCGTAGCCGAAATCAGCGGCGGCAAAATTGTATTTCACGAAAGACTCGCGTCGCCGTTCATTACGGCGCCGCCCGTCAACTTGCTATATAACAACAAGACTTGGTATCGCTGGAATCATAATGGATTCGGGGTGAAAATTGACAAGCCGCGCTTGCGCTTAGGAAACGGGCAGGAGATTGATCTTGCCCGCTACACCTCAACCGACGCGCGCTTGTACATAGACGAGCGTGGCGTCTTATGGATTGCCAAAGGGGACCCCAACATCTGGCGCCTTGACCTCAATGGAAACGGCACCCTTACGGCCGAGAGTTTCCCGCCCGATGCCAATTATGGGGTGATTAATACGCATATGATTGGCGACGGCGCAGGCGGCCTGTGGCTGGGCACGTGGGAAAAAATAGGGCGGCTACGCGACGGCAGATATGCATCGGTCGAGCCTTCGGCAGGGTTGCCGGAAACCGACCCGCGTGCGTTTTTCCTGGACAGCCGCGGCTGGTTGTGGGTCGGCTTGCGCTACGAAGGCGTGTCGGTAACCCGAGAGCCGGCAGCAGACAATCCGACGTTTCTCAATTACTCGCACGAACAGGGGCAACTGTCGAGCAACGCGGTGCGCTCCATAATGGAAGACCATGGCAGAATCTATTTCGGCACCGACCGCGGGCTGGATCGCTTCGACCCGAACACGAACCAATGGACGCATTTCACCAAACAGGACGGCCTGGCGGGGAACTACATTAATGAGGTCCTCAGCGACCGCAACGGCTTCATCTGGATCGCCAGCGAAGAGGGCGGCATCTCGCGCTTCGACCCGCGCAAGGAGAAGGCGGCAAGCCCTCCGCCGGCGGTCTATTTCAGCCGCCTGCAAGTGGCGGGCGTGGAGGTGCGACTGGCGGAGAGCGGCGCCGAAAGCATCCCGCCGCTTGAACTGGCGGCGACGCAAAATAACCTGACCATTGCCTTCGTGGCGCCGAATTATCAAGACGTGAACAAGCTGCTGTATCAATACAAGCTCGAAGGAGTTGACGAGGAGTGGAGCGCGCCGACGCCTGAGCGTTCCGTTACCTTTGGAAGTTTGGCGGCCGGCAAGTATCGCTTTCTGGTGCGCGCCATCAATCAGAACGGCGCAACGAGTCCGCAGCCGGCGGTGTTCGAGTTTCGCATTCTGCCGCCGATTTATTTGCGTTGGTGGTTCATCGCGGCAAGTTTACTGGTGGCGGGTTTGGCGATTTATTCATTGTACCGCGCTCGGATTGCGCGACTTTTGGAAATGGAGCGCACCCGCACACGCATTGCCACCGATCTGCATGACGACATCGGCGCCAATTTAACCCGCATCGCCCTACTCAGCGAAGTAGCAAATCAGCAGCCAGGCAACGATAAGGTCAAAACTCTGTTGCCTTCGATTGCCGATATTGCCCGCGAATCGGTCGCTTCGATGAACGACATTGTTTGGGCAATATCGCCTGAGCACGACAGCCTTGTGGATTTGACGCGACGAATGCGCCGACACGCCGAAGAAGTGTTCGCGCTCCGCGATATTGATTTGGACTTTACCGCGCCGACCGCTGATAGCGATTTGAAGTTGAGCGTCGGAGCGCGGCGCGATTTGCTGCTGATTTTCAAGGAAGCGGTCAACAATGCGGCGCGTCATTCGCTTTGCACAAAAATTGCGATTGAGTTTCGCTGCGACCATTCGGGACTACGCTTGAAAATAAAAGACGATGGTCAAGGTTTCAATCCGGCAGCCCTGAACAGCAGCGGGCAGGGGTTGCGCAGTATGAAGCGGCGGGCGGCAGCACTCGGCGGCACACTGACTATTCAGTCCAGCGCCGGCACAACGGTCGAATTTGCCTTACCCTTACACAAGGGCACTGCCTCCCACCTCTAGTGGGAGCGCAGGCACCCTTGCCTGCATCGTTCTGATAAGCAGCACTTACAAGCAGGCAAGGATGCGCGCGCTCCCAGGGGGGAAAAGCGCTG
>DASRIZ010000637.1:0-7345 GCA_035649735.1 Blastocatellia bacterium | reverse complement strand
CCCCCCATCAGGTGAAATCTGCGGATCGGTGGCGAGCTCCAGGCTGAAGACGTCGTTAACGGACAGCTTGTTCGATTGGGCCAGAATCGAAGGCACACAGAAGAGAATCAGACAAAACCCTAAGAGACGTTTGGCGATCAGGTTGCGCATAAGCTTCCTCCTTGTCGATGCGAAACGTTGATGCGAAATGTTCGGATGATGGCACGCGGCTGCCTCCATTCCTCAACTCATGGCGCCGCCGTCTGGAAAAACTGTTGATTGGCTCGCATCCTCCTTCATTGAAAACCAGCTGGCGCGCGTCGGATCAACGGCAGCGCCAGCCGCAATCAAAGAACCGGTAAGAATCGCGCTTGGCGGCCGACACTGCATGCCGTTGTTAAGTTGTTATGCTTCGACTCGCTTCCCTCGTTAGGCTGCGCTACAGTATCTCGCGAGCGAACTTATGCACAAAGTGGTTTAGCTGCGATGCGCGATTTCGTCGACCGGCGTTCAATCGTACGTACAATCTGGGGCAGCCCGGACCTCATACTGCTTAATCGTGATGATATTGGGATGATTGAGCGACGAAGCGGCTTTTGCTTCCTGTACAAAGCGTCGCAAGCGAGATTCATCTGCGGTGAACTGATCGGGCAACAGCTTTAAAGCGACCTTGCGGTCCAGCCTGGTGTCTTCAGCAAGATAAACCTCACCCATGCCGCCAGCGCCGATTTTGGATATGATGCGGTAATGCGACAGGAGGAAGTTCTCGGAGTTCTTATCACTGTTTCGCATGATTGCTGGCTTGAGTCTCCTGCAACTTATCGAAGTGCCAACGAACTGATAAGACACTGCCAGTACCGCTGTCAACAACGCAGCGCGGGTTCGTGATGGTCCTGTTGTGCCAGGCATGGGCCCGGGGGTCAGGCGTGCGATTTGCGATTCTCAGAGCCCATCATCGCCAATGCCCTGAATTGAATCGCAAATCGCACGCCTGACCCCCGCCTTAGCTCGGTTTTTTCCTTGTATAGATTAGACAACACAGAAGGGTCCGCCCTCCGCCAGGAGGGCAATGTGCTTTTTTCAGCTGAGATCATTCAATGTAGCGCCGTGTCGGTTGAATAGATTGTGTTTTTTGTCATCGGCTTCTTTTGCTGCTCGGACTGATCGATGACGGGGTAATCAGCCGGGATCTCGAACACCGAGCGGAGAGGCTCGCGAGGGGTTAGATTGGTTAGGCTATAAAGTTGCTTTTGTCGCCTTCGCCACGAGGGACTACTCGATGCCGCGCACATAATTCCCGCCGGAGAACCTCGGAGAACTCATGCTCCGAAACGGGCTATCCCTGTGTTCGTTGCATCACGCGGCCTTCGACCAGTACTTCATTGGCATACGGCCGGAACTTCACCGTGGAAGTTCGTGAAGATCTCAGGCACGAACAGGATGGACCTACTCTAGTACATGCGATTCAGGCGCTCCACGGCTCGAGATCATATTGCCCCGACGAGTTGACTACCGGCCAGGGTGGATTGTTCATACGTAGCCTACAAAGACGCGGCGCCCGGCTCTTCCAAACTCCCGCCAACGCGAGTGGTAGGTTTTCACACTTACATCACGGTCCGACTCTGCTTCCCCCAATCCCTGTGTCGATCGGATCTCAGCGGCGCGGGCGGCGGGCGCTGCTGTAGGCTAGGTATGAACAATCCACCAACTGCCGTTGGTAGGATTCCGGGCAGGAGCCCGTTCCACCTCACGGCAGTGAAGATTCATCGTGGAATTCCTCCAACCGTCACCTCAGCACGATCGGGGTCCCGCCATTGGCCCGGCCAGTGCAAAATTGAGCTTGCATAGTAAACTAATCTGCACCCTTTTCATATGTCAGGCAATACACGACCGCCTCCTCTGCGTCTCCCTTCTTCTTCGTGGTCGCGAAATAGATAAAATGTTTCGCTTTCGGGTATTCTTTTACTTTTTTTTCCATTGTGTCTAACAATTCTCGCTTTATAACTTTGTCTGATGTGCCCGGCTTGAAACCTCCGCAGATGTTGCCGTGTGCCGCCCATCCCATCAACCGCACCCTCATCGTGTGATAACAGTAGTTCGGTGCTATTGTCAGGTGGGCCATCTTTGGTGTTCCGCCCGCATCGGCGTGTATCCAGTAATCTTCAGGCGACTTCAGCTTGGCGTCCGCTTGAAACAGTTCCTGTATAGATCTGTGGAAGCGCCTGTCAGCGCATAGCTGAAGAAAGCCCCGGAGCGGGGGATCTGGCGTATAGCGGCAACTAACGACTACGCTATCTTTTTCGTTGAGCACCTTTGATTCTCTCCCGGCGACGGGCTTGACTTTGGCTGCTTTAATGTTCGGTTGCTTTTTCAAGGTATCTCCTTTTCGAGGGAAATCGTTAGTGGGCATTGTTTTTCTCTGATACAAAACAAGCGTTGTGCTTTCAAACAAAAGACAAGGCAACTCCAAAGATGGCGCAAGCCTGCGCTCGCCAAATTCATAACCGGCGCTTTGGCGGCGCGGTTGTGCTATTCTTTAAAGCGATTATTGAGTGCGATGGTTCGGTTGATCAATCCGCCCCCGGGGAAATCTGCCATGATGATCCCGACGCGGTTTTTATAGTACGTACCGAGGGCTCCATAAGTGAGAGTGTTTGTGCCTTCAAAGGAGATTGTGCATAGTCTCCCAGCGCAGTTAAGGCGTGGGAAGTTCGGCCAACTATTCCTAAAGGCAGGGGTCGTCCGTCCCGTCGCCAGGCGAGGCGCACCAGTGGCCGGGTTGGAATGACCGCTTGCCACAAAATAGGGAAATACTCCGCCAGACGCGCTTAAATAGTTTACATATTTGGTGTTCCTGTTAGGTAGCTTATCCACATCCTTATTCGCAGCCTCAAGGTGGGCCTTAACCTTCAACCATTTATCATATAATTCCCAATTAGTCGTCAAAGTGTAAGTATCCTGGATTGAAAATGATGAGGGGTAAGGTATGCCGAATGCGTGGTTTTTTCGGTCGAAATCTTGCAGGATAACTATTTTACGTCGCATTTCACCTAGCGTTGGGTTCTCAGATTTCCCTTGCCACCAAAACTCTTTGTAGTCTTTGTTTTCCCAATATTTCAGGCGAAAGGTCTCTGCAAACGTTTTGGATCCAGTGAATTCCTCTTTGACGCGCATCACAACGGTCTCACCGGGATTGGCTCTCAAGAACTTCACGACCGCCTTTAAGACATCGTCAAAGTTCGCGTGCTGGTAAACCTGGCCATGATGAATGGCGAACCCGTCTCCAACTTCACGGCAACGTATATCAAGAGCTCTTATGCCTGATTCCAACTGGTTAGAAAGAGGCATTCTTTGAGTTCGCACTACGTCTGCTGATATGAAGGGTCCTGCTACGGCTCCTACTACCGCTGCGGCTGGTGCTACTATTCCTGCGAATGGTCCTGTCGTCATTCCTGCTATTACGGTTCCTGCCGTTGCGCCTGCTGCTATTGCGGTGACTGCCGGGCCTCCGTGGAGTGCCATACTGTCGTGAGTGCCCGGAATTGATAACTCGCTGAGGAGAACATCGCCTTTAAGACTGGTCATCCACCTCGGATTAGCAGTCATCACCCAGGGGTCATAAGAATAGCTGTGATGGCGATGAGCCTGTGATACCTCTGTCAATGACAAGACAAGAGTTAAACTAATGAGCGAGACTGTCAGACTGGATTTAAGAGTCGATAGCATACACGCCTCCCACATGAAATTTGTCAAGACGTCGGCGCAACTTTTCGGTTGCGCAGGTTACATACGCACGCGAAGAAGAAGGCTGGTTAGACCCCTGTCTTCTTCACGTTGCTCTCCTTTTCCGCTGTAAGTATTTGGGCGCCTGAACGGACGGTGATTTCTGCTACAAGTGCAAGGGCCTGTATCCTACGCGCCTACTCTGCAAATAGCAAGAAATTTTTTTCGCGCTACCGTCACGGGTCGCATAAACATTGCGCTTCTGGAGGAGGGGGAGGTCACGCGACGTCGAGCAATGCCTTTGGATCGCGCTCGGCGATCAACAGCAGTGTGCGCGCGGCGCCTGACGGAGCTTGCTTCAACCTACGGAACCCACTCCACGACACCACCGGCTTCAGCCGCGTGGTCCTTCAATTTCAACCGAGCTTGGCGATCCCGAAGTCGAGCACCTTAATCATTCCGTCCGTAGTGACCATGATGTTAGCTGGTTTCAGGTCGCGGTGAACGACGCCGGAAGCGTGCGCCTTGGCCAGCGATGCTACGATCTGACGGGCGTAGTGCACTACTTGCTGCGTTTCCAATCCCTTTGGCGAGATGGTCTCGGACAGCGTCTTACCGGCGACATACTCCATTACGATGAAGTGCTCGATTCGCTAATTTCGTGAATTGCCACGACGTTGGGGTGATTGATCTGGGACGCCGCTCGCGCCTCGCGCAGGAAGCGCTGCTAGCGGTCCGCCCGCAATTGGTCGGGGGGAAGTACTTTGACTGCGACTTCGCGTCCCAGAACTGTGTCGCGAGCGCGATACACCACACCCATGCCGCCCTCGCCGAGCTTCGCCTCGATCCGGTAGTGACCGAGAGTTTGACCGATCATGGGCTGTTCGTTCCTTGGGACTCATACTAGGCATCGCTCGCGAGCATGTCAAAACAGCTTGGAATAAGGAAAGTACAATGTTGGATGGGTCGCCACAAGGCCGCAGTCTTTGAGTTCTCCAAAAGCTCTACACCGTCGTTACATTTTCCAGACAGAGAACGAGTCTTAACTGCAACCGTTCCTGCATCTCTAGAATTCAGCAGGACGTTGTGCCCTCCGTCAGGAGCGCCTGGCCCTCGGAGGCGTGTTGTCGTTGCACGCCTGACCCTCGACCTGGGCCCGCGCGTAAGCCCGGGGGTATGCGTCTCAACCGCGCGAGAGAGCCCCGTGGCGTTTGCGGCTCATGTCGTCGTTCCACAGCCGCCACGTTGTTTGTTCAATATTTCGACCGACGGGCGCAACCTTATTCGGATTCGACCCACTCACTTCATGCCCGCTGTGTTGAGAACTTTCGCAGCCTCAAAGTCATAATACGTTCTTTTCAAGAGCGTATTACCATTCGAAGCTTTGTTTTTGTCAGGGGGCGAGATATGTCTCGTACGATGATCCCATCGATATGTCTGCTGATGCTGTTAGCGCCGATAAGGACAGATTCAACCCAATCCGCGAACGATATGTGGACCAGCTTAGGCCCACACGGTATGCAGGTTTCAGCTCTTGCGATAGATCGGTCCAATCCAAAGACGATTTACGTGGGGGCTGATTACCAGGGCGTCTTTAAGAGCACCAATAGCGGCGCCAGTTGGACCCTGCTCAAGGTCGACAATAGACCAAATGCCGGCGTGACCATACGTGCCATTGCGATAGATCGATTCAACCCGCACATCATCTATGCTGGCGCCTCCGACTGCCTCTACAAGACCACCGACGCAGGCGCAGATTGGGATCGAGTTGCGATGCCACGTGCCGGCACCATCCACACTCTCGCAATAGATCCATCAAACTCCAGTGTCATCTATGCGGCGGGCCGCAGAGGTGTCTTCAAAAGCAAGGACGGCGGCGCTAGCTGGTTGCCGGCTAAGAGTGGGTTGAGGGATATGCACGTCTACTCCCTCGCTATAGATCCATCTACGACCAATATCCTCTACGCCAGCACTTGTGAAATAGAGGCGGCCGATATTTCAAAGTCGGGAGCGAACGTTGTCTACAAGAGTACTGACGGCGCGGCAAGTTGGAACGCGATTTCGAATGCGGCTTCGAATGCTACCAGGGTGTGGCCCGGCGATCTTGTGATAGATCCGCGAAATACCAATGTGCTCTATGCCGGGAGTTCTGAGCGGGGATTATTCAAGAGTACGAACGGCGGCGCGGCCTGGGACCCGATACAGGTATGCAAGACCAGCACGCCTGTCAGAGCCGTCGCGATCGATCCATCCACCAGCGGAACCGTTTACGCGGCGGTATTCAGAGTTGGGATTTTCAAGAGCATCGACCACGGCGCGAGCTGGGTTCAAATAGACTCCGATATGACCAACAAACGAGTCACCGTGCTTGCAGTGGACCCTGTCAACAGCGGCATTATTTACGCCGGAACCCTCGCGGCAGGCGTATTCAAAACGACGAATGGCGGCAACCACTGGGAGCCAACTAATGGTGAGGTCAATAAGACCGCCGTTCACGGCGTCGTGGTAGATCCGCTCAACACCAACATCTTATACGCGGCAGGCGAGGGCGGCGTCTTCAAGAGCAGTGACAAGGGCGTGAGTTGGGTTTCATCCTGTAACGGGTTGGTCGAGAGTTTTGTTCTGGCTGTTGCGATGGACCCTTCAAACAACCGCACTCTGTATGCAGCGACTGGCGAGGGTGTGTATAAGACGACCGACGGCGGCGCAAACTGGGCGGAGTCCGATATCGGGTTAACCTCCAAACTGGTTAAGGCGATTACAATAGATCCATCAAATCCCAGAGTTGTTTATGCCGGCGCTTTTCGCGAAGGGGTCTTCAAAAGCACGAACGGCGGCGCAAGCTGGATGGCCGTGAGCCAGGCGATCATGACTCCAATGCGTAATGATGTCCATGCCATTGCGGTAGATCCTTCCAACTCGGCCAACGTCTATGTCGCGTCCAATCAGGGACTCTACAAGAGCACCAACGGCGGCGCGACCTGGGACGAAGCCAGTAGCGGATTGCCCAACCCCTATATCGCGGCTATCGCAATAGACCCCTCCAAGCCCGGCACTATTTACGCGGGGCTAAGCGAGGGTGTCTTCAAGAGCACGAACGGAGGCGCGGACTGGTCAGATACCAACGACGGAATTGAGAGGGGCGCCGTTATTCAGTCCAACGCCATTGCAATAGATCGGTCAAGCCCGGGAACTGTCTATGCCGGAAGTCGTAATAAGGGCCTGTTCAAAAGCGTGAACGGCGGTCAATCCTGGAGTCAAATTCTCGGGGGTACTTCCAGCGACTGGATGAATCTAGGGATCGCTTCCCTCACGATCGATCCACGCGATCCTGCGCTCATCTATGCGGGTACACAAGGTAACAGCGTCGTGAAGATCAGATCAGAATAGTTGCGCTTTCAGTTACTGGACAGGCGACAACCGAACTAGACAGGCCTCTACTGTTTCGCGCGTTTGGTTCCGAGAGGTCAGCACAACACCGAAGCAAAGCGAGAAATGAAATGAACATACAAAGCTTGCTGATTCTTCTTTGCCCGGGACTCTTAGCGATACTGCTCGGGGATCAATTCGGCCGGCGAAACCAATTCAGGAAGAAACTCTCCGGAAAAACAATGGATCGTCTTCGGGGCTCGCGCTGGAGATT
>DASRIZ010000636.1:0-3045 GCA_035649735.1 Blastocatellia bacterium | reverse complement strand
TTGGGGTCAGTGGCCTGTTCATTGAGCCTCACGGCTTGAAATGCCGCCCTCGTCACCTGCATCATCTGAGGGTAGACCGGGATGGTGCCATATTCTCACCGAATACGTGGCTCTGTAAGTAGACGAGACCGAAGGATGATGAATCGATCTTGTTCTGCAGAAGGAGGGCACGTGTCAGACAAAAAGCCAATAGAGATTCGGGTCAGTGTAGATGTGGGGTATCGACGCCACAGTGTGGCGATCGGGTTACCGAGCGGCGAGGTGTTGGAAGAATTTGAGATAGCGCACCGTCCCGAAGGCTTTGCGGAGTTTTTTTCTCGCATAGAGAAGCATCAGCAAGTCAGAGACTGCGAAGTCGCGGTGGCGATGGAAGGGTTCAATGGTTGCGCCCGGCCGTTAGATCGTATGGTTCGTGGGCGCGGCTACCGGCTCTATAACATCAACAATTTAAAGCTGGCGCGATTTAAGGAGATCTTTCCTGGAGCGGCCAAGAGCGATCGGATCGATGCGCGCAAGGGATTGGAGCTGTTTCAGCTGAGCGATCATCTGCCGCTGGCCAAGGAGGTCTTGCAGGAAGTAAAGGGAACGCCACAGGCAAACGAGGTTCTCAAGCGGCTCACCCGGCGCCGACGCAGGCTAGTTGACGAGCGGGTACGCGTGATCAGTAATCTGCAAACCGATCTGCAAGCGGTTTGCCCCGGACTACTGGAAATCACCAAGAACGCCGGCAACCAGTGGTTTTTGAATTTTCTTCTCAGTGCGCCAACCCTTCCCCAACTCGCTCGGCTGCGACCATCGACCGTACTGAAGATCCCCGCGGTGGGCAGAAAGTATGCAAGCCTCATTGAGGACTGGCAGAAGCGAGCCCATTTCAGCGAAGAGGTTGAGTGGGTCAGCGAAATGATCCAGGACGACGCAAAACGGTGTCTTGAACTCGACGAAAAGATGAAAGCGTTGAGGGCTAAGATTAAAGAAGTCGCCAAGGATTCCAAGATCGTCAAGGTTTTATTGTCCATTCCTGGATTCGGAACGATCTGCACTGCGGAGTTAGCCGCAGAGATCGGCACCATCGAGCGATTTTCAAAGGAAGGGAGTTTGGCGCTGTACTTAGGGATGTCCACTCTGGACAACAGTTCGGGGAAATATCAAGGGTCCAAACAACCCAAGCACGTCAACACGCGAGCTAAAGCGGCAATGATGGTAGCGCTTGATCGTCATCGGAAATATGTCCCCGAGTCGCAGAGGTACTACGAGAAGAAACGAAGCGAGGGGAGAAAGCACAACCAAGCGATTCGAGCTCTGGGGCGCCACCTCTGTCGAATCATTTACAAGATGCTCGCTGAAGACCGCGAGTACGAGATACGCCCCAAAAAGGGGAATACCAAGAGCAAGGTCAGTCCGAGATCGTTGATTAAAACGCAAATGCGGAAGCCGAAAATTTCAGCCAAAGGGGAAAATAACAAAATTTATCAACAGAGCGCGTAATCGGGGTAAACATCCGCTTGAAATTTCCAGCGGGATGTTCAAGTCTAGGTGCTGCGCCACGAACGACTCGGCGCAGAACGCGAGCCTGCGCCGTGTAGTTGCGGGCGATGATCGTGCAGGCATGCTCACTCGCCTGGGGCGTCCGGCAGGCGACCGAACGGCCGCTCGTACGAAAGGCGGACGAACTCCGGCTCCCCTGCGGTCGGCTGCAACTTCAGCATGCAGCGGCGCGGACTCTCAGGCGGCCACGCGGAAAGCAGTTGCGACTCGAACCCCGACGAGGCGCACCAATCCTCAAGCGCAGCAGTGGTTGGAGCGAACCAGTTGCTGCTGTCACCGCCGAGCTCGTCCGCGCGGTAGAAGCGCGCAACCGGTGCTCGGAGGAGCTCGGGGCCCTCGTGGTCCGCGACTGCTGTCTCGAGATAGCAGCGATCCCGAGTGACTGCTCGCAGGTTGTCGAGCGCGAGCAGCGGATGGCGAAGGTGGTAGAGGACGCCGAAGAACAGAACGATGTCGAACTGCTCATCTAGCACGCCGGCGAGCTCGTATGCACTCGCCCTTCGGTACTCGACCTCAGAGCCAAGGAAATCCCGCAGCTCACTGAACCCGAACCAATGCGGGCCGAAGATGTCGATAGCGACCACACGCCGAGCCCCGCGGCGCTCCGCCTCGAACGCGGCTCCGCCGTTCGTGGTTCCGACATCAAGCACGCTGAGGCCACTGAGATCCGGCGGCAGTTCCGAAACGCCGAGGACCCATTCGATGTCACTGGCGCCAGGCGTGTAAACGCCGCGAGCAAGCTCGAAGCGCTGGTGCCAGATGAAGTCCGCGTCCTGGATGAATCGCCGAGCCTTCTCCGGTGAGACGAACGCGGTGGCACCGGTCCTCATACGGCGCGAGGGCGGTCGACTCGCGCTGCTATCGTTGGCGCGATCCGCAAGAAACGCAAGCCCACCTCCATCTCCGACATACAAGCACTCGGCAACGACGGATAGGATTTTTAAACGACCTTTTCTATGCCGGAGCTATATCGCAGGACCGGGAGAGATGTCAATTTGTCTTTTTGCTTGAACCCGGATTCCGCAGTAGATGTTTTCACGGGAAAGAATTTAGGGGTAAATTGTTTGGGAGGAGAGGAATCGGAGTGATGATTTTGTCGGGATGAGTAGGTGTTTGGTCCGTAACAGACCATTCCAATTGCGCCGCAATCGGAAGTCCCTGTGAGGGGGAGGATAGCGGGGTCAGACTTCTATGACTCGACTATCTTGTAAAAATCGAAGCTCGCGATTTGGATATATGCGAGCGATTTACCTTCCACATCTTAGGTTCCCCCGTTTGCCGACAGAAGCGGTGCACGATCATTCTTCTCGCAGGATCGCTTCGGCGCGTCGTCGGCAACATGGTTGAGATCACGATCGACGTGGCGCTGGCGGTAAAGCTCGCCCTGGCTTTCGGTCCCTTTCCTGAACAATCGCAGCGAAGAATAAGGGGCGGAGCTGTTTTCACATAAGGGGTTAGTGTCATGGCGAATACAAAAAGAGGAACAACGAACCGTTCGGC
>DASRIZ010000635.1:0-3615 GCA_035649735.1 Blastocatellia bacterium | reverse complement strand
CTGGCCGGAGTCGCCCGGTCGAAAAAGATCACGAGCGACCTCCGCGACCGCGACGATATCTCCGGATTTGATTTTGCCTTCGTATTCCTGAGCAAGCCGGGACCAGTTGCCGCGGCCTTTCCGGGGAGTTTCGCTCAGAATCTGTTTCACTCCTTGGACCGAGGAAAGATCTGATGGCTTGCGCATTCCGACGTTCGCGGCTTTCCCGACGGGAACGCGGACGGTCATTTTGCTTTTTGTGAAAAAGATCACGAAGAACTCCAGGCTCGCTCCTGCAACGGTCTGCTCTTCAATCGACAGAATCTGTCCAACGCCGTGCGCCGGATAGACGACGAAGTCCGTCGCCTTGAATTCAAAGCGAATCTTCCCGTTTTCGCGCGCACCGGGAGGCGCCGAGGCGGCGTCCGGCGCCTCCACGTAACGACCGGATTTCGCTTTCTGATCGTCCAAGCTCATGTCGCGGTTCGACTCCTTCGGGTGTTGTACCGACTGATCGCCAATCACGCGGCAAATTACCTGAGCGATCTAGTCCCTGCGGCGCGCTTCGCGCCGTCTTCGCTGCTTACAACATCATTAAGCGCGAGAAGCCAGCATCGCCACATAATGATCGCACGCATCGGATTCCCATCGAGTCGTGTGGCTTCTCGGCAACTTGTTCCGTACGGAGAAGAGGCTTCGGCGGGCTCTCGGGTGCGCCGTGGAAGTTCTTCGAGATCACACCGACGTAATGGAGAGCAGCACGGAGAATTACGGGATTCTACGCGGCGCGATCCTAGTTGCGGCTGAACTTTCTGACTTCTTCCCGAATGTCCGAACCGCGTCAAAAAGCACACCTCAAGCAGCGACTGTTCGACGTGTGCTCTTCCCTGTGAAGTCACCGCCATTAAACTTAACCAGCAATCTTAATCAGCGGTATTTCTTGCGGGGCACTGTAGCCGCGCTACCGTCGTCTCATCGGTCACGGAGGTGATCTATGAGCGACAAGAAGACGAAGGCCGAGCTGCTCGAGATGCTGGCCGAGGCGGTCCGCAATACGCAACCCCAGCCGGTCGGTAACACGCAACCCGAGCCTGTCCACGACCCGCAACCCGAGCGGAAACGTAAAACGCAATCCCGCAAAACGCGGCCAGCGTCGCAGCGCACGGCCAAAATCAAAAACGTTCGGGCATCTGCTGGCCGCAAGCAGCGGCGTCGATAATGCATCCGAGGATTCCATGATCGATAAAATGACGAAGGACCCCGCGCGACGACCGGCGGAAAAAGCTTTTCTACAAGCACATAAGCGTAGGGCGGTAACTGAATACGAAAAAGCGCAGGAGGCCTTCCAAAAGAACTACGAACGGTTGCGGGCTGAGCGATTAGCTAGGGAAGCCGCGAAGCCCAAAGAGAAATAGCACCGTTGTTCCGTGGGGTTACATGAAAGCGCTGGACGGCACTCTATATTGACGCGCCCTAGGCTGCTCGCGACCGCAGAGCGCCCATACCCGCGTAATTTCTCGCGCAGGTGGCCAGAGTCCGTTGTGGGTCTTGGCTGTGTGAAAACGCGAAGACGCTCAATCGCGATAGAAGAAGTTATTCGTCCAAGACCGTTTTAGTCGCTCAACAGGCAAGCGGATTCAACTTAGAGATCGAACTGAAAAATATCATTCTTCGTCGCGTTTCGATTTTTGAGTTTTTACACAGCCAGGGTCAAAAGGCGAAATTCCGGAGTGACCAGCGCATGTCTGTTTTTGCCTCGATAGTGTTGCAAAACTCTCGTTGAGACGACTCGCGATCCGTGATTCCTTTAGATAGGTCATCTGCGGGAGCGGCGCATGATGGGTCGTCGGGAAGGCGAGCAAGGACAGTTTTTCTATTCGTTTCATCTCGACAAGGTGGTCCCACCCGATCATCTGGTGCGGCAGATCGACGGTTTGCTTGATCTAGACTGGGTGCATAAGGAGCTAGCTCCTTATTACTCGCACACGGGCCGGCCTTCGATTGATCCGGTACTGATGATCCGGATGCTGCTTATCGGTTATATTTTTGCGATCCGCTCCGAGCGGCGGATTTGCGCTGAGATTCAGGTAAATCTTGCGTATCGCTGGTTCTGCAAGCTCGGCATTGAGGACCGTATCCCCGATCATTCTGTGTTCTGCCGTGCGCGGAACGAACGTTTCCGAGAGAGCGACGCCCTACGCCGGGTATTTGAGGGCGTGGTGGCGATGTGCATTGGGGCCGGGCTGGTTGGAGGCGAAGCGTTCTCGATCGATGCGAGCCTGATCAAGGCGGATGTAAACAAGACGAAGCGGATCCCCGGCGACCAACCATTTTCGTGGCCTAAGGCGGAGGAAGCATCCCATGCGGTTCGCGAGTATCTCGTAGCTCTCGATGCCGCTCGCGGTCAGGAGGATCGTGGTGGCGACGACGGTTCGGGCGAAGGCGGCCAGCGGCGCAAGCCTCCCAAAGAAGTCTCGCTTACCGATCCGCAAGCGACATGGGTTGCGAGGCCGGGCCTCGACCCATTCTTTGCCTACGATGCGAACTACCTGATCGACAACCAAGCCGGCATCATCATTGATGCTGCCGGCAGTCGGGCGAACCGAGCCGTGGAGATTGCTGTCACCCAGACCATGGTGGAGCGTGTTGAGCGACGCTTTGACCTACGGCCCCGGAGGCTCGCGGGCGACACGGCCTATGGCGCGGTCAGGTTGCTAAAATGGCTGGTGGATCGCAACATCGCCCCGCACATACCGGTGTGGGACAAGTCGGCACGACCCGATGGCACCTTTAGCCGTGCTGACTTCGTCTTTGATCAGGGGCGCAACATCTATGTTTGCCCAGGTGGCGCAGAACTGACCAGCACAGGCAATATCGATCAAGGACATATCGTTTACTACAGGGCCAGCAAGAACGATTGCTCCCGCTGCTCATTAAAGCCGAAGTGCACGACCGCAACCGTGCGCAAAATTACCCGCGACCTTAACGAAGACGTGCGTGATCGTGTCCGCGCCTTGGCCAATACAGAAGCCTTTGGACAGTCGCGCCGCGAGCGCAAGAAGGTTGAGATGCGATTTGCGCACATGAAGCGCATTCTCAGGCTCGACCGGTTCCGGCTGCGGGGCTTGAGCGGCGTCAGAGACGAAGTCCTGCTCACGGCAACCGCACAAAACCTTAGACGGCTCGCCAAGCTTCTCTGTCGCGCCCCACCATCCCGGGCAGCGATTTGCCCGGCGTAGCATCGCCTCGAGCGCAACTTCCTACACCGCAACCCCAACAAAGGAAGACCCAGACAACAAACCGCTCAAAATTCCACAGCGAAGCCCGACAATGAGATCAGTCGAGTTTTACAACAGTATCGACGGTAGAGCGGAAGTCGTCGGTATACAACTAGACAGGCTGTCTCGCCGGAGGGATCATGCAGCGCGAGGAGAACTGGGGCGCCGACCGTCCTTGGGCAGGCCCCAAACGGCCGTCACCCAATGCGCCCGCAAGCAAAATGCCTGTGGTAACTTGATGATCATCGGGCATTCGCAGGCTGGTAAATGGCGACAGCCCACTACCTGCCAGTTCGCTCCAACTGGAGTGACGAAACATGGATCCATCGGTCACTGATTTCATCGCGAGGGAAGCGCG
>DASRIZ010000634.1:0-7970 GCA_035649735.1 Blastocatellia bacterium | reverse complement strand
AGAGACCGAGGAAGGCAGAAAGCAGAAGGCAGAAGGCAGAAAGCAGAAGGCAGAAGGCAGAACGCAGGAGGCAGGAGGCAGGGGCGGGAATCAGCGTAGAGCCCGGACTGGATTTTCCATTTTCGATTTGCCATTCTTCATTTGCCGTTTTTCATTTTTCATTTGTCAGTTTTCATTTGTCAGTTTTCATTTGTCATTTAACTCTCAGTCTCAAAGCCAGACCTCAATTCAGACTCAATTAGTCTGACCACGCACTGCGTTGACACGCTCTCAAAAAGACAAATGAAAAATGGAAAATCAAAAATGGAAAATCAAGTCTGGGCTCTACGCTGATACCCGCCTTCTGCCTACTGCCTTCTGCCTTCTGCCTTCTGCCTTCTGCTTACTGCCCTGGCGTTCCGAGGTTTTCGTACCACTTTAGGTTCGTCGTAGCCGTGCCGATGCAAGCGATATCCGGTCTTCCGTCTCCATTCAAGTCAGCAACCGCGCATCCGGCCGCGCCCATCCCACCATCATCAAGAACGTGTCGTGACCAGCGGTTCCCCCTCGGGTCTTCCGAAGTGTAGATGTAAACGCTTCGGCCCTGGCCGCGATAGCCGGCTATGATTTCATCTCTTCCATCACGATTCAGATCGGCCGTCAAAAGGGTGTGGCCGTCGTTTAGAGACGCGTCAATCACCTGTCTCTGCCAGCCCTGACGTTGCTGCCGGTAAATCACGACCTGATTGCCGTGCCAGGGCTCGATGGTTGAAAGGAAGCGATCTCTATTCAATCGGCCTACCGCTATCTCGCTTGAGCCGCCTCGAGGCCAGGGATCCGGATTTCCATTGACCATTTTGCTGCGACTCCACGCCGTCTTTCTTCCAAAGCTAAACACATCAATTCCAAGAAAGCTCGCCGTTAGGATGTCTTCTCGGCCATCTTTGTTCCAATCCGTCACAGCCAACCCGTGCAACACGCCTTCAAGCTCCTGCGAGATGATCTCTCTTTTCCACGCGCCGGGGCGATAGAACACAAGCGGCACGGCGCCTTTGTAGTCAGGCGGCTTCACAAGGGCTCCGGCGAGCGGAGCGTTGAGCAATACTTTCTTTCCGTTTCCTTCAATATCAACCCAGCGCAGCCGATGTGATGTTGACAGCCGATCAATCTCGGACATCTCCCAAGACTTTGTAGGATCACCTTTGTGTTTGAGCAGCGAGACGGTCCCGACACTCCTGGCGGGGTCATTGGAGAACTCATGCGCCAGGGCGATCTCCGGAACACCGTCTCCATCGATATCCCAAGCTGCGCAGTTGATTGGGCGGGAAATATTGCCGATGATCACGTGACGCTGCCATCCGGGGTTTTCGAACCAGATCAGTTCCTTTAGCCCGGTTGCGACTGCAATCAAATCCGGTTTGCCATCACGGTTTATGTCCGAGACGACCACCTGATAGCCGCCGGTAAGATCCGTGGCGAGTGTATGCTCAGCAAACCTGGCTGCAGGGACGTTGCTGTAGTAAGCAGGTTGCGAGGCAAACAGATTTAGCGGGACAAGACAGGCTATCGTGATCAGCAATCTCATAGCTCACTTACCTTAATACTTCTCACCGATAACGGCCCTCCACCGACACAGGGTCGGTGGAGGGCTGCACAAATCGTCGCCAGACTATCCCGCAAACACCGGCGGACGGCGACTTGCCCACGGCCGCGCAGACTCCAACTCGTACGCGAGCTGCAATAGCGTGCTTTCACCTCCGCGCCAGGCCGCAAACTGGCTTCCTACCGGCAATCCATCCGCCGTCCAATAGAGCGGCACCGACATCGCCGTCGTTCCGCACGCATTGTGCAACGGCGTGTATCCCACGTCGTCGAGGATTCGCTGATACAACTTCTTGAATTCCACGCGCGGGTCATGCCAGCCGATCTTGTAGGGCGGATTGGTCATCACTGGCGACAGGATTACATCCGTAGATTGGAAAAGCTTCTCAATACCCGCAGTCACCTCACCAAACACTTTGGTCGCGCGTTGCGCACACGCTGCTGCGCCTCGCGTCTTCGCCACCTCCATCAATCCCAATGTCCACGGTTCAAGGACGTCTTCTAGTCTTGTCGACTCACCCAGTAACCGTTTGGCCGTTGCTTCGAGACCGAGAGTGCTTGATGCCCAGAAACCCAGAAAGGCGTCGATGAACTCGTCGCCGTTTATCGCCAGGTTAATCGGTTCAATTCTGTGACCAAGCTTCTCGCACAGTTTCGCCGCCGAATTGGTGACCTTCTCGACTTCCGGATGCGGCTTCTGACCGCTCAGCGTCTGAATGGCCAAAGCGATTCTCAATCGCTTCTTCCCCGGGCCTGACACGAATCCTACAGGAGCAAGATTCGAATTCGTTTTGTTTTCGACGACACTTAAGAACGCAGCAGTGTCCCGCACCGAGCGGCTCAGGCACAGGTTTGAAGCTATGTTCAGCGGCCCCAACCCGCCTCCGTTTCCAAGCTCGCGTGATCGCGTTGGCTTCAATCCAAACACGCCGCATTGACAGGCAGGAATCCGAATCGAACCCCCACCGTCATTGCCGTGCGCCAACGGTACGATTCCGGACGCGATTGCCGCCGCCGTCCCTCCGCTCGATCCGCCCGCGGTGTGATTCAAATTCCACGGATTGCGAGTAGGACCGTGCAACACTGGTTCGGTCGTATCGATCAATCCCAATTCGGGTGAACTGGTGATGCCGGTGATAATCATTCCAGCTCTTTCCATCGCGTCGACAAACGGCGAGTTCTCTTTATTCAGGTTACCGAGTTTTGCGTTTGCCTGGGCGAATAGACGAGACCCGGAATCGATGTTGGCATCCTTGTACTGCTGAAGATTCTTCAGCATGACCGGCACACCCGCAAACATTCCTTCGAGTGCGCCGCTCCGTGCCCTCGCACGCACCCGTTCGAGATCCAGGTTCTTTGTAAGCACAGCATTGATTTTCGGATTCACGCGTTCAATGCGGCGGATGACATCGTCGACAAGCTCAAGGGGCGAGACTTGTTTTGTTTTAATCAGGTCAACCAGTCCAAGCGCGTCGTAGCTTGCGAGCTGCGAGTGCTGTTTTTTGGCCTGTGCTGCCAGAGCCGGGTGAGAAATTAACAGCGAAAACGCAGCGGATTGTTTTAAAAACTCTCGACGTTGGTAAGTCACGCTATTCTCCTCCTGGATCGCTGTGTTGTGATAAGACGCTTGCCGTCGTCGCGACATAAGTTGGAAACTGATTGCTACCCTGACGATTCAGCAGCACCAGGTCATGCCGAAGCGAAATCAGTTCTCTGATGGCAGCACGCAACACGTCAGAGTGTGAATCCGTTCTTTTGCTTCAGCCGATTATGCGGCTGGTAATGATCAAGGCGGGTGTTGCTGGTCAAAGTCAGTTTGTCGCCTCAGGGTACGCCTGTCTTGCAAGCCGCGCAATCAACTCATCTAAGTAGCTTCGCAATTCCTCCGCAGATACACCGCCGGGCGGCACCAGGTCGACACCCAGTTCGATCTGGCTCAGCACCCAGCCTAGCTGCGCGGGTGTCAGCCCTCGGTCCTTTGCTGCCGCCGCGTCTAGGGCGTCCTCCATTCGGTAGCCTGACATCTCGAGAGCACGTACATCGACTAGATCGCGGATCTCCGAACGTGACAGTAACGCGCATAGTTTGTTGGCTAAGATCTCCTGAGGCGGGTCAACGGCGATCCCGTTGACGATAGGCTTTTCAGGCGAGGCCTGCACGGCGTATTCGCGCACCAAATCAATAACGATGGCTTCCGTGCCTCGCCGCAACAAGACGCGCCGGAAATCGGGTGACGTTTGAAGTGCTTCGAGTATCGCGCCCCACGCGCGCGCGACTTCGGCGACGGCGGACATCCCATCCGTCATCGCATCCTCAACCGTGAACAGGTCAAGGTCGTGGGTTTCCCGATGTCCCAGATGATACCCAACAAGCGCTGCGCCGCCCGTCAGAAAGAAGCGGGTTTCGCGCTGGAAGAATGCGCGAAGAAAATCCTGTTGGAGTACGCTGAGCTTATTTGCCAAGCAGACCCTCCCTCTGCCATTGGTTCAACAGAAACTCCCAGAATACCCGACGACGTCCCAACTGAGGCCCAATGGAAGACCATCGCCGCCATACTTCACCGGGCGAAGTAAACTGCCAAACATCTGTGTCGCGCGCTTGGCGCAGAAGCTTGGCCAGTAGCCGTGTCTGTTCTGCATTCGAAGCGCTCAACAAACGCTCACGGAATTCGGCAACCGTCATTGGCTCATCCCAGAGGAAATAGGGGATCGATTGTGGAGAACTGAAGTCGGTAGCCAGCATCACTCCGTCCTTAGCGTCCATGGTTATCTGCGCTCCTGTGGCCTAGAGAGTACGAGCAATTATAACAACGAGCGTCGACCGGCAAAGTGACGAATGTTCAGATGATTGAACGCGGAAGTCGGACGCGCTCTTGCTCGAAGCCTTGTAGACGACGGTAAGAATCGATCGGTCTTCTTTGGCACATCAATACACCCCAACGCACTCAAGGTCTAAACGATCATCCCCTAACAAGGCAAGAAAGTGAACGCCGCAACACCGAATACAAACCAGAGCAACGCGAAGATCAACCCATAGCCGAAAAATGTTCTGAAGTCGATTCGCGCGATCTCGGCTCGCACCAGAAACCAGAACGGCGCAACCAGATTTCCCATTTGGTCCCCGACGCCAAGAGCGAGCATTCCTCGCTGGGCGGTCACCCCCGCCGCCTCCGCAGCTTTGATCGTCAGAAACCCCTGAATCACCCACTGCCCGCCGCTTGACGGAACAAAGGTCGCTACTATTGTTCCCGCAATCGCAGTCAGCAGAGGGAAGGTCCAACGAGTGGAGATTGGAGCAATCATGCCACCCGCGGCCTCGCCGATGGTTGTGAATTGGATCAACCCCGCGACGCCCGCGTACAGATGATAGAGAACCAAAATCGGCCAGCAGGACACCACCGCGCGTTGAAGCGCGCGGGACAGGTTTCGAATGTTTCCGTGTAATAGAAAACAAAGCATCAGAAAGATCGTGTTAAGCGAATTGAGATCGAGACTGGAGCGCTTGACCAGGAAGTGATAGTACAGCCAGCCGAGCATACATGCCCCAAGGATTACCGCTATAAGCCATCCAGAGCCCGCGATACCACGCGTCGAGCGCCGTGGTGAAGCTATTGCCGAGCGCCAGCGCGAGCCCAAAAAGAAGGACCACCATGATTGCAACTGTTGAGATGGCATCCGGCACCAGCCGCGCCATCGCTTTTGAATAGCGAGTAAGCCAGTCATTTCGCAACGCGGTTTGATTAGGTGATTCGGTCTTTTGCGTCTCGATCATTACGGACGATATTCGCTTTCCAGGTTCGCTTTGATTTCCGACTCGCTGAACCACACGCGTTTGTATTCGTGATTTGCAAACAAGCCGATCTGATCGCGGCTGTGCTTTGAGGTTGGGTTAGTAGTCTGCCCGTAGGCCAGCACTGAAAAAGCTTTGACCGGTTTCGAGAATTCCACCGCGATTACCCAGCCGTCGCCGAATCCCTGCAGCGGCTCGTTGGCGGAAATCCACCCCGCGACTCGCTTGCCGTCGGGCAGCTGTCTGAAACCCATCACCCGGAACGCGCCGAGTGCTCCGGTAGCGCCGTCACCGGGAAGATCCACGTCCTTGAATCTGAAACGATGCACCTGTCCCCAGGCAATCGTCTCCGATCCATAGGTCTCGCGAGTCCATCGAACTGCCTCTTCGAAATGCTTCATAGCCAGCGCCGAATCTGAAATCCCCGACGGCGTTCTGGCCGGATCCTGTTTGTTCCATTCGACTGCATAGGGTTTCTTGGTCGCTTCGAGATACGCGGTGACGAAACGCTGAAAGAGCACCGCGCCTTTAGCATCCGGCGAAGCGGTGTTATCCCAGGCTTCGATTACCGCCAGACCTTTTAAGAGGTCATCGGAAGGACTGGCCGCGGCTTTTATGATCTTGATCAGATCCGGTTTGAGCCGATCGGCTATCAACATGCGTGTATTGAATTTCATTCGCTTCACGTCATCAAGCGAAAACCTCGCTCGGCTCTCCAGCATTTCCAGCGCAAGCTGCGGTCTTAGTCCGAGCTCGCCTCGCTCAAAGTAGGTCCTGAAACCGGCAGGATCAATTGGGTTTTGCAGCGACGTGTACCAGGGCGGGTTGTTGCAATTCTGGATGTAGCCTCCGCTCGGGTTCAGGAGCTTCGGGAAATCGCTCAAAGGGTGTAACCCGCGCCAGAGATATTTGGTTTCGCCGGGCACGTCCAATTCGTAGCTTGCGCCGCCCTCGGCGCGCTTTGGTATATGTGCGTTCCACTGGTAAAGAATATTGCCATCGCGATCGGCATAGGTGAAGTTCGAATAGTTCAGCAAACCGAGTTTCATCACTCCCAACCACTCGCGGAGATTGCGGGTTTTGCTCAAACGATAGAAGCCTTCGAAGTGGCGAAACGATTCGAGTTGCGCCGAGCGATAGGCAAATGCCATGTCCTTTGTGCGATAGACTATTGGGCCGAGGTGTGATTCGTCGTAGACACGCTTGTCGGAACGCATCGTGCCTTCAGGCGTTTTTATCTCAACCGTCACGTCCTTCTTTTTGATGGGCAACGATTGTCCTTCGAAGATGTAATGATCGGTATTGTTTGGATCGATTGACAGTGCGTAAAGGTCTTCCTGATCCGGGTTGTTATTGGTAGTCACCCAGCCGAGATGCTCGTTGAACCCGGCTCGCAGCACCGGGATGCCGGCAAGGGTCGAACCGAAGAAGTTGATCTTGCCGGGTACGGTTACCTGCGCTTCCCAGTAAAGCGATGACCAGTTTAGATGAGGATTGCCGAGCAGGATCGCTTTGCCCGAGGTCGTTCGCGAGCCCGACAGCGCAAACGCGTTCGATCCGGGCAATTCGGTTTGAAGATCTTCAAACTCGCGGTCCTGCTGAGGCGGCTGCGATTGTGTGGCATCGGGATACTTTGCCTTTAGCGCGCGGAGTGTCGCCGCATCAATCGCCGAATTAACTGCGCCGGCTCGACCGTTTGCGAGGACGTCAACACCATCGAACGCTGGAATCCCGGGCGGCAATTCCTGCCGGTGTTTTGCAATGTAGTGATTAACACCGGCGGCAAAGGCGCTGAAGACACGCTGCAGAAGAGGATCGAGCTGGCCAAAGTTCGCTTTGCACGCTCCAAGATTGTCGAAGCGCTTCATCAGGAAGTCGCCCTCGGCGCCCTGGCCGAAGTATTTTGCTGCTTCGCCGCGCGCCGCGATAAAGCGCCGGACTATAGTCAAACAGTGGTCTTCGGCCTGAGCGTATCCTAAACCAAATGCCGCCGCCTCCTCGTTCTTCGCCAGAATGTGAGGGACACCATATGTGTCACGACGTATCAACACCTTAGCGGAAAGACTCGCAGCACTAGCATCTTCCGCCCTGTCTTTGAGGAACGCTTCGGCTGTGCCTGACACATTGAGCGCGCTCAAAAACAAAACGGTCCAACCGATGGCTCGCTTCATCATCTCACCTCAGTTCATCAAGCAAAGCTCTGGCATCTTTCAAATCTCCCGTGTCGAGCCCTTCCGTAAACCAGCCGTAAACGTCCTCAAGGATAGTTCGGCCCTCGTCGCATCTACTCTGCTGCCGCCACAAGCGCGCCAGGCTCACGGCAGCGCGTAACTCAAATGCCTTCGCCTGCTGTAGCCTCGCGATGTCCAGAGCTCGTTGAAAACAAGACTCGATCTCCGTCGGCGAAGCAATGCCGACTCTTGCTAATGCCTCTCCCCGAAGACGGTACAGCTCGGCTTCATAGTAAGGCTCATAAGTCTGCGTCGCTACGTCGATCGCTTCTCCGATGGTGTCCAGAGCCTCTTGTTCCCGTCCGGCGACGCGTAGAGCTTCAGCAAGAAGAGCGAGAAAATAGCCATGCTGCTGTTTGGTACCGATGG
>DASRIZ010000633.1:0-5017 GCA_035649735.1 Blastocatellia bacterium | reverse complement strand
TCGCCCTTGTAAAATTGATCGAGGCAGCGGCACAGTGTAAAGAACCTGTGTTTTACCTTTTCGTTCCGCTTACCCTAGCCGGCATCGGAAGGGCCTCCAAGAGCGGTGGCCAAGCGTCTGATCGCTAGACACCTATGGAGTCGGGTCTGATCAAACCAGCAAGCATCATAGCTGGAAACCTGCTGGAAACGTCGGTTCCATATTGGCGTGACCGCAGCTATTTTTTTGACGCAAATAACGCTCAATAGGTCGAGCCACCAGAGAGGCGTGCAGCACGGACGTGGCACCCCAGTCATCGATCAAAGGAGAAATTTATTCGATCCGGCCGTCACAGATTGTTTTTCCGGCGTTATCGAATCCCTTACACGCCGACGCGCAGGCGCTTCCAAATCTTGTTTCTAGGAAAACTTTGGAACCGTGCTGCCGCGACTAGAATTCTTGCGATTCACTCAATAGGAAGGGAATTGAACCGCGAAAATGTAACGAGTACGTAAAGGGCCAGTTAGGCGTGACTGGACCCAGCAAGAGCTCGCGCATGGCGACGATGATGGCGGAGTTGTCGCCTTTAATTAATTATTGCCGTTCGCCTTGATCAGCGTTGTGGTGTTTGCGCTTTCCCTCGTCGGCATCGGCCGATGGCGCGCCCTCATCCAGCCAATTTTTGAACTCATGGAGCGAGTGCGCAAGGCGCCACTCTTCAAAAATGGCGCGGGCCATGGCGGATACGGCTCCGGCCGATTCCGGCGCGCACGCCAGAGCGCATTGGAGCAACCATTCCTCGAAGGCTTCCGGGTTCGGATCGTCTTGCACCGCGCGCTGGAGCAAATCCCGCTTGATCGCCAGCCCGATGCCGTCCGGCGTTTGGTCGCGCTTGCGTTTGCGCCGCCGCCCGTCGGCGGCGTCAAGCGCCGCGAGCAAAGCCTTGCAAACTTCGGCGGGGCGTGAGAATTGCCCGGGTTTATTGGTCACATTCATCGCTTCAAGTAGAAAAGCTTGACGTCGCGCCATTCTCCGTCAAGATGACATTGAGAGAATAGCCTGCGCCTTCCGGACGTCTGTACCCCTGTTCTAGAGCGGCGACATCTAGATGCGCGCTGGCAAGATCGTCGAGTAGGATCTTAGCTGGAGGGCTACCCTGAAGGGTCGTAAAGGTTTTTGCGTAGCCGAGACACCGCTTGCAGGCGTCGATCACCGAGTTCGAACCACTTTTTTCAGGCACCAGCGAGACAAGCTCGTTATGGTCGGTCATGCCGCAGTAAGGACAGAACAAGGCTCGAGCTTGCCACTCGCTGCCGCAGCGGCCGCAGCGGAAATATCGGCTTCGTTCGATCCCTCGCACTTCGGAAAACGCCGGCCAGGCGCCGCAGACCGGACAATACCCCTCCATCCAGCTCGGAGATTTCGATGCTGCCCATCGCCGATTGCACGCGTGCAACAAGGGGACGGGCAAGAGTGTTGCAACCGCTTGGAACGCCTCCGCATCTGCACCGAGATACGCGGCAATGTCCTTAAGGCGATCGCGATCCTGGCAAAGTGAAGCTTTGAACAAGCTCAACAGGTCTAAATCTCTATGTAGTGCCGGTTCCAAGCTGGCCATCGCCGATGTCCCACTGCGATGGGCGATCAAAATCAGCTTTTCCAACAGCCGATGAATGGCACGTTGCTCTAAAGTCAGGGTGATACCGGCTAGCAGCGGAACCTTGCTTTGCTGTGATTCGCTACGGATGGGGACGAGTGAATCCCACTCAGGATTGATGGACTCGCTTAGGACTTCCTGAACTACGGCGAGCCACGGTTCCCACTCTGGGTGCCGGCGTCTGAGATCCTGCAGGCCAGTCTCAATTGCCGTCATTTGCGGCTGAGGTCGTTGGCCTGACTGGCGGGAGCCAAAGAAGGATGCTTGGTGGGAATGATTTTGGGAGTATTTTCAAACGGTCTTGAGCCTTCGTGCATCTGCACAAATTTAGCTCGGTTGCCGACGTCGGCTCCCGGTCCGCCACCGCGGGTCCGTGCCGTCTCCGGGCTCGTACAGGCAGCGACGTAGAACAAAAGCGCGACGGGGATGATCACCGACAGGCTCATGTCAGACTCCTTGCGCCGAGAAGACGATGACCAGGCGAAGAATGAAGCCGCCAATCAGAACCAATGCCGCTGCCGTGATGACGTTGCGATCGCCGAGCCATTGCCTGCGCCAGTAGAGAGCCAAAGGAATCAGCATGCCGATAACGATGACGCCGAAAAAAAGCAACAGGCCCCAAGCGCTAAACCAGGCACGAAATACCGGCCCTAGCGATATCATCACCGCGATCAAAACAACAAACTCCAACGCGATCACCCAGGCGTCGACGCGGTGCAGCGCCGCCAACCCGGGCATTGTCCACCGGTATCTTCTTGCAAAGAGAATCATCGACGCCGCTGATATGGATGCGGCCGAAACGATAAACAGCATGCCGAGCAGAGGCGTGTCCGACCAGATGGGGCGGTTGGTCACCGCAAGTAGCACTCCGGTGTAGCCGGCGACGTAAAAGCCAAAAAGCCCACCGACCATGGCAATCACTTTGCTCAGCGTTCCCGGGGGACAAAATTTCCGCCCCGCTGGCCATGCCAATTGATTGTCTTCAACGAGCGCTGCCAGAAAACATATAAAAGCAAATATTCCAAAAATCAAAAGCGCCCACGCGCCAACCGACATGGGAGACCAGAATTTAAACATCGGTTGAAAAGTGTTCGACTCGATCAACATGTGCCAGAAACGCAGCGGCCGAGTCAGATCAAGAATCAAGAGCAGCGCGCTCACAATCACGCAGGGAAACGCTATGTAGTAACCCAGGCGGGCGAGAGGACGATCCTCCGGCCGGCCCACTAGATCGATGAGCGAAGCGAGAAAATAGCATCCGCCGGCGAGGCCTCCGAAAAAAAAGTATAAGACAATTAGCCAACCCCAGTCCGGCGGCGCGCTAAAAAATGTACTCGAAGGAATCCCGTTCATAACCGAGCCTCCTCGCGCTCCGCTGCGCCACGATTGCGGAAATTAAAGATACCGATTAAGCCGACCAGCAGCGCGCCCAAGAATGAAAACATCGTACCGGATGTCAGATTGCGCGTGGGCATCTTGGGATCAGGTGGCAAGCCGTAGACTTCCGGTTTGTCCACCAGCAAGTAAAAGGAATTCAGGCCGCCGAGCATTTTTTCATCCGCGCCGTAAAGGTACGCTCTTTTTTCACCGACCTGGTGCAGCTGCTCGACCCGCTTTTGTGCTCTTCCTTTCAGCTCGCTGATTGTCCCGAACTGGATTGAGTTGGTGGGGCAGGCCTTCGAGCAGGCAGGCTCAAACCCGCCCTGCATCCGATCATAACAGAGCGTGCACTTCTGCGCGGTCCCTGAGACCGGGTTAATTTCAATCACTCCAAAAGGGCAGGCGGAAATACAGTCGCGGCAGCCGTTGCACGCATCCGACTGGATCACCACAGTATCGAATTCAGTGCGAACGATCGCGCCGGTTGGACAAACTTCAAGACAGGGAGCTTGCACGCAGTGTTTGCAGACATCGCTCATCAGCAGCCAGCGGCCGTCTTTTCGGTCATCGGTAAACTGCTCGATGAATTTCACGTGACGCCAGTGGATACCGTCGAGCCGGCGCGTGTTGTCATAACTGTCGCCGCTCAAGGTGTTGACGCCACCGTTAGTGCTGGGAAGCTGATTCCATTCTTTGCACGCGACCTCGCAGGCTTTGCAGCCGATGCAGACGGTTGTATCGGTATAAAATCCCATGGGCTCAGGCATGTGGTACCTCCCGAGGATGGAGAATGAAGGATCGAAGACTGCGATCTTCTATCCTCGATCCTCTATCTTCGATTCGTGTCGTCTCACGCTTTCTCCACATTACACACAAAGGCTTTTCCCTCGTGAATCGAAACGTTCGGATCGGCTATGAGCGATGTCAGCTCGTTGACCACATCGCCTTTGGAAAGTCCTTCGTAACCCCAGTGCCAGGGCATGCCGACTTGGTGAATGACCTTACCGTCAATATTGAAGGGGCGCATCCGCTTCGTGACAAGCGCCTTGGCGCGAATCTGCGCGCGCGGGCTGGATATCTTACACCAGTCGAGATTCTTGATGCCTTTCTCTTGGGCTAGCTCGGGACTGATCTCAACGAACAGCTCGGGCTGCAGCTCAGCGAGCCATGGCACCCAGCGGCTCATTCCACCCGCCAGGTAGTGTTCAGTCAGCCGGTACGTGGTCAGGACATAGGGGAACTTCGGATCGCCCATCTTGGCCAACTCGTTGCCGGGGTCCTTCCAGTATTTGTAGACCGGGCTGGTCTGTTGTTTGTAAAGTAAATTTGGCACCGGCGACTCAACCGCTTCGTAGTGTGTCGGTAGCGGGCCGTCCACGAGCCCTCCAGGTACGTAAAGCCAACCGAGCCCGTCTGGACGCATAATAAACGGCGCCGTGCCGGGCAACGCGTCCATGCCGGCGGCGCCGGGTTTCGCTTTGTCGTTAGGCGGTTTCGCTGCGATGTAGTCCGGTACATCGTAGCCAACCCATTTTTTTGCCTCCGCGTCCCACCATACCCACTTCTTTTTTTCGCTCCACGGCTTCCCTTCCGGATCGGCGGACGCGCGGTTGTACATCACGCGCCGATTCGCCGGCCATGCCCAACCCCATTGCAATTGAGCGCCGGGTTTTCCAGGCGGGTCGGGCGTGCGCCTATCGGCAAGAAGCTTGCCGGGTGCAGGGTAGACGCCAGAGTAGATCCACGACGCGCAGGTCGTGGAGCCGTCGTCTTTAAGGTCGCCGAAACCGACGCAATGACGCGCAGGATCTTCGGTGAAAAAGCCGTTGATCTCTTTCAGGATTTTCAGCGCCGAGGGCTCGCCCTTCTTGCGCTCGTTGGCATCCTCATGCTCGTAGTCCCAAACCAGATTCTTGAAACCCTCGTCACGCGGCAGATTGGAATTCGCGTAGAGCTTTTTTAAGCGCTTGCCAAGCTCATAGTCGAACCACGTGTCCGACC
>DASRIZ010000632.1:0-11330 GCA_035649735.1 Blastocatellia bacterium | reverse complement strand
GTTTCGATTTGTTGATCCCAAAGGCGAGCATCAAAGTCCGTGAACCAGTCACGAAAAGCCAAGAGGTCCTCAGGAGTGAGTTCTCTCACAGCCCGCTCCAGTTCTCGAATCTTGCTCATGTCGAAAGTCTATCTTCTAATCTCGGGACAATACCTAGTTTGTCCCACCTATCAGACATCATGTTCACCGTGTCTTCATGACGCTCGTCAAGAGGTCCACGATTTTCGAAGACTCATATTCCCGAGCTACTTCCAAGGCTTGGGTGCTGTCCGCTCCCGCGTCGAGGAGTAGGTTGATGATCTCGGTTGGCTCGTCGCCAGGACTACCGCCCGTCTGGATGGTGCCGTCAATAGCGCTGTCGACGGCATGGGCGAGCGGAGACAGGTTGCCCGCCGCACTGTGTTCGATGTCGGCACCTCTGCGAATCAGCAAATGAACACATGCCGCGTTTTGGTTCTCGATAGCGACATGGAGCGGATTCCAGATCCTCCCGTCCGCATCGATGTCGTCTCCGGCATCAAGCAGGCGCCTGACCGCATCCACGTCGCCATCGAAGACAGCCTTGATGAGTTCGTCGCTCATCTTCACGGCCGGCCAACTCTTACTTCACAGGCGCTTTGTTCTTCGGAGGCGGAACCGGCAGGAACAGCTTCTTGAACACGTAATGCCCTACTTCCCTCCCCTGCGCGATGCCTTCGGTCTTGTCAAACGACCAGTGTATGCCGAGATAGATGCGACTCTGACCGTTCTCTTCTTCAGCTTGCGATAGTGTTTCGAAACTTCGCGGCTTTAACGGACGGATGTTGCCCGCGTTGTCCTTAGTCACTCCATTGAATTCATCCGACACAAATGTGAACGGTATCTGATCGGTGCCGTAGAAGTCTCGCAGAACCTGGAACAATGCGCCGCCGAATCCCGCGTGTCCCGATGGATAGGCCGGGAACGGAGGGGTGAAATTGGGACCCATCAAGTTGCTCGCAGGCGCTCCCAGCGGCTTGCAGACTGTATCGCCTATTGTGTCGGGGTTCCCATCGCCAGTACCGCTCGGGCCGGTTCCGGGGTCGGATTCGCGTATCCCGGTGATCGGACGCCAAAACTGATAAAAGTACTTGGACTCCCAGATTGCGATTCCGACATCCGCCATAGCGGTGTTGGCGAGCGCCAACAGCCGCGCTAACTGAATCCCAGTCGTTCCCTTTTTATTCGCTATGTGTGTGGCAATCTGGTTGTAGAGCCTCGGCGGCGCGCACATGCTCGGGGTTCCATCGTAGGCCCAGTAAATACCAATCTCCGTTTGTTCGGGAGTACGCTCAGTCGCGGTGTCGATCCCGTCGCCACCCAACCGTTTTACTTCATCGTACGCAGCAGTATATTCCGCGCTGTCCATAGCGGGCGGTGGAGGGACGCGGTATTGGCTCGATGAGAAAAGCACAAACGGCGTCACTTCACCCCAATGCGCGCCAAGCGCCAGCGGGTGCTGGCTGACCGGGTCCTGTCGCCAGTGTCCCGCATCGTTGCTTGGGATGAAATCGATGTTGACTCGCGGTTCGGGATGTTGCGAACCATCCGCGGCTCGCATTGCCAATATCGCATTTGCAGCACGCTGCCCTAAGACGATCCCGGTGGACTTTAATTGTCCGTCGGGAATGACTCCGAGGTCTGTATCCAGCTTCTGGTCGAAGGCCTGAGCCTGCGACGGCCACAACGCAACCAGCGTATCGTGCGCAGCTTGCGCCACCGCCGCATCGGCCGAAGCGGGACCCTTCTTCGGATTAAGATTTACATAGCTGCGGAACCCGCCGGTGATCGAGTTTAACGCTTCGAACATTGCGATGTGAACGATCGCGATCGCGCGTGCTGCGCGGCAAGGACCGACTTGTTCACCGAAAACGCGGTTTTCACCGGGAGCGACCGGCGTATGGTCCAGCCCGCTGGCATCGATCGAGATCGAGTTCCAGCGAAGGATTGTCGGCGTTGCCCCGGGCGAGGGAGCCTCGGGCGCATCGACAACTTGCAGGCTAAAGGGCCGGCCGCTAACACCTGGTTGGGCGCTAAAACGGGATCCCCAGTAGTCGGCAAAACTGCGCTCGGCCTGCTGCGTGATCGCCGGGACGGCCATGCTCGCCATGAGCACGACCAACGCCTGGACTACAAACTTCTTGTGTCGCCTGACTTTCATACTTTGTTCCTCCGTTTGCGTACTAACTTTGGCAGGTGCCGATTCAGGAATGTAACGGACACCGTTTTTCCAGGACAGAACGAGCGCCAAATCTCTGCACCAGACCAACAGACTATTAATCTGAAAATGGCCGCGCGAAGTATATCTCAAGTGGCGAAAACTGAATAGCGGATTTGAGACACTTTGTAGGAATATTCTGGGCTCTAAAAAGTGAAAGGCTTTCGACCGTGACGGTGCTATGTGAATAGAGTAGACTCGGCCAGAACTATTCTCGTAAGTTCGCCGTCGAGGGGAGGTTAATGTGAATCTTTCCGATGTCTTGAAGCTAAGCGGTATCGCGATTGTGATAATTGGGCTTGCGCTTCGGTTGCGCACAACTCTCGTAGTGGTGACGGCCGGTCTGGTCACGGGGATCGCGGCCGGACTCCCGCTGTTTTCAACCGGGCCTGGTCAGGAAGGCATCATCAACATGCTTGGACGCGCGTTTGCCGAGAACCGGCTGATGACGTTGTTTATTATCACGCTTCCGGCAATCGGCCTCGCCGAGCGACACGGTCTACAAGAACAATCGGCGGTCCTCATTCGGAAATTCGCGGCCGCCACGGTTGGCCGCCTCCAGATCGTCTATCAACTCTTCCGGGTGCTCAACGGCATCCTCGGCGTCAGGCTAAACGGACATCCCTCATTCGTCAGACCGCTGATTTTTCCGATGTCGGTGGGAGCGGCCGAGGCGACATTCCAAGCGACAAGCGCCGATGAAGTCCCGGACGATGTGATCGAGGAAATCAAAGGGGCTAACGCAGCAAGCGAGAACTACGGAAACTTCTACGGTCAGAATCTCTCGGTTGTGCAGGCTGGAATACTGCTGGTGTTTGGGGTGATGACCGGGCTGGGATACGCGGTGAGCGTGTGGTCGCTTGTAATGTTCGCTATCCCGATGGCCGCCATTTCAGTCATTCTTGGAGCGATTCAATTCCAGCTGCTCGATCGTCGATACCGAAGAAAGGCGGCGGCGAAGCGATGACCGGAATTCTAGCCGTCTCCATATCCTCGATTGCCGACAAGCTGTTTAGTCTTGAGTCGGTGTATGTACTGACCGGGCTAGTGCTCTGGGTATTTGCCGCGATGTCCGTCGCCGATCGCGCCAACAAGCGTCGTTATGGAACCGGGATGTTCTGGTTAATACTTGGAGCGATCTTTGTCTTTGGCGGTAGGATGCCCCACTGGCTGACTGGGTTGTTGGTTCTAGCGATGGTCGGAATCGACGGCACAGGCAGCGTCGCACGCGGGGAATATAATGAAGCGACAAAAGCAGAACAGACGAGTCGTGCTCTAAAACTGGGAAACAGAATCTTCATACCGGTCCTGTCGATTCCGGTTGTGACCTTCGGTTTTGCGATTGCCTTTCGGTTGTTGAAGCTGGATGTCAATCGAGGCGCGCTGGTCGGTCTTGGTTTTGGCGGGATCTGCGCGATGGCCACCTGCCTGTGGATCACCCGCGACAAAGCTCGCGTGTTGATGCAGGAAGGCCGGCGGCTCAATGACGCAATGGGGGCGGTTAACATTTTGCCCCAGCTGCTCGCCTCGCTTGGCGTGATCTTCACCGCGGCAAAAGTTGGTGACTTAATAGCGATGGGCATCCAACGAATCATCCCGGGCGATAGTCTGTTTCTGCTTGTGCTCGCAAACTGTCTTGGGATGGCATTGTTCACTATTGTAATGGGTAATTCGTTTGCGGCTTTCCCGGTGATAGCAACCGGCGTCCTGTCGCCGTTAATCATTCAACCGTTTGGAGTTCGACCGGAGATGGTTGCGATATTGACTCTGACAGCGGGATCAAGCGGAACACTGATGACGCCAATGGCAGCAAACTTCAACATAGTCCCTGCCGCGCTTCTCAACATGCGAGATAAATATGGAGTAATAAAGTTCCAGTTGCCGTTTGCATTAACAATATGGACCCTTCATGTGATCGTTATGTGGTTAATGATCAAGCTTTTTTGATTCACGTTCCTGGATGTATCGGGCATCGACGCGCCAGTTACGCGCCTGTTGACCTGAGGTTATCAAAAAACAACAACCCAAAACCAGAAAAGTGTTTGATTCCCATTCGTTCTTGCTGTATAAGGGTGGTGGCACATCTATCGTTCTTGGAAACCCCGAACAAGGTTCCGATCGATTTAAGGGCAACACCGGCGAATGGCCAGGTTTGTTGCCGGACTGGCAGCACAATCAATTAACTAACCGGAAACGGAAGCTACTTAACAAGCACTTCACTTGCCTGTCCCCAACCAGAGGAGATTTCATGGATAGAAAGTACAAGCAGCGCGGCTATCAAAACGAAGAAAAAGAGCAAAAGCCGCATGCTAATAATCACCAGCCAAAAGGCGATCTTCGCGCGCCAAAAATGCCTGCTTTCCGGGAGGTCACCCGGTGTTCCCTGTGCGGAACGATGGTCAACATCGAGATTGATGGGATTGCTTTTGACGCCCAGTGCCCCAAGTGTCATAGCGATCTGCACACCTGTAAGAACTGCGTGAGCTTCGACCCCGGCGCCAGATTTCAATGTCGCAAACCGATAACCGAACGCATTCCAAAGAAGGAACTGCGCAACGAATGCACGCTGTTTGAAGCCCGAAAAACGGTCGAGCGCGAAACAACGACGGCTGTGGCTGAAGTAAAAGACGCCCGATCGGCGTTTGACAAGCTCTTCAAGTAACCCGCTTCTTTTCGTAACACAGGACACCAACGGTCCCGATCACGAAAGGGTCTGTATCCAGATGGAGTGACGCCCAGAACTCTCGAGATGCTTGCTACACAGCGGACGGCGGCAGGAAACGCCTGACCAGATATCGATAGACTGCGGCGCCAATCAACCCACCGATTATCGGCGCGACTATGTATAGCCACCACTCGTTGCCTCGCGGTCCCGGAAACGCGATTTCTCCAAAGCCTATTACGTAAGCAAACAGCCGAGGCCCAAAGTCGCGAACGGGATTCACAGCATCCATCGTCAGCGAGCCTCCGACCCCTACTATTGCAGTGACCGTCAATCCGATAAACAACGGGCCGAGCCCCGCTTGCGGCATGCCGGTGTTGCCGGGCTCTGTAAGCGCGAAGATCATCAGCAGTAAAAACATCGTAAGCAGCACTTCAATAAAGAACGCCCCGCTGGCCGATACTGTGGCAAACGCGCTCGCATCGACGCCGATCCCACCCGGGCTCGGATAGAAACAAGAAAAAATCGCCATCAACTTCTGGCTGCCGGGTTCCCCGACTACCACCCCGAGCTTCTCCACCGCTCGCGGCCAGTACCCATGCCACATCGCATACACCGCTGCCGCGCCAGTAAATGCGCCGGCGATCTGGCTGAGAATAAACGGGAGAACTCTGCTCCGGGGAAAACCTCTGAAGACAGCCATGGTAATAGTCACAGCCGGATTGAAGTGGGCTCCAGATACCGGCCCGGCGACGTAAATGCCAAACGTCACCGCAAGCCCCCACATCATGGCGACTCCCCAGCCGTCGAGCTGGTTGGTCATAACCGCGGCGGCCACTGCTCCATCTCCGATCAGGATCACGATAAACGTGCCCACAAACTCGGCGAGACACTGGCCGGCAAGACTGGCGGTGTAAACGGTTTGAGTCTTGTCTACTTCGGCGTCAACCTCGGCAATTGCCGCTGTGGTCATTCCTCACCTCGAAAGAGTAAGTCGTGATGCGTGAAACGTGATGCGTGATTCACAAGTATTTCTGCAGGAACTGGAGCGTGCGCCAATAAGCCCGTCTTGCAAACCCCGGCCACCTCGCGTTCAGAAGAGGCGTCGAGCTGGTCGCGTTTGCCTCTTGCCAGCGGTTTGATGAGCCGCTCAGATCCCATACCAGATCCGCGCCCTTGAGACCCGCTCGTTTTACCGCGCCAGCCGGATTCTTACCGTTGTCAGAATATGTGTTGTCGTGAATCCAGTTGTTCTCCGGAACCGGCCCGACGTCAAAGGCCGTGCCCTTCGCAAAAGCTACTTCCAGGCTGAATACAGCCACCCCATAGCAATCGTTGCCCCGAATCTCATTGCCGGTAACTTCGGTATTGTCCGCGGCCATGATCATCAACCCGGTGCCGGGGGGAACATTCGCCACAATCGAATTCGGGTTAGCGAAGTTCGCATGGTTGTTATTGACCACCCGGTTGTTTCGCACGATGCAATTGCGTCCTACCTTTGACGGATTGTTGGGAAGGATGAATACCAGAATCCCACCGGTGTTGTCGTGAACGTTATTGTTTTCGACAACTGCGTTAATAGAGTTCTCAATCTCGATTCCGGTGACATTGTTGTACGCTTCCGAGTCCCTCACCACAATGTCGCGCGACTGCCCAACGTAAAGCGCGGCATCGGCAATCCCGGTTGCGACGCAGCGTTCGATCCTTACGCCCGTACAGCTCACGGGATAAACGCCGTATAACCCGGTGTCGTCGATCTTCAAGTTTCGAAACGTAACGTTGCGCGCGTGTTGTGCAACTACTCCGTTCGCAATGTAGTGCTGAATGTCGAAGTTCTCGATGATGAAGTTGCTGCCGGTTGTAAGCACACCGTCGGACAGCTTCTTATCGCCGTCAAGCACTGGACGTGTAACGCCTGACTGCCCCGAGGCGTTCGAGCTGCCAACCCCACGAAGCGTGATGTTGTCTACATCAACTTTCACTTCCTCTTTGTAAACTCCCGGCATCACTTCAATGACGTCTCCCGGCCGCGCGCGATCGACCGCCGCTTGTATCAATTCGCCCGGCTTAACGGTGAGCGTTTGAGGCGCGCGTTCGGCTACCGCCGCATTCAAAGAACCCGTGTTGTACTTCTCAACAAGATCGCGAGCCGGGTTCTTGATCCGCGAAACCACCGCCAGACCCGACGGAACCACGTCCGGAAACCTGGGCAAGTTGGATTCGTCGGTAAGCGCAAACAGGAACGCAATCAAATCCTTTTTTTCTTCGGCTGTGATTGCATAGCTATGAATCTTGTCGTCAACCTTTGGTTCCTTGAAGCCAACCCCAGGACCGCCGCCCGCGGCGTAGAAATCGAGAACCTCCTCGAGCGTCTTGAATTTCCCGTTGTGCATGTACGGCGCATTCAAGACCACGTTGCGCAACGTCGGAACCTTGAATGCGTACTTGTTGCCTTCGCCCCTGGTTACGTCGAACCGACCGAAGTCCGGTTGCGACCCTTCGAGTTCAGGGACCCCGATGATCTTAAAGTCGCGGTTAGCAAATGTCGGCGAGCCGTGACACTCGAAGCATCGAGTTCGTCCTGAGCGAAACAGATTAAAGCCTCGGCGCTGTTCAGCCGTAAGCGCGCTCAATTCGCCCCTCACAAAACGATCGAACGGCGAGTTATTGGCTGTAAGCGTTCTCTCAAATGCGGCCACCGCCTTCTGAACGTTGTCCAGCGATACCCCCGACCCGTCGCGGCCGGCGAACGCAGCATCAAATCGTTTCTCATACTCGGCGATCTCTTTCAGCTCGTTCACCAGGGCCTCGGGGTTCTGGTTCATCTCGATGTCACTGGTGATCGGGCCGTTGGCCTGGTCTTCGAGATCTTCCGCGCGACCATCCCAAAACTGCTTGTGGTTATATGCCGAGTTCCAAATCGTGGGTGCGCCGCGGCGCACAACAGATCCACCGGAACGATCGGCGCCTATGCCGTGACCTCCCTTCCCCATCGACAGCCCTCGCGCGTCGGTGAATCCGAGATCCGGATGATGACAGGTGGCACAAGATATGTCGTTGGCCCCTGAGAGAATCGGATCAAAGAAAAGCAATCGACCCAGTTCGACGCGCTCATCGTCGATCGACTTCGCCAGCGGATTGTCATCGCGCAAGACCATCTTGGGGAACTGTCTTACCAGGCCGCCTCCGCCCTTGCTGACCCCCGCGGTATCCAGATCGCCAACGAAGTCGGCCTGAACGGGCCACAATCCGATAGCTATTAATCCGGCGATCGGCAATGCCAACAACACGATGAGTATACGCAGCCAGAGCCGTCGCGATCGCGTCCGAGGCTCAAAATGAGGGTGCTCCAATTCAATCTGCTTTGCCGGTGCTGCAGCCATATATGCCTCCAGATTAGAGGGGATCGATCAAGATTGCGGGAGTAGCGATTATATTTGAGAGCCAGCCGACGTCAAAGCGATTCTGGAAGTTACAAATCCGAAACCGGGACGTCAAAACATCGCCTGAGAGACTGTGTGAAAACTTCAGTAACACCTCCAACTTCAGCTGGGGTTCTTTAGTTTCCACCTACGGACGGCCACCGGCTCTTTTGTTCGTTTTCGATGGCTCCCGTAGTCACATCTATTATTCCCGTCAGACTTACGGCGATGCGCGCAGCGATACCAGCGTTGTTTGTAAGCAATGCACGGTTTGTATCGACGGTTTTGCCTTTGGTTAGCTTCTCCATTTCGCCAAGCAAAAACGGAGTCACTGCTTTGCCGCGTATCCCCTGACCAGTCGCCCTGCTGATAGCTTCGTCAAGCGCCTCAGAGATATCCGAAGCCGCGATCTCAAACTCCGCAGGAACGGGCGCGCAAACGAGCACCGCTGTGCGGGAATTCAAGCGCCAGTGATGCAATGCGACGCCGGCTGCCTCGCCGGGAGCTTCCACAGTTAAGTCAACCGCGAGTCCGCTGGTACGCGAATAGAACGCCGGAAACTCCGCAGTGCCATAGCCGATTACCGGAACACCCAGCGTCTCCAGATATTCGAGCGTCGCTGGCAGATCGAGGATCGCTTTCGCTCCGGCACACACGCAGATCAGAGGAGTGCTGCCCAACACCGTGAGATCGGCGGAGACGTCGAATGACTGTGCAGCCGCCCTGTGCACGCCTCCTATTCCACCTGTCGAGAAAACGCGGACGCCGGCCTGGTGCGCAAGCCGCAAGCTCGATGCGACCGTCGTTGCTCCCCAACGTTGCTTAACGATCATCCCGGCAATGTTATTGAGACCGACTTTTTCGATTCGGGATCCGTCGGGTGCTTGACCAGTCGCGAATCGAGCGATTTCATCCTCGCTGAGTCCTATGGTTGGAACTCCATCGACGATGCCGATCGTAGCCGGTGTCGCGCCGCGCTCGCGCACCGCTTCCTCACAAGCCAAAGCGGTATCGAGGTTAAGCGGGTGCGGCAAGCCGTGGGCGATGACTGTCGATTCGAGCGCAACTACCGGCGCCCGGCTGCTTAATGCATCACTGACATGTTCAGCGATTCGGATTTCGATGGGTGGTGCGTTTTTCATTTTTTATCTACTATTCTCTATTTTCTATTTCCTATTTTTCCATTTGTCTATGTCAGCATACTCGAATGACATAAACGACAAATAGAGAAAATTAAAAATAGTAAATAGAAAATAGTAAATAACAAATAAGCTGGGTATACTCTTGCTCCACGCGGCTCGGTATTGCGCGAATGCTCGGGAGGACGACCGATGGCGGCGGAAAAAGTGTTGGCGTTGATTTTGGGCGGCGGTGCGGGCCAGCGTCTGTATCCGCTGACACGGCAACGCGCAAAGCCCGCTGTTCCCCTGGGCGGCAAGTACCGCCTGATCGACATCCCGGTTTCCAATTGCATCAACTCCGATGTACATCGCATCTTCATATTGACGCAGTACAACTCGGCGTCGCTCAATCGTCATATCGCGCGGACCTATCGGTTTAGTCGTTTCACCAACGGGTTCGTTGAGATCCTTGCGGCGGAAATCACCCCGGAACGCCCAGATTGGTTTCAGGGGACAGCCGACGCCGTCCGCCAGAGCCTTCACCATCTGGATGATTACAAGGGCGACACGATACTGGTGCTTTCCGGTGATCATCTGTACAGGATGAATTATCGCGAGTTCATCGCTCGTCACCACGAGACCGGCGCAGACATAACGATCTCGTTGACTGCCGCACGCGAGGACGAGGCCTCGGAGTTCGGGCTGGTCAAGATCGACGATACCGGGCGAATCATCGAGTTCAGTGAAAAGCCTAAGGGCGAAGCGCTCGACCGCATGCGCGTCGATACGACTCGTCTGGGGCTTGCGCCCGAGCGAGCAGGTCGGCGGCCTTTCCTGGCGTCGATGGGAATCTATGTCTTTCGCAAAGAAGTGCTCAAGCGATTGCTGGTCGAAGAGATGCCAAATGCCGCGGACTTCGGGAAAGAATTGATTCCGGAAGCGCTGACCCGACAAAACGTTCAAGCTTTTTTGTTTGACGGCTATTGGGAAGACATAGGAACGATCGGGGCGTTTTACCGCGCGAACATCGAGATGACTTTGCCGCTGCCTCCATTCAATGTTTTCGACTCAGATGCGCCGATGTACACGAGGCCTCGATATTTGCCGGGCTCAAAACTACTGGATTGCCATATCCAGAGCTCAATCATTACCGAAGGGTGCATAATCAACGGCGCGACGATCAAGGACTCAATCGTCGGGATTCGCAGTCGAATCGAGCACGGATCGAGGCTCGATGGAGTGCTGATGATGGGTTCCGATTCCTACCAGAGCCTTGAGGAGCTGCAAGCAGACATCAACCGGGACTATCCGAGGATTGGCGTGGGCGCGAACTGCTTTATAAGGAAAGCGATCATCGACAAGAACGCACGCATCGGAGCGGGAGTTCAAATCCTGAATGAAAGCAACCAGACCGAGGTTAACGGTGATGGCTTCTTCATTCGCGACGGAATAGTCATAATACCCAAGAACAGCGTTATTCCGGATGGCGCCGTCATATAGCCTATAGGTCCGACAACCCGTCAGCTTTTCGACAACCTAGCAAACAGCTCACTCTGACACCACCGGCTTCAGCCGCGTGGTCCTTCAATTTCAACCTAAGTCACTGCTTCGCGTCCCTCGACACCACCGGCTTCAGCCGCGTGGTACTTCAATTTCAACCTGAGTCACTGCTTCGCGTCCGTCTACACCACCGGCTTCAGCCGCGTGGTCCTTCAATTTCAACCTACGAGCACGCCCGACGCACCTAGGTTAAAGGTGAAGGACCACACGGCTGAAGCCGGTGGTGTCTGGGGTTCGGGTCGCGTGCTCGTAGGTTGAAATTGAAGTACCACGCGGCTGAAGCCGGTGGTGTCGAGGGACGCGAAGCAGTGACTTAGGTTGAAATTGAA
>DASRIZ010000631.1:0-12256 GCA_035649735.1 Blastocatellia bacterium | reverse complement strand
CCTCGCTGGGGTTCGATCTAAAGGATCTTGTTGCCAGGAAGAAACTGGTCATCGATCACGTACAGGTGGAACGTAGCCAGATCGAGGAAACAGGGGAGTACGATCTCGAAGCGCTGTTTATTCGTTTAGGCTACGCGATCGACTCGATAGGCGCGAAACGCGTTGTTCTGGATACCCTTGAATCACTCTTCGCTGCCCTTCCAAATGAAGCCATCCTCCGCTCCGAGCTTCGACGGTTGTTTGGATGGCTCAAGACGAAGGGTGTGACCGCGATAATAACCGCCGAACGTGGATCGGGAACGCTGACCAGACACGGCCTGGAAGAATACGTATCAGACTGCGTTATCCTCCTAGATCATCGGGTAACGGACCTGGTTTCCACCAGGCGGTTGCGAGTAGTCAAATATCGCGGATCCACGCACGGCACAAACGAATATCCCTTTTTGATTGATGAGCAGGGCATATCGATCTTGCCGATCACCTCGCTTGGACTGAATCATTCGGTGTCAAATGAACGAATATCCACGGGCATTCCGCGACTTGACACCATGCTCGGCGGCAAAGGCTTTTACCGGGGCAGCAGCATTCTAGTCACGGGCACTCCAGGCACAGGCAAGTCGTCGATGTCGGCAACCTTCGCCGATGCGTCCTGCCGCGCCGGCGAGCGTGTACTCTATTTCGCATTCGAGGAATCGGAACAACAAATAGTTCGCAATATGCGGTCGATAGGGATCGATCTCGAGCGGTGGATAAAGCGAGGGCTCTTGAGATTCCGCGCTTCGCGACCGACTGAACACGGGCTGGAAATGCACCTGGTGAGTGTGAACAGGCACATACGCGAGTTCCGCCCGTCAATTGTCATTGTGGATCCAGTGACCAACCTGATCTCGGCGGGAACCGAACGAGAAGTTGAATCGACCTTGACCAGGCTGATTGATTCCTTGAAGACGCACCAGCTCACGTTGTTCTTCACCAGCCTCAATCATGGCGGCGCCAATCTCGAACGCAGCCAGGCCGGGGTTTCCTCGTTGATGGATACCTGGATTCTGCTCAGGGACATTGAGAGTAACGGCGAGCGAAATCGGGGGATCTACGTGCTCAAATCTCGCGGGATGGCCCACTCAAATCAGATTCGGGAATTCTCGCTCACCGACAACGGAGTGCGTTTGAACGATGTTTATCTCGGGCCTGCCGGAGTGCTGACAGGTTCCGCGCGGGCCGCACAGGAGGCGAAAGAAGCGAGTGAGGCAACTACCCGGCGTCAGGAAATCAAACGGAGAGAAAGAGCACTGGAGCGGAAACGCAAGGCGCTGAAGTCACGGATCTCTGCGCTTCGCGACGAATTCGAAGCCGAGGAACAGGAGATCAGAGCTATTCTTGTCGAGGAAAAAGATCTCGACATCTTCATGAGTGAGCAAAAACGCGAAATGGCGCGGGTCCGCAAGGCCGATGCCGGCACGAAGAAATCCAGAACCGATGGCAACCGAGGTACAAGGAATACAAGATGAAAGCAAAGCCCAACACCAAGCGACAACCGAAAGGCCCTGACGATGAATTTTGGGAACTTCGTCTATATGTCGCGGGTCAGACTCCGAAATCAATCAAAGCATTCTCGAATCTCACTAAGATCTGTGAGGAGAAACTGGCGGGCAGATACAAGATAGAGGTCATCGATCTGCTGGAGAACCCTCAACTCGCCATGGGACATCAAATCTTTGCGATTCCAACACTGGTGAGAACTTTGCCGACGCCCATCAAAAAGATTATTGGCGATCTTTCCGATACTGAGCGAACACTCGTGGGACTGGACATCCGCGCCGCCAACTGACCCCGCCGCAACGGGGAACTCGAATCCGGGGCGACGCTCAGCTAATTCAGTTAAGGAGTACGATCCATGGCTCAATCCGACACAGCGGAAGAAACAGTGTTCTTGAAAATTGACGAACTGAATCTGTCGATCTCCGAGGCTGAAAACATATTGCGGGCGCTTCGCGGAGGTGAAGTCGATGGAGTGATAGTGACCCGTCAGGGCGACAAGCGAGTCTTGACCCTCTCCGGCGCGGAGTATCCGTACCGCGTCGTAATAGAGAATATGAGCGAAGGGGCAGTGACGCTTACCGGTCAGGGTCAGATCACCTACTGCAACAGCAAGTTCGCCGAGATGGTGGGCGTCCGGCCGAAACTATTGATCGGCTCGTCGATAGCCAAGCTTGTTGTCAATGTTTCACAACTGGAGACGCTTCTTCACGAAAGCGCAGCCGCAGCAAAGAAAGATGAAATTAACCTGAAGACAGCCGACGATAGAATCGTTCCAACCCTGTTCTCGGTGAGCCCGCTTAAGTTGGATTATACTTTCGGGTTTTGCATAGTCGTCACCGATCTGACCGATCAAAAGCTCAGTCAGGAACTGGAAATCGCAACAAAGATTGAACGTACAATGCGAGAGCAGGCCGAGGAGGCGAGACGAAACATATCAAACATTCTCGAGAGCATCACCGACTCATATATGGCCCTCGACGATCGTTGGATAATTACAGACTTGAATGAACGCGCAGCGGCAATAACGGGCAGATCGAGAGATGAGCTTATCGGGCAAAACGTCTGGGAACTGTTCCCCGCGCGCGTGCACACCGATGTCTATCATACATTTCATCAGGCGGTCGCAGATCAGAAACCGGCTCATTTTGAAACCGCCTCGGTGGTCGCAGAGGGAAAATGGTTTGAGGTACACGCGTACCCGTCGCCCGAGGGCCTTTCGGTCTACCTCCGAGACATCACCGAAAGAAAGTGCGCCGAGGCAGAACGCGAACGCCTGTTGACGAAACTGGAAGAGGGGAATCGACGAAAAGACGAGTTTCTGGCGATGCTCTCCCACGAACTGCGCAATCCACTCGCGCCGATCTCCAACGCGCTCGAAGTAATGCGGAGGTCCGGTACGGATGAACGCGAGCGGCGCGCATCGCGAGAGGTGATCGGCCGGCAGGTGGATGATCTCGCGCGGTTGATCGACGATCTGCTTGATGCATCGCGTATCACCAGCGGCAAAGTGAGACTCGAATTGCAAACGATGGAGCTTTCCGGGGTCGTCAGCCGCTCGATCGAAACGACGCGGCCGATGACCGATGCTCGGAAACATCGCTTGACGGTTTCGCTCCCCGCTGAACCCGTGTGGCTAGAAGCGGATCCAACAAGACTAGCGCAGGTATTCAGCAACCTTTTGAATAATGCGGCGAAATACACCCAGGAAGGCGGAGACATCTCAATAAAAGCTGAAGTAGAAGGAACCGAGCTGGTGGTTGCCGTTCGAGACTCCGGAATTGGAATACCAGCCGATGTCTTGCCTCAAGTTTTTGATATGTTCACTCAGGCGGATCGCTCGCTGGACAGAGCTCAAGGCGGTCTCGGAATCGGTCTGACGCTGGCTCGCAGCATTGTGCAAATGCACGGAGGCACCGTGCAGGCTTTCAGCGATGGGCCAAACAAAGGGAGCGAGTTTGTGGTTCGGCTGCCTGTTGTAACTCAAATGGCAGAACTGATGGATGAAATCAGGGCTGTGGATCACCCACCCGCCGCAAGTCGTCGCCGCGTTCTGGTGGTCGACGACAATCCCGACGCAACGGAAACGATGTCAATCCTTCTAAAACTGTCCGGGCACGAAATCGAGATCGCTCATGATGGCGATTCCGCATTGGAGGCGGCCGAGAGGTTCAAACCGCAGGTCATACTGCTCGATGTCGGGCTTCCCGGTATGCACGGTTATGAGGTAGCCGAGCGACTGCGGAGCCTTCCCGAGAACGAGAACGTAGTCCTGGTGGCGCTGACCGGCTACGGGCAGGAACGAGACCGTGTTCGAGCGATGGAAGCCGGGTTTGATTACCACTTCGTCAAACCCGTAGACTTCGAGAAACTTGAGGCCGTGGTCAACAATCCGTCTCGCAACACCCCGACCCCAGCCGTCCCAGATAAATCCTAGGAACTTAGACCTGAAGGCCGGGCCGCGAGCTCCGCCAGCGACTTTCGCAGCGTGCGAAGAGTCCCTTTTCCGGGACTCGAGTTCCAGACGACGCTCGCTTTAATCAATCTGCATGCGCGTCCTCTTCATTCGCGCCGGGCTTGCCGCTGATCGCGGTTAAGCGCCGCAGCTCTCTCAACCAGGCTGATAAACTCGGCGCGATAGCCATCTGAGTCATTGCCGGTTGATTCTCGCGCCAATGCAAGACAGTTCTCGAACGTCGAGCGGCCTTTCAGTTTCGAATCGCGAAGCAACATCCCAAACTCGGCCACCGCCGCCGCAAACCTGGTATTCTCCGATGCTGACACGCCGCGGGTATCGTCATCCATCAGCGACCTGGCTAACATAGCGCTTTCAGTTCCCTGAGGGGTTTTGTATCTGAACTTGACGGTCATCAGCTCGTTGCCGGCGAACGCCTCCGCGCTTGGTTTCCGGGACTGGTATCTCAAAGGATCGACGTGGGCCAGCTTAGTCCCGACGCCCACCGGAATCACTTCATACAACGCGGTGACTGAGTGACCCGAGCCCAACTCGCCCGCATCCTTCTTATCGTCATTGAACTCTTCGGCGCGCATCAATCGATTCTCGTATCCCAGCAGTCGATAAGCCTGCACTTTCGCCGGGTTGAACTCGACCTGAATCTTGACGTCTTTGGCGATCGCGGTGAGCGTTCCGCCAAGCCCGGTGACCAACGCCTTTCGCGCTTCGTGGATTGTATCGATGTAAGCGTAGTTTCCGTTCCCCTTGTCGGCGAGTAGTTCCATCTTCGAGTCTTTGATGTTACCGGTGCCAAATCCAAGCACGGTAAGGAAGACGCCCGACTCTCGCTCGCTCTCGATCAAGCGAAGCAGCTCGCCGTCACTGGAGACTCCGACGTTGAAATCACCATCAGTGGCAAGGATCACTCGATTGTTCGCAGCAGCGAGGAAGTTCCTTTTTGCGATCTGATAGGCAAGCTGAATTCCCTGGCCGCCTGCCGTCGAGCCGCCCGCCTCGAGCTTGTCGATCGCCGACAGGATCGTTTCCTTGTTGCTGCCGGAGGTCGATGGCAAAACAAGCCCGGCTGAGCCGGCGTACGCAACGATGGCGACTCGATCCTGTTCTCGCAATTGATCGATCAACAGCTTGAATGCCGATTTCAGCAGCGGGAGCTTGTCAGGCGAATTCATCGAACCGGAACTATCGATCAGGAATACGAGATTATTGGCTGGAGCGTTGGCGGTCGCCATCCGCTTGCCCTGCAACCCCACGTGGACGAGCTTGTGAGCGGGTTGCCACGGACACGCGGCCAGTTCCGTCGAGATTGAGAACGGCTGGTCGCCTTCGGGCTCCGGATAGTCGTACTTGAAATAGTTGATGAGTTCTTCGATTCGAACGGCGTCGGCGGGCGGAAGCTGACCCTCGTTTATAAAGCGGCGAACGTTGCTGTAAGAAGCCGTATCGACATCAATAGAAAAGGTGGACAGCGGGTGATTCCCGGTTGCGAGAAACTCGTTCTCGGTGAAGCGACCGTACTCCTCGGTGTTGAAATCGCCCTGTGATTGCGCGAACGAATGGAGTCCTCTCGTGTCTCCTCTCTGTGATTCTGCAACCGTAGAGCTTGCAGAATCATTTGCAGCCTTTCGGCTACTGCAAGAAGTCATCCCAATCAAAAGTACAGCTATGAGTAACAGCGCGGAAAAGGCCTTTATCGCACGCATGATTTTCTCCAATTTCGGAAGACTTTGTACTAAGGCACGGGCAAAGCGAAGATCGAAGACGTCTAAATCGGAACCTCGCCAACGCGGGGAACCGTCTTATGAAACGCGTCAATCGAATTGCGGTTCGGAATTCCGCATTCGATCGTAGGACGGTTTGCCGGCGCGCTGGAATGCGTCCTGACGTATTTATCCTAGCGTTCAGCAACACTCGTAATAACGAAAAACGAGACAGCGCGGTTACAAGCCCAGGGCTCAGATTGGACATTGCCCCTCCGAGGCCACTGGAGTTTGGACATTGCTTGTCTAGACCAACTCCGGAGGATAACCGCGTAGCGGTGTCCTATCGGTAGCACGGGCATCGCCAAGCCGCGTGCTACCGATAGGACACCGCTACGCGGTTAACCATTGATGCGGAGTTACGTCGGTACGAACTACTTAATCAAAAGCTTGTCGGGATTCTCGGGGATTCCTATAAACGGAAGGTTACGATACATTTCGCCCACGTCCAATCCATAACCGACCACAAAATGGTTCGGTATCGTGAAGCCGATGTACTGAGCATCGATTTGAATCTCGTGCCGGTCGGGTTTGTCCAATAGAGCCGCAATCGCAAGCGAGCTTACCTCGCGCGAGCGAAAGATGTTCGCCATGTAGTTTAAGGTCAGCCCGGTGTCGATGATGTCCTCAACTATCAGCACATCCTTATTCGCCAGGCTTACATCAAGGTCCTTGGTTATCCTCACCTCGCCCGATGACTTGGTCGACGCGCCGTAGCTTGATATACCGATGAAATCCAGGGAAAGCGGAAGATCTATTGAGCGCATCAAGTCCGACAGAAACACGCACGCGCCTTTGAGCACGCCAACGAGATGCAGGTTTTTGCCGGCGTAATCGCTGGTGATCTGCTGACCAATCTCTCGCACTCTGGCTTGCAATCGATCGGCGTCGATCAGCACCTTGAGGTTCGGATCGCGCATAAAAGATGCTGGTTCTGTTGCGCTCATCTGGGGCTCCTAAGACCGGATTTTGCTTTGTTGTGCGTGCAATATACGAAAGCCTGAATCCAGTGTCAAACGCAGCGCCAGCTGGATTCGATTCGACAATCTGAAATCCAAAATCTAGAATCCAAATTCAAATGAGCACTATCGATGAGCGAGGCAAGCACGTAATCACCGAGAACGAAATTCGCACGGCCGCTACCGGCGACATACTGCGAATCGACGAGGATGCGATGCTAACACCTCTCGCCCAGGATTTGGTTCGCGAACGCGGAATCCAGATCGACAGGGTGCGCCGCCGAAGCGCGGTTAACAGGAAAAAGATCGCGCTTGGCGCTGACCACGGCGGCTTCGAGATGAAGGAACAGGTCAAGAGCCTGCTTGCCGATCTCGGCCATGAGTATCAGGACTTTGGGACCCATTCGACTGCGGCTGTCGATTATCCCGACTATGCCCACGTGGTGGCGCGCGCGGTAGCCGGCGGGACCTGCGATCTGGGAATCGTGATTGATGGTGCGGGTATCGGGTCGTGCATGGCAGCCAACAAAGTTCCTGGCGTGCGAGCGGCTATGTGCTACGACGAGGCGTCAGCTCGAAACAGCCGCGAGCACAACGGCGCAAACGTATTGACGTTGGGCGGCAAAATGATCTCCGCCGAACGCATGCGTGAGATCGTTCGAGCGTGGCTGGGGACCGAGCTGACCGAAGACCGCCATCGCCGCCGCGTCGAGAAAATTGACGCAATCGCGCGGGAATACTCAAAGCCAAACTGCAATTAATATCGGTCCTATATTCCGAACCCCGCCGCCTCCCTCGCGTTTTAGTATCTCGTTGTAGAAACTTCTCAACGCTTTCCCTGAAGCCTCAGTAGATCTTAATAGGAGCGAGGATGACAACGGATGCCGAGTGAGGTTGCTGACATAGCCCTGATGACCGACACCCTGGGGTTGCGTAATAGCTCTTCGAAGCCCGCCGCGTTGTCATCATCCTCGCTCGTGGAACGGGCGATGGCCGGCGATCCGGCGGCGTTCGAAGAACTGATCGACTGCCATCAGCGCAAGGTTCTTTCAACTGCGTGGCGAATGTTGGGTAATCGCGAGGACGCACACGACGCCGCTCAGGAAGTCTTTCTTCGAGTACACAAGTATCTTGGCGGGTTTCGGTCGCACGAGGACTTCGCGGCGTGGTTGTACCGCATCATCGTCAACGTGTGCCGCGACCACGCCCGCAAGCGAGGCCCCCGTCATCAATTTGCGTCGTTTGAAAGCGAGCGGGAGGACGGAACATTCGAGACCCTCGCGAGCGGCGAAGACGTCGAGGCCAACGCAATCAAGGCGCAACAACGAGCGTTGATCGAGCAAGCCCTGGACACGCTTACGACCAAAGAACGAGAGGCTATTGTGCTGCGCGACCTCGAGGGACTCTCGACCGAAGAAGTAGCTCGCGCGCTCGGCTCGAGCCAAACCACCGTGCGAACCCAGATTAGCTCGGCCCGCGCGAAGATCAAACAGTATCGAGACCGCGTGTTGAAAAGAACGCGGCGAGGATAACGATATGAAGTGCAGGCGCGTCGAAAAGCTCATACCGCTTTACGTCGAACGTGATCTCGAATCCGGAATCGCTGATCGGATCTCGTCACATCTCGACTGGTGCGGCCGGTGCAATTGGTTGGCTGACGAATACCGGGAAAGTCAGAGCTGGCTGCGTTCATCGGCGGCCCCCGAATTCGACGCAGCCGCTTTGAACGCATTCAAGGCGGGAGTTCTTAGTCGAATTGCAGAGACCAGCGCTAAGCCTTCGCTGATTGCAAACCTGTTGCAGCATTTGAACCGCAGACAGGTGTTAGCCTTGTCCACGGCGGTGTTGGTTGTCCTGGGTATGGTGGTCCTCTATGTCTACCAGATGAGAGCAAAGCTCGGCGGCCCTACACCTCAGATCGTAGAGTCTAGCCCGGGCATCGAGTCCGGACCGGCCGGTATCGACGAGAAGCCGATACAAGCAAATTCGGACAAACGCCGCGATTCACCAAAGAGACGTGTATATCGCGGGATAAGAAATTCACGCACCGCACTGGCGCGACGCCGGGCGGCACAGACTGATGGCAGGGACCGCGCGACGGTTGCGCGAGCGAGCTTACCGACGTTGAATTCAAACGGTTTCAGCGCAACACCGGCAATGTTGAGAATCGAGATTCAAACCAGTGATCCGAATATTCGAATAATCTGGTTCGCTCCGAAGGAAACGGATTCACATCAAATAAAACCAGCTACAGACTAGGAGGTCTTATGTATTCGTTAAGAGCAAGAACAGGAATGGTGATCCTAGCGGTGTTTTCGATGATACCCTGGGCGTTCGCTCAGCAAGCCACAACTCCAGCGCCTCAGGCAACGGCCGCGAGGACTCCCGACTATGTCGATTTCAGCGGATTCAAAGGCAAGGTCTTCGAAGTAAAGCATCGCGACCCTCGATCGCTCGTCGACGCGCTTCGTGTGCTCGGAAGCGGGTTTAAGGGCGCGACTATTTCGGTCAGCGATGAATTCAAGACTCTTACCGTGCGTGATTTTCCCGAGAACCTCGCAGCCATCGAAGAGGCTCTGAAACGGCTTGATACGCCGCAGCCACCTCAACCCGATATCGAGCTGCGCATGAACGTGTTGTTGGCCTCGAACATCGACGGCGTTGCCAATCAGTATCCAACCGATCTGGGTGATGTAATAAAACAGCTGCAGGCGATGCTCAATTACAAAAGCTATTCAAACGTCGCAACCGCCGTTCAGCGAGTGAGGCCCGGTTCGCGCGGTATTGGACTCAACGGCTCCGCTGAAGTGGCCGCACAGATCATCCAAATGGAGAGATCGCAAATGGCCAACTACGATTTTCGAGCACGCGCGCTGAACGTTGGGACAGATTCGTCGGGTGGCTATACCGCTCAGCTGAGCGAAGCGCAATTCAAATTTTTTGTGCCGGGTCCGGGCGGGCAAGCCGAGATACGAACCGACCTGAACCTGCGCAACGGCGAGAAGGTTGTCGTCGGAACGGCCACGCTGGGCAATAAAGGCCTCATCCTGGTGCTTTCGGCGAGAGTCATCAAATAGTACTAATCTCTCGGCGAGAGTCACCAAGTAGTTTCTCCTCCACCTCTTTTCCACTGTGGGCGGCTCTTGTGGCCGCCCTTTTTCTGATCCTCCCACACGAGCGATCGTCTGGGCGACGCGCTTCACATCCATTCATCTTTCAATTATCATTGGCTCGCAATTCACAACCGTTATCTTTCACAGTCAGTTTCCGCCTCAAGCTCATTATGAGTCAGAATCCACACTACGCAGTTGAGATGCGAGGCATCACCAAGCGTTTCGGTGACGTCCTGGCGAACGATCAGATCAGCCTGGCCATTCCGGACAAATCGATCCATGCGATTGTGGGAGAAAACGGCGCAGGCAAATCAACGATCATGAACATCCTTTACGGCTTCTACACGGCCGATGAGGGTGAGATTCTGATCGACGGCGAGAAACGCACAATCGCCGGACCGGGCGACGCCATAAAACTCGGGTTGGGTATGGTTCATCAGCATTTCATGCTTGTAGAACCGCTCACCGTAACTGAAAACATCATTCTTGGAGCGGAGCCAACTGCCGGCCTGGCTATTGACTATCGCAAGGCACGTGCTCGGGTGCGTGAGATCTCCGAACAGTACGGCTTGAAGATTGATCCTGATGCTCACATCTCAGATCTTTCGGTTGGACAACAACAGCGCGTCGAAATACTGAAGACGTTGTATCGCGGCGCCCGAATACTGATACTCGACGAGCCCACCGCCGTTCTGACTCCACAAGAAGTCAACGAGATGTTTGCCATACTCCGCGGTCTGCGCGAGCAAGGCAAAACAATCATCATCATCACCCACAAGCTCGCTGAAGTGCTGTCCCTCTCGGATAACATCACGGTCATGCGCGATGGCAAGGTTGTTGGTAACCTGCCGACAAGCGAGGCTACCGCCGAGGGTCTGGCGCGTATGATGGTCGGGCGCGAGGTCTTGCTGCGAGTCAAAAAAGACGAGGCAAAACCACGAGACGCGATATTGTCGGTGCGAGGGCTCACGCTTCGCGGGGCACAAGCGAATCTAATTCTCGATAACCTCACGTTTGAAGTGCGCGGCGGTGAAACCCTCGGGATTGCCGGTGTCGAAGGCAACGGGCAAACGGAACTGATCGAGATCCTGGCTGGTCTTCGCAAAGCTACCGGCGGCGAGGTGCTGCTTGAGGGGGCCTCGATCGATGATCTTGACCCGAGGGGGCGCAAACGCCGGGGCATCGCTCACATTCCTGAGGACCGACATCGCCGAGGGTTGCTGCTCACATTCGATCTCGCAGGCAACAGCATTTTGGGTGTACACCGCGAATCCCCGATCTCCGGGAGGGTTCTACTAAACAACGATGTGATTGTCGAAAGAGCCGAACGACTGGTGCGAGAGTACGACGTGCGGCCGCCAAACATTTCACTCCCCGCGCGTGTGCTTTCGGGAGGCAATCAACAAAAACTGATCGTTGCTCGCGAATTCGATATCAATCCTCGTTTGGTGCTGGTTGCGCAGCCGACTCGCGGGGTGGATATCGGGGCAACCGAGTTTATTCACCGAAAAGTGATCGAGCTTCGAGACGCCGGCGCCGCGATTTTACTGGTCTCAGCTGAATTGGACGAAGTGTTAAGCCTGAGCGATCGAGTATTGGTGATCTACGAAGGACGAATTGTCGGCGAAGTAGATCCGAAAACGGTCAGCGAAGAAGAAATTGGATTGATGATGACTGGCGCCAAAGCATAGTATTTTTGCGCCCTTTCTTCTTTGCGTCTTGGCGGTCCTTTGCGTCTTTGCGCTACAGTTTTTTCGTTTAGTCCTGGGTAAATCAAACACAGGAGCTTACCCATGACTGAAAACGAAATCTCAACAATCATCGTCGACGCGGCTTTCCATATCCATCGCGATCTAGGCCCAGGTCTGTTTGAAAGAGTTTACGAAAAGATTCTGGAAGCCGAATTGACGACCCGCGGTTTGAGTGTCAGGCACCAGAGGCCAATTCCCATCGTCTATCACGGAGTACATTTTGACCAGGGATTTAAATGTGACCTGCTCGTAGAGAACAAGGTCATTATCGAAGTGAAATCGATTGAAGCGCTGCATCCAGTTCATAAGAAGCAGGTGTTAACTTACCTTCGTTTTGCGGATAAGAGGCTGGGATTGCTGATCAACTTCAATGTCGCGCTGATCAAAGACGGGATAGTCAGGCTTGTGAACGGGCTAAAGGCGTAAGACAAAGAGTTAGCGCAGAGACGCAAAGGACCGCCAAGACGCAAAGAAGATCTCGCAAGACAGTATTCGTGTGCCGTTCAAATGTTGAGTTCAGGAGGTGTGCCCAATGAAACGAAGATTGCTTGCCCTTCTAGCGTTGATACTCTTCGGATGCAGCGCCGCTTACGGTCAGGGCATCATCATCCCCGATGACTGCCGTCGCTGCCCTCCGCCGCCCAGACCAATTCCCCGCCCGATG
>DASRIZ010000630.1:0-2436 GCA_035649735.1 Blastocatellia bacterium | reverse complement strand
CGATTCCTTAAAGTCCTGATAAGTCAAAATCTATAAGTCCTTTGTTACGCCGTAGCGCTTAACGATCCGGCTCAGTGGTCGTATAGTCGGCGATCCGGAAGTTGAAAGCAGAGCGGCGCGCTGCGTGAGTAATTTCCGAGTGGTCCGTTAATGACGCCACACCTACCGGTCGATGACCTCTCGGCCCAAGGGCAGCCATCTACCCGGGAAAAAGGTGGCGGCAGTTTGCGATTTTGCAGCTTAAGATCTGTATATATGAAGATTGTAACTTTCAACATCAACAATATCAATAAGCGGCTGGACAACCTGGTCGCTTGGCTCGGCAAAACGGAGCCAGATGTCGTTTGCCTCCAGGAGCTGAAAGCCGAGCAGCGGGCATTCCCACAGCTTGCGCTTCGGGCCCTGGGTTATCGCTCAGTCTGGCAGGGCGAGCGTTCCTGGAACGGCGTGGCGATCCTCGGGCGAGACCACGAGCCGGTACTGACTCGATCAAGCCTGCCTGGTAATCCTGAGGATAGCCAAGCCCGCTACATTGAGGCGGCCGTAAATGGAGTGTTGATCGCTTCCATCTACCTCCCGAACGGCAATCCTCAGCCAGGTCCGAAGTTCAATTACAAGCTGGCTTGGTTCGAACGTCTCATCACACACGCCGCCGAGCTCATCGCCACCGGTCTGCCAGTCGTATTGGCCGGCGATTACAATGTGGTCCCAACTGTGCAGGACATCTATCCAACGCGATCCTTAGATAACAACGCATTGATCCAACCGGAGAGCCGGCAGGCCTTCGCTCGACTACTAGCTCAAGGCTGGACGGACGCTCTGCGGAGGCTGCACCCGGAAGGGCCGCTCTGGACGTTCTGGGATTACGAGCGTGACCGGTGGCGCGCCAACAAGGGCATGCGGCTCGATCACTTTCTTCTCTCGCCGATGTTGTGCGAGCGCCTCGTGGACGGCGGTGTAGACAGATGGGTGCGTGGGGAGGACAACGCCAGCGACCACGCTCCGGCGTGGATCGTACTGGATCTTTGACATTGTCCTCACGCGCCATGGTTCGGAATCTTCGTTCGCGACCGTAAAGTCCCTCAAAAAAGAGGGTTTTCGTCCATTTCGTTCCGCGCTTTGGTGACAAGCCGTCAACATGGATTTGCAAACGCTGCGGCGCCAGCCAGGCACAGATGCTGAGAAGCCCACTGAATCCCTCGCGTCCTCCTACAATACGCTTAGGACAACACATGCGGCCCTTCCACAGCCGGCTAGGGCTTTTTGTTGGGCGGATTGCCTTGGCGGTTGCTCGCTGGAGATGTCAGGTGAGCACCTGCTTTCAAAAGCGGGGTTTAAGGGTCCGAGTGTGAATGTTGCTGGACTTTCCGTTCTGCGCGGGGCAAACTGTCGTCATTTCTAAGAACAAGTTCAAAAGCAATATTCTTTGCCGGACTCTAGGTCAGGGCAAAAGGTCACCGTCGACACTTGAGGTGTCTATGTCCGACAGCGCCGCGTCGAAGCGATCCGCCAGTGCGAGAAACTCGTTCCCCCATCCGCTGCTAGCACTCAGTTCCTGGATTGGACCTGTTGGCGCAAAGAGAACCTTTAAAGACGCCAGCTCAGGGATTTCGCCGCTCGCTATTCCAGCGATTAGGGCGTCGATTTCACGAAGTGCTGCAGTCTCATCGTTCCAACCTGACCAGGAGAAATCGTTCTCGGGCCGCGCGAGGAGACAGCGTACTTCTCGGAGAATCGCGAGAAGATTGTCATCCGTATGCCTATTCATGACTGTGTTGCTCAGAGAAGGAGTCGAATAAAGCCAGCAGAATTCTGCGGGTTTAAATCTCAAGCAGTATGGTATCAAGAAACAATCGGGATTGTAGGGGATCAACCAAAGCACCGGTTAGGGCGATGCGGTTCGTCACACGCGAAGTTACTTCCCGCAGGAACAGCAAGAGCTTCTGTTTCGGACTCAGAGCGCGATTGGCCTGCTTGTCCGTGAACGCATGTCCAATAGTTCCGGTGACCCTGAAATGAATGCCCCATAGCCCCGTGCGCTCTGGGAGCTGCGCCGTCGTTGATGGTCGACGCCGTTTTAGTGGTTTTAGTGTCCGGGTAGCCCGTCTGCCCCGACGAGGGTTATTCGGACGGAGCGCAGCGTCCCGGTCCCCTTTTTTTCGAAGAGCTCACGTCGATGGTCATTGCGACTGCCGCCCGTCTTTGCTCTAAATCAGGAATGCCGATGGATTCGCGGGTTTGACGCGGTACTCGCCGGAGGGAAGTACTGCCTTGCCAACATTGAACTGAAAGGGAATGTTAGCCACTAGCATGCCGGACTGCGCCTGGACGACCGGAGCCGCCAACATGCCAAAGAGACTAATTACTGCCAGTGCATTAAACATATGTCTGTACATGGGACCTCCTTGAGGTCTTAATTTGGCGCCGGTTGAAGCT
>DASRIZ010000629.1:0-42288 GCA_035649735.1 Blastocatellia bacterium | reverse complement strand
GATCGAACCCCAGCGAGGCGACGTTTTCGGACAGTTCTTTACCCGTTTCTTCAAACGACATAAACACGCCGGGTTCGTCATATTGAGTTGCGCCGCGAACCAGAAACTCCGTTGCGAACAGGGTTTTGCCACACCCCGCGCTGCCACAAACAAGCGTAGTGCGTCCCGTGGGGATTCCCCCACGGGTAATCTCATCAAGCCCCGGAATCCCGGTTGGAGACTTTCGGAGCGGTTCAAGCGAGGCGTTCGCTTTATGCCTTCTCATAGAAAAACCTTCACTTGCAGCGTGGATGGCGTGGGCTGATATTACTGCGGTAGCTGACGGTGATGCTCACGTCTATGCGTCCACTCAGGTATGAGTTCGCCAAACGAGCCCGAAGTGCCCCTTATCGGTCTTCCTTCTCAAGGCTTTGACTGACCGACCCCTTTATTCGTTATGAAAATGGTTCGTTTTCGACAGTGCACATTAAACCTTGCTTGGGCGTCAGGGTCAAGGTTGCGGTTAATGGAGTCAGGGCGACTCGGGAAGGGTCCCGTTCAGTAAGTCGCGGCCAGTATCTGAACAACCGCTTTCAACTCGTCAAAGACGGGTTTGTTGATACGGATCCGATGAGCCCCGACACCGCCTACTTCCTGCGGCTCGAAGAGGCGTCCGGTTTTGAGATTGACGACCGCGGTCATCGACTGTATGCCCATCCGGTTGCCCTTCTGAAGCTCCTTTGTGATGTACTCAGCTTGTTGCGCCGACACGTTATCGAACACAGCAATTGCTATCCTCGTCTCGGGCATTTTCTCCGCGCCGCCGTCAGCCCAGCGGCTCAGCTTGAGGTGAGCGCCTTCAAGGATGTCGGTGTAGTCGGCGTCGAATGCGGCGACGAGGGAGTCGATGTCGAAGTGTGCCGACTCGATGGCCGCCCAATCGAAGCCTGGTATCGAGACTGTCCTCCACCCTTTTTTGGCCATGTGCTTGCCAAGGGCTTTAAAGAAAGCATCTTTCACCTTTCCAGTACCGGGACTTCCAGTACCGGGACTTCCAGTGCCGGGACTCCCAGTGCCGGGACTACCGGTTCCACCGGAACCTCCGGTGCCGCCAGTACCCGAACTGCTTCCTGATCCAGATTTGCTTTTTACAGGCATAGTCCGTCTCCGCTAAGAATGTTTTTACTAGACCGAGCTGGCTGCCGAAGGGATCTAAAGAGCGGGCTGAATACTATAGCGGAGGGATCACTCAAGCAAGAGTGATTTGGAACACTTATACAGACCGGTGCCAGGCTTGCGATTTGCGATTCTTTCATCGATCGGTATGGATCGTTGTGGCGAATCGCAGAATCGCAAGCCAGGCACCGGTAGCTGTACTGCTTCGGCGGACAGGCGGAAATATGCTATCGTCAGTGTCGAGGTAGAAATGACCAAAGATATAAAGATCATTGTGGAACAGCACTCTGATGGGTTTGTAGCGTATCCGGTAGGTCTGCGAGGAGTGATCATCGGACAGGGCGAGACCCGAGCTGAGGCAATCGCGGATGTGACGTCCGCCATTCAATTCCACGTTGAGACATTCGGGGTCACGGAACTCGAAATGGATGAGCCGCTGCTCGGAGTGTTCGTTGCTGACACCCAGGTCGCCGTGTGATGAACAAGTTTCCGGTCGATGCGCCCATAGCCAGAGTGAAGCGAGCGCTCGAACTTCTCGGCTTTCGTCTTGTGCGGGAGGGATCTCACATCTCAATGGTTCGGGAGAATCCCGACGGAACTAGAACGTCGTTGACCATACCTAACCATCCTCGTCTCAAGTCATCCACACTTAGAACCATTCTGACGCAAACAGGCATCGCGCGTGATGACTTTCTTCGGGCATACGAACAATCTTGATACTCGCTACTTCCATCAAGTACGTAATGTAGCGGTTGGTGTGCGCGCGTTGTTATGCCTCGTTGCACAATTCCTCTGGCTTCGTTAGACTGATCACCTCTTCAGGTGTCATTGCTTACGGGCTTCTCGCCCATTTGCGCTGAAACAGTAAGAAGCATTTCAACAGGAGAACTAATAATGAAAAAGGTTTCGTGTGCATTAATTGCCCTCATACTCTTCGGTCAGCTCACCGCTCATGCTGGAGTGGGGAGCAAAAGCACAATGTATGTTGGAGGCACCGTCAACGCTCTTAAGGCCGGCGCGGAAGGTAAGTCTTCGACCGCTGATGAAAACGTGTTCGTGTTCGAGCACAAGAAAGAAAAGCTAACCATCGCGTATGCGAAGATTAACGGTCTTGAGTACGGCCAAAAAGCCGGTCGGCGCGTCGGAATGGCGATTCTTATTTCGCCCCTTGCTCTGTTCTCGAAGAAGAGGAAGCACTTTCTAACTGTTAACTTCATGGACGAGAAAGACAAGCAACAAGCTGCGGTATTCGAACTCGGCAAAGACGTTGTTCGGGTAACGCTGGCGAGCCTTGAAGCGCGTAGCGGGCAGAAGATCGAATATCAAGATGAGGAAGCTCGAAAGAGTTCAAAAGGCAACTAGGAGACATTATGGTTTATTTAAATGTCCTAGTGTTGACCGGCTTTCTCGCGCTTTCCGGTTCGGCGTCACACGTAACGCAACAATCTAGCGTGCAATCTTCGTCGACATCGGCTGATGCGGATCTCGCGAGCAAGGTGCTAAAGGTAAGGCGAATCTACGTCGAGAGCTTTGGCGACGACAGGACTTCAAAGATCCTACACGCGATGGTGATAAACAGTCTCGCAGCCAGCAAGCGGTTCATTGTTACTGAGAACAAAGATAAAGCTGATGCTGTGATGAAGGGAACCGCGATTGAGAAAACCTCTCAAGAAGTTCATGCTTCCGGCGAGAGTACTGCTGTGGCTGGAGCCGCAGGAGCGATCAGCGGTTCAGCCAATCGCTCATCGGCGTCTGTAAGCGGAGCTTCGGTCGCACACGCCGCTGGAATAGAAGACTCAGTGCTTTCAACAGAGACGATCGACCGTGCCGCGGTGGCCGTGCGTTTAGTAGCGTCAGACGGTGACTTGATCTGGGCTACCACGCAGGAAAGCAAGGGCGCGAAGTTCAAGGGAGCTAGTGCCGATGTCGCGGACAAGATTGTTAAGCAACTAGTTCGCGACATTGAGAAGATGGAGAATGCCAAGTAAGGAGCTCAAGACACGCCGACGGCAGATGAGCGAATCGGTGATCTTGTGCGCTCAGATCAGCCAGGCGCCAGGCTTGCGATTTGCGATTCTTTCATCGATCGGTATGGATCGTTGTGGCGAATCGCAGAATCGCAAGCCAGGCACCAGAGCCTTTTAGCCGTTACGGCTCCTGTTCCTCATCCGGGCCACGACGAACCTGACCTTTATCTCCTACCTGCTCGCGCTCGCGATTCAACTCAACCATATCAATGGTGCTGGCCATATCGCCGATCAGATGCTTGCAGAAATAATCCGCTCGCACCCAGAAAAAATAATTCGTCGCGTCGGCGTAGCCATGCCGCTTGCCCGGAAGCATCACAAAATCAAAACGCTTGTTCGCTTTGATCAACGCGTCAGCCATCCGAAGCGTGTTTGCCGGATGCACGTTGTTGTCGATGTCGCCCGTCGCCAGCATCAATCGGCCTTTCAGGTTCTTAGCCAGCTCGGAGTTCTTCTCGATGCTGTATTCAAATTTGACGTTCCCATCCTTGTCGGTGACTTCTTTCACGCCGTGATGTTTCTCACTCCACCAACGGTTGTAGATGTTGTTTTCGTGATTTCCCGATGACGAGACCGCCACCTTGAAGAAATCGGGATAGACCAGCATCGCCGCGGTGGACATAAAACCACCACCCGAATGGCCGTAGATCCCAACGCGGTCGATATCGATAAACGGATGCCGGCGCGACAGTTGTTCAATTGCCGCTTTCTTGTCGGCTAGCCCGTAGTCACGCAGGTTTCCATAGCCGAAAGTGTGATACCACTTCGAGCGTTGAGGATTGCCCCCGCGGTTCCCGACTTCGATGACAATAAAGCCAAACTGAGCGAGCGTGATTCGGTCATTGCGGCTCGCGAAATTTTTGGTCACGCTTTCGGTCTGGGGTCCAGGGTATACGTACGCCACAATCGGATAGCGCTTCGCGGGATCAAAATCAAAAGGCTTGTACATCACACCGTAGAGATCGGTGATTCCGTCATCGGCTTTGACCTTGAACGGTTCGGGGTATTTGAAGCCGGCTTCTACCAGCGCGGTCACGTCGGTTTGCTCCAGCGTCAATATGCAACTGCCCAAGACATCGTTGAGATCGGATATCGGCGCCGTGTTGATGCGCGAGGAATTGTCGACGAAGTACTTGTTCGAATCCGACATCGTCGCGTTATGCGTTGCATTGCCGGGATCGAGCAGCTTAACTGCGCCTCCGTTCAGACTGACGCTGTACACGTGAGTGTAATACGGGTCTTCGGTTGCCTCGCGGCCACTGGCTGAGAAGAAAAGCGTGCGAGTCTTCTCATCGACGCCTTCGATTCCGCTGCAAACAAACTCTCCCGACGTAAGCTGTGTTTTCAACCCACCATTCGCGTCGAACAAATAGAAGTGTCCCCACCCATCGCGCTCGGACCAGTGAATCATCTCGCCGGTGCTGAGCAATCGCAGAGGTTTTATTTCGACGTAGGTGTTCGAACGCTCTTCGATCAACGGTTTGACGTCGCCCGTCGCGGTGTCGGCCACGCACACATCGATTCTCTTCAAATCGCGGCTGGTTCGATTGAAGTAGAGCTTATCTGAAGTGTCCGAGAGCCATCTGGGTTCTACCTGGCCCCCTTGCGGCGGACCTTGCTGTTGTTGTTGCTGCTGCTCCTGATCTCCGCGATCGACCTGAAACACCCGTGCGCGCTCGCGTTCGATGTTGCTAACGGAAGCCGTGTAAATTCCCAGTTGTTGATCTTTGAACAGATCGGTCTTGATCTTGACCCGGCCTTTGGAGGCGGGTTCGAAGACCTCGATCTCGGCTTGCGGTTGATTCAATTCGCCGGGCATGCCGTACGGATAGGTCTCGAGCGTCGGGCGCGGATTGGCCAGCGAGTTGATGACCCACAGGTTTGAGACCTTGCGTTGATCGTTGCGTTGAACGGCGAACTTTTTGGAATCCTTTGACCAGAAAATCGTGATGGCCGGCACTCGCGGCGTCTTGTTTCTGTCGCTGAACCGGTAGTTTCGTTTCTCCTCTTCGGTCAAGCGCCGTTCATAGCCGTAGTTCTCTTCGCCGTCTGTCGTGAGCTGGGTCTCGACGATCGTCGCGTCGTCCTCTTTGACTCGAGCCTTCCCATAATTCTCGGTATCCATCATGAACAGGTTGCGGCCGCGGGCGAAGATGATCGTTTTTTCATCAGGAGAGACCGAAGCCCACCGCGGTTTTTGAGGCGGCTTGAAATCAGTCAGCAGGGTGAGCCTGGCCGTCGCGATTTCGTATTCGAAATAGATGGGACGCGTGCGCGCCGCCGGCCGACCGCCTGGAGGACCCTGGGTCTGGGTCTGAGTTTGATCCTGCTCATCGCGAGTCTGTCCGCCCCGGGTTGGAGGCTCATACTTCTTTACTCCGGGAATCTCGGCGTCGATTGGCACGTTCGCGTCGAACTGAAACGCTGTGTCGTTCTTGATGAACTTGATGGTATTGATCGGCAGGTGTTGCGCTTCGTACGGAATGCGAGTCAGACCGGTCAACTGCGCCGCCATTTTTGCGTTGTCAAACAGGGGCGTCTTGGCTTTCTTTGCCGGTTCAACCAGCCACCATTTCTCGCCCTGGCTTGTTTCGTAGCTGTACCAGAAGCGGTCCCCGGTTTCGAGCCAGTGCGGCGTTACCGCAGTATCGAACACCAGTTTGGTTATCTTGGCCGTCGTCCACCGCGACGCCAGATCGTAGTTTGCCCTGGTCACCCGAGTGTCGGCCGGCGCTTTAGACTCCTGCGCGAAAGATGCGACCGGGGTTAAACCCAGACTGAAGCAGAAAACCATGACCACTGCGCGTTGGATGGGGCGCTCTAATGCGCGTATGTGCAGCATAGCTCGAATCCTCCTGAGAGATGTCTTGATTTGATAGCAAACGAATCAGACGGCGTGACTACTGCGTTGCCGTTGAGCCGTATTACGATGCGGCCCCGCCCTGCGTTACGTCAATATGCTTCATCTTAGCGTCTTGGCGGTCCTTTGCGTCTTGCGCTGAACTTCCCCTTCGCAATGGTTCTCTTAGCGCAAAGTCGCAAAGGGCCGCCAAGACGCTAAGAAGAAAGGGCCAGGACGCTAAGAACCGACAAGCCGTCTCGTAATCTCTTCCAGAACGGCCTCAGCTTTCGCTTCGATCTCCTGCCTGGTTTGATCCTGAATCGGATGAGCGACATAAACCGCGTCCAGATCCGCTCTGCCAAGCGAGCTTGCTTGCGCCCGGGCCGCGGTCATGAATTCCGTAGTGGCCACCGGAACCGCCGGTATCCCGAGTCGCTCGAGTTTTGTTGTGTCGTGCAAACTGCACGTCGTGCAAGAACCTCAGTCGGCAAGCGCTTCGATTACTGCGTCACATTTCGCGTCGATGAACTTCGCGATCACCGAGTCTGGAGCCGGCTTGGTAAACGTAGGTTTCATTGCTCTAACAACCTGAGCCACGCCGTAGCTGTCTTTTAACATTTGTTCGAGGTGATCGAGGAAGATGTTGCCGCCGGGTTTGCTGATGTCCAGCAGCCCGATGGTCGTGCCGGTCATGCTAGCGAGCCGCGGCGCCGCTGGCGAAGATACGCGCGGAGTTTCGTCGAGAGGGTTCACGAGTATTGTTGGCATTTGTCTTCCTTCGAAGATGTTAGAACAACGGACCGGTGCTTATTGGATATGTGACCATTTGGCTGCCGCGCGGGCCGGCCGCCCAGCTTCCGATGACCGCCGAGAACTTGCCTGCGGTCCCCCCGGCAACCAGCAACTTGATCGCAGAAGGGTCCGTGAACTTCAAGTAACACCGCTCGCCATCGATGACGCCTTGCTTGTAGATCTTAACGTGCTGAGTGCCTTCGCCGGCCCCCGATTCGTAGTGACGCATGGGGATGCCGGTGTTTTCGAACAGAAACTCGCGCACGGTTTGTTTTGTAAAGCCGTCGCGACTCATTGTTCTTACGTGCTCGGGGCAAAGCACAACCAATGCTTCGACTCCGGCACACACCCTGTAGGACCAGACGGTTGCCAGCGCCCGGCTGATGGCTTTGAGTATCTCTTTCCCTTCGCGCGCCATGTGCTCGCTAACGCCGTGCGGCGATTCAGCTGCGAACAGCGAGAGTGCGCTTTGCTCTGGTCTTAATCCCATTTCGACGTGCAACGGCTCCCAGGGACTCTGCTCTTCATTCTCAGCGATGCAATAGGAAAACTTGCCCGCGTTTCCCAACGTGGACATATCGATCTCACCCGGACGCGCGCCTCCAAGATTGGTCAGTATCAACTGAAACGCGCGGCCAAGGGTGCTGTTAGCGCGAGCAACATTGCTAAAAACGTTGCTTCCACACGCAAACCCAAGCTCTTTGCGAATCGGCCCATTGATTATCACTAAAGGCGCGGCGAAATGAGTCGTCGCCTGAACCCCGTGAATGTTAAAACGCTCATCGCACACCGCTCGCACTAGAGGGATCAGCATCCTCATCATCTCGGGCTTGCAACCCGCCATCACTGCGTTGGCTGCAATCTTTTCGACCGTAGCAGCGCCATAGTTTGGAGGGATATGAGCAATGACTTCATCCGGAGCATATGAAGTTTCCTTGAGTATTCGCTCGACTCGTTCGACTGTTGGCGGGATGACCGGCAGCGGATCGCCGAATCGCAGACAGTATTCAAATGGATCGATCGAATCGTCCAGTTCGATGCGTGAAGCGCGACCGCCTCGCTTGGCATACGGGTTAGCCGCGGTGGCAAGCTCTCCGTCCGCCTGGGGCTCGAGATGTCTCGACGTGCACCCGAACCTGGTGTTGGGAGCGCCGTCGGAGGGCTCGGCTATGGTGATTGATGCGCCGGCCATCTCCGAGGCAATCTCATTCAAGATCCGTTTATCGAAACCTTCGAGGGTTTTAGCGATGCGTCCATCGCTATCGATAAGAAATAGGGTGGGAACCGCAACGGGATCGTAGAGCTTTGTAACGGTGAGGTCGTTATCAATCGCTACTGGGAATTGTATTGGAGCCTGGTCGATCAACTCGCGTGTCGGCGGCGCAGCGTCCTGAGATATACCGATAATCTCGGATCTATCTCCGATCTCCTGAGCGAGACGATTGATGTACGGGATGGCGAGCCGGCAAGTTGGACAGTCGGTCTCAAAGAAAAAGAGCAAACGCCATTTAGAGAGCGGACCGCAATCAAATTGCGCCATTGTCCCGTCGAGGCGAGTGAGAGAAAAGCCCGGAGCCTGGGCGCCCGCATCAACCATGGCGCTTAGTAAACCACGCTTCTCAGATTGGTGCGAGCAAAAAAGAATATAGGACCTATATGACCTATAGGTCCTATATTCTAAAGTTTTAAATTTCTAATTACCGTTGCGAGCCGGCAGCCTTCGCGTCGCGCATCTGTTTGATACGGTCGTGAGTTTGCCTGACGCTTTGGAATTGACGCTCGAGCAGTTGCTGGATAGTTAGCGGAAGACTCAGTTTGATTGCCTCACGGTAAGCCTCCACTGCTGAATCTTCGCCGCGTTCGCATTCGCTCAAGATCGCGTGATCGTCTTTCCCGGTAAACGTCCCTTTGATATCCATCCACACGCGATGAAGAGCCCCGGCAGTTGATCCGGTTTTTTGAGGATCGCCGCCAAGCCGGCGTACTTCAAGTTGAATGTCGCTGACAAACTGGGCACGTTCGGTGGAACATTCATTGAAGAAGCTTTTTAGGTCGGGGTTTTTGACGTTTTCCGCAGCTTCCTTGAACCCGTTTTGTCCGTCGCGGCAGATTTCTATGAGGTCATTGAGGGTGCTGATTACTTTATCGTTGTCCATTCTGTGCGTTCCTCCCTTGTTCGTTTTCTGAGTTCGGAGGACTCGCACACTCAGCGTCCAGGTTAGTTTCAGTATGGACGCCCGCGTGATGGACTGTCAAACGTGTCGCGTCTCAGGTGCTTATCTGGTGCGTCGAGGCTGCAACACACCCAACTTCAGTTGGGGGTATTGGGAGTTTTGAGTCTCTTCAGTTCCTACCCGGGGCCGATCGTTACTCCGCCGTCGATAACGATGACCTGTCCAGTCATCCAGTTTCCCGCGCGTGATGCTAGGAAAACGGCGGCGCCCGCGATGTCATCCGGCTCGCCGATCCGTCGAAGCGGAGTCGTGGTTTCAGCCCTTGCAAGCGTCTCCGGGTTCTCCCAAAGAGCTCGAGCGAAGTCTGTCCTGACGAGCCCGGGGGCGATACAGTTGACCCGGATGTTTTTCGGCCCCCACTCCACGGCCAGGTTTCGAGCCAGCTGAAAATCGGCAGCCTTAGAAATCGCGTAGATGCCGAGATGCTGCGAGCCTTTTAGACCGCCTATGCTTGAGACAATAATCACACTGCCATCTTTGCGTTCAGCCATTTCGGGGATCGTGAGATTGCAGAGCCAGAGGTTGCTGCGGACATTTGAGTCGATGACTTTGGTGAACGCATCATCGGTCAAGCCCGACAGTGGTCCGTAGTAGGGATTGACCGCCGCGTTGCATACCAGAACGTCGATCTTACCGTAGCGCTTTCGGGTCTCGGTGACGAGGTTCTCGACATCCTCTCGCTTGCCGATGTGGCACGGTATGGCTGTCGCTTGAAAACCTTCGGCTTTGATGGCTGCGGCGACTTCCTCGCATTTGTCGAGTTTTCGGCTGGAGACGACCACGCTTGCGCCGGCGCGCGCGAGGGCTTCGGCGATCGAGCGTCCGATGCCTTTGGTCGAGCCGGTTACGATTGCTGTTTTTCCTGATAGATCGAATAAAGAGTTTGCCATTCTTCTCTCAGAGCTCTCTAGGATTGAGTGAATTGACACGCCGCGTGTCCCAATATGACATCGCCCTTTTGCATGCGAGTCGGAGTCGGGACCCAGCCGGCATCAACGCGGCGTTTTAGCAACTCGTCTGCATCAGGCTCGTGATCCAACAGAGCGACCGCTCGTACAGCGCCAAGTCAGGTTGTGTCAAACACGAGAAACACTCCCGGCGATACCTGAATGACAACATCGTGAGTGAATTCATCCTGGGTGACAACGTTGAGCAACTGCGCGGGCGGGGTTCTGGCGAACGCCCAGACCATCGCCTGTTCGAGGCTGCGAAACGAACTCACTTCAGTGAGGAGATCGACTAGCATCGAGTCCTTGAGGGAGATTGAAATGGTGCCCCCGGCGCGATTCCAACGCGCGACCTTCCGCTTAGGAGGCGGACGCTCTATGCAGCTGAGCTACGGGAGCACACCGGCAGTAAACTAGCAGATGCGCTTTTCGAGTGTCCAGAGAAGCAATCGTAGAGAAGCAATCGTAGGGTAGTGGGTCAGTTTGGATTCAGAGCCCTATTTGGAGTGCGCCGCCCACTTCCGCATTTGGTGACTTTTGCATGTGTGGCGGCGCTTTTCGACTGTGGCGGGAAACCACTGGAACACGAGCGCAAGGGAAAAGCGCCGCCTCGCATGCGAGAATCGTCAAATGCGGTAAAGGGCGGCGCAGTCCAAATATGCGGCGCGCAATCCAAGTAGCCGACCTTCGAACTGACCCACTCTAATCGTAGGCGTTGGAGCGTTTCCTTGACACTCCATTCACCACGAACCTATACTCGTGACGCAGTTGATGATTGAAAGAAATGGCCGGTGAAACTGAATCGAGAGCGAACCGCAACATCGAATTCGGTAAAGCTCAGGCGAGCGATACAAGCTCAAGGCCAGAAAAGAGGAGAGGCTGATTGGCTAGGACGATCCAGGGGCGACTCAGCGCAGAAGGGCTTCGGGTGGCAATTGTCGCAAGCCGCTGGAATGACTTTATAGTCAGCCGGTTGATTGGCGGTGCAGTTGACGCGCTTGAAAGGCTCGGCGCTTCGAGCGACGCAATTACAATCATTCGCGTCCCCGGTTCTTTTGAATTACCGATGGCGGCGAAGCGGGCCGCGATGAGCGACGAGTATGACGCGGTCGTTTGTCTCGGGGTCGTGATTCGCGGCGAAACCTCTCACAACGAATACATTGCGGCGGAAGTGATAAAAGGCGTCGCGAATGTCTCTCTAGAAACGAACCTCCCCATCACTCTCGGAGTAGTGACAGCGGACAATCTCGAACAGGCCATAGATCGCGCCGGGGCGAAGTCCGGAAACAAGGGATTCGACGCCGCGATGACCGCGGTCGAGCTTGTCAATCTGTATCGAGAATTCTGAAGCTGGGCGCTTTAGAGTAACACTTTAGTTAGCAGCAGGTTTTGAACTATGGGTGCAAGGCGTAAGGCGCGAATTTGCGCCTTACAGATGCTCTTTCAATACGACATTTCACAGCCGCGCGTTGACGAGTTGGCCAGCAGCTACTGGGAAGCGTTCGGTGATGATATGGGCAATGTCGCTCGCGATTTTTCAAATAACCTCGCGCTGGGCGCGATCTCTCGCCTCGACGAAATAGACGATCTGATAAAACGACGCGCCGAACACTGGCGCATCAAAAGAATGGCCGTGGTCGATCGCAACATCCTTCGCCTGGCCATCTACGAGTTTCTCTACGAGGCGGATACGCCGAAAACCGTGGTGATAAACGAAGCGCTCGAAATAGCCCGGCGCTTTTCGACCTTCGAAGCAACGCAATTCATAAACGGCATACTCGATGCGATCAAACGCGATCTTGAAAGCAACCAGTCGGCGTCTGCCGCAAACGGTCTGCCATGAACCCCCGCCCTTTGCTTAATTAGCGATTTTCCCTCTATCATTTCCTCTTTTCTATTTGTCGCCGACTGTAAGTGGCCTTCAATGACAAATGAAAAATGGCAAATCACAAATCACAAATAGCCTGATCGACGACAAGGCGCTTCTGAGTGAGTACCTGTCCGAATCGGAAGAATTGATTGACTCGCTACTGGCCGATCTCGACTCGCTGGCATCTCGAGCCGGCGACAGCCCCGATACCAACCTCATCAATCGAGCCTTCAGGACCGTTCACTCTCTAAAGGGTCTGTCCGGAATGATGGGACTTGCGGAAGTGCAGTCACTCGCGCACGACTTCGAAGACATACTCGATGACCTGAGACTTGGGCAGCTCGCGATGAACGAACGAACAAGCGCTGCCTTGCAGGAGGCCGGGGCCGGTCTTGCCGCTCTGGTTGGCGGCGCGGCTCGCGGAAAGTCAACTGATGAGGACTTCGAACGGCTTCGCCAGCTCCTGGCTTCGATTACTTTGAAATCTCGCGAACGCCAAAAGAGAGAGGATACCGGTCTTGAAATGCTCAATCTCTCTCGCAGCGAACGCGCGCTGCTGACCGAATATGAAGAACATCGAGTCAATGAAAACGTTCGCGCCGGCAGATCGTTTTACGCGATCATCGTGACCTTCACGATCGGCAAGCTCGATACACAATACCGCGCACTAGTCGGCCGGCTGGAAGAGGCCGGCGAACTCATCACTACTCTTCCTGAGAAAACTAGTGCGGACACTCTTGTCGGATTCAAGCTGGTGTTTGCGGCGGCGCTCAAAGAATCGGACGTCAAACGCATTGTCGCGCCGTATGGCGGTCGTGTCTCAAGGCTCGAACGGTCGCCCTGGCGCAAAGCCGGCGCGGCGCTCAGGGCAGCCGGCCGAATCATGCCCGGCAGGAGCGGAAGCGCGAAGGACGCTTCCGGGGAAATGGACGCGGTTCTTCCTCCCGGTTTTGCGCAAGAATCCCTGCAGCCTTTATCGCCAAGCGTTCGGGTTGAAATGTCACAGATCGACGAGTTGTCCGGTCTCGCCCACGAGCTGTCAATCGGTATAGAAAAGCTCACGTCACTGGCTGAAACGTACCTGGATGCCGCGAAACTTGGCGCGCGCGAACGGTTTGATTTGAGATTCAACGCGCGCCGGATGCAGCGCGAGTTCCTCGAATTGGAAGAACGGCTGGTTGGGCTTCGAATGGTGTCGCTCGCGCAGACGTTCACGCGCGCCGCGCGGCTCGCCGGGCGGCTTGCACGCGAGCTCGGCAAATCAGTTTCGGTCGAGGTGATCGGGCGCGAAACGCAGCTCGACAAGGTAATCGTCGATCGGGTTGCCGACTCGATTTATCACGTTCTACGCAACGCTTTGGATCACGGGCTGGAGTCTCTCGACGAGCGAAGGCTTGCGGGTAAGAAGGCCCGCGGCAAGATCACTCTCGAAGCCAGGCTCGAAGGGACGCGCGCGGTTATCTCGATCAGCGATGACGGAAACGGGATTGACCAAGCCGAAGTGCGGCACCGGGCGGTTGAAGCAGGATTGATCGCGCCCGACGAAGTCTTGAGCGCAGAGGAAACCCTTCGGCTGATCTTGCGTCCCGGTTTCTCAACTGCCAATCAGATTTCGGCTGTCTCGGGCCGCGGTGTCGGACTCGACGCGGTGGAGCGGACAATCTACGAGCTGGGCGGCGAAGTCCGCATTTCGTCCGAGAAAGGGAAGTGGACCAGGTTTGATCTTGCGGTTCCCACCACGCTGGTAATGATCTCCGCATTTATCGTGCGCGCGAGTGGTTGGCGATACGCCATCAATGTAGCCCAGATCATCGAATTGCTTTACCTCGCTCCCGAAGACATACTCGGCCGCGACGGCAGACGAAGCGTCGCGTGGCGCGGAGGGACCATTCCGCTTGTCGAGCTTGGATATACGCTCGGGTTGGGGGGCGCCCGGCTGCTGCATCAACCCGCCGGTCACAACGGCGAAGGACATTCCGCGGGGAACGGTTCGGTGAAGGTACCGGTACTCATAACCAATGCCGCCGATAGAAATGTTGCCGTTGCGGTTGAGCGATTCGACGAGCAACGCGAAATAATAGTGAAGTCACTGGGTTCAGTCGGCCGCAAGCTGAAGGGCATTTCCGGCGCCGTTGATCTCGAAGGCGGAGACGTCGCGCTTGTTTTGGACATGCCCAGCCTGCTGGTGCTTCGAAGTATGCGGCTATGAAAGAGTTTGTTTTTGTTTCGTGACCGGCGCGTAAGAAATGCCTAAATCGATTAACGACAGAACCGCCAATGCTCGGCTGATGATGGCCGCTTTCCCAGTCGAGCTCGGGGATGACGTTGCGGACGGTAAACAGGACCTTCTCTCGGTGCTGATGTTCGAAGTTGGCGGTGCATTTTACGCAATCGGTGTTGAACACACCGAAGGCGTCGTTGACTGTCCCCGGATAACGCCTCTGCCGAGTCCGCCTGACGGCGTAGCCGGTATCGCCAGCGTCCGAGGGCGAATGACCGTTGTGATGGACCTCGGGCTAAAGGCGGACGATCATTCGTCGAGACGGCGATTGATTCTTGTGAAGGGAGATGCGCAACTGGGACTGTTGGCAGATCGCGTTGACGGTGTTCTTGCGCTTAAGCCAAAAAAGGTTCGTCCGATTGCTCAGGGCAAAGACTCTGTCCAACAGCAGCGCCCAGAGTTTGGATGGCACGCAAAGACTTACTTCAAGAACGGCGAGCGGCGAGTACCAATACTCGATATAGAGCTGTTATCTGAAACGTAACCTTCCAGAAAATTCATTGATCACGGTCCTTCAATTGATAGCCGTGCTCCTTTAAGAACCCGGGGAACCATTGGCCATAGTCAGAAACGAACCGACTGTGCTGATTGATGATCGCGTTCTTGTTTTCGCGCAGCTGGGCCCGATCCGTTGTCGACGATTGGGAGAATCCTATTAACAGCAGCTTCTGTTGGACGAGTAAGTCGAGCAGCCGTTGGCGATATTTGTCTGAGTCAGCATCGATCCGAGGGGTCGAGTTAAGAGACTTGATCGCTCTCTCGAGGGATTCGAGAGCCGAAGTCAGATCGACATTCGGGTTCCCGCTGCCGAGCGCGGCGTCGAGGGATCGAAAGGAGTCCACTAACAACCGGTCGGCCTCCTGGATGCGGTCTGAGTATACGATCACACTCGAAGCGGTCCGACGAGTAAGGTTTGAGAGTGCGAGCCGCGGTCCGCTGTACCCACGAAACGCACTCACAAACGAAACGAGAATCAGGGCCAGAGAGGTCGTTTGCGCGATGCGCCAACCTAACGGAGCCCGTTTTTCACCCGGCCGCATATAAGGAATCGCCACTGCGAGCAAAATCCCAGCCAGCAAGCCGCCTATGTGCGCTGCGTTATCCACAATTTTGACTGAAAACCCAAACAACAGATTTACCGCAATGATAGGAAGCACCCGCCTCATTATGTCGCGGCTCAACGTTTTCGGGATTTCTTTTCTGTACTTGAAAGCAAACGTAGCCATCACACCGAAGAGACCGAAGATTGCTCCGGAGGCGCCGGCCGATGTTGCGTCTGGATTGAACAAGTAACTTCCTATGGAACCGATCACTCCGGTTGCGAGATACAAAACGACAAAGCGGGCCGAACCGTAAATCTGTTCGATCTCCTGACCGATGATCCATAACGCGTAGTTGTTGAGGAACAGATGGATAAATCCGATGTGGATAAAGATTGATGTAATGACTCGCCAGTATTGGTGGTGTTCGGCGATCAGATCATTTTGCTTTGCCCCGAAACCTCTCAACAATTCGGGATCGACTGAGGTCAAAGCAAAACCGCCGGCCAGGCCCATCAGCAGGAACACGCCGACGTTGATGCCTATAAAAATCATCGTGAAGTGATTTGATCGAGTAAACAGCGCGCTGAGAAATCGGTGTTCGGTAGCGGCTTCGCGCGCGGCCTTTTGGGCATCTTCATTGACCGCGCCGCAGTGAACGCACGAGGCGCTTTCGACGGGCGTCGGATTTCCGCAAGCCGGACAGGGTCTCAGCTGCGGCTCGTTTGCGATGGGGTTCAAGGTCATTGACGGGATTGTGTGTCTCGATTTGGACTGAGTTGTTAACCGGATGAATCGGGCCGGCTATCGTTCGATGAAGGTTTTGAACTCCTCTATGGCGCTGTCTTCCCAATTGGAGTAATCGCTGAACAATGCGTCAAATGCCTGCCGGTCGACGGATATTGCAGCGGCCATCATTGCGTCAGTCGTCGCCTGGTCGAAATCCTTCGCACGTTTATTGAGCAGCTGAAGCAACCGAATTTTGATTGAGCCGCCTTGCTCGTCGATCGTCGGAGCCTTTTCGAGCTCGCCGGCGATCCGCCGGAATTGGTCTGCAATTTCGACCATGCGATTTCGAGTCAAGCCGGGTTCACGATTGAGATTAAACGATCCCTCGATTGAATCTCCGGCTTTTCCAACGACTTGCGCGAACTCGCGAGCGTTTTGGAATCGGCGCCACACCGCGGCGCGCTGGTTTCCTTTCTGCTGCTCCGAGCCGTACACACGCCCAGCCATCGCAAAACTGATTGCGACAATTCCAACGCACGCAATGGCTGCAGCGTTCCAGCTCGCGGCCGATTTGACAGTCGACGGCGCATCTGGAGGCAACACAAAGCCCAGCGCAGCGCCCGCTAGCAGCCCGCCAACGTGAGCGTGGTTATTAGCCTGCATAAAAAAGCCGAACAGGATTCCAATGCCCGCCCAGATCAACATCCGTCTCATTAAGTCTCGACCGAGACTGCCGCCCAGCTTGTAGCCGTACATTGCAAGCAACCCAAACAGCCCGAATATCGCGCCTGATGCGCCGGCGCTCTCGGCGGGCAGGAACAGGTAGGAGACAAACGCGCTGACAGTTCCCGTGCCTACATACGCGAACACGAACTTCTGGGACCCGAAGATGCCTTCGGCCAAAGGGCCGATCGTAAACAGCGCCAGCCCATTAAACATCAAATGCATCAAACCGATGTGCAGGAAGTTAAAGGTCACCAATCGCCACCACTGTCCTTCACGAACCAGGGAGGGGACCAGCGCGCCGAAATCGTTGAGCACGCCGTTGCTTGCGCTTTTGATGAAAGCTTCGCCGGTGCCGCCGTTGCGGACCTCCACGATCGACATGAGCACGAACAGCACAATGTTTATGGTGAGGATGGTCAGAGAGAAAAAACTGCCGGTCTCGGTCAAACTGGCGGAGGCAACGCGAGCCGCGGGGACGGCTTCTCTTCCGCACAGCGGGCAGGTTCTTACAGAGGCTTCAATCAAACCTCGGCATACCTGACACATTACGAGTTTCTTGCGGTTGCTGAACATGTGGTCTGTTAATCGCTCACTAACGTAACAGAAGCGCAACAGCCGTTCAAACAAGCCTCAAGTCTACGTACTGTTGTTTTCCGATGGCCCATCCTGTAAAATCGGCAGGTATCTTGCGACGCGACATGACCGGGGCGGCCGGCGCGTTAGTACCACATACGAGAGGGCCCAGATGAAACTCAAAAAGCGACACTGGCTGTTGGTGTTGACGCTTGTATTGCCACTTGCCTTTGCCGGTGCGCACCCTGGACAACGATCAGCCGGTCAGAGCCCGGCTGACTTTGCGGCGCGAGCGCGAATCGCCGATGACTTCAGCAACGCCATCCTGGTCGCAAAGGATCACTACGCCGGGCAGGTTGATTTCAATAAAGTTACCAAGGCCTCAATTACCGGGATGCTGCGAACGCTGGACCCGCACTCGATGTATTTCGACCGTCAGCAATGGGAAGAATTCCAGAACGATCAGAGCAGCCGCTACTATGGAATCGGATCGACCATTATTCAGCATAGCGGCAAGGTGTACATCGTTTCGCCAACCGACGGGACGGCTTCATTTAAGGCTGGTCTTCGGTATGGCGATCACATCGCCGGGGTTAACGGCGAGTCGACCGATGGCTGGACCCAGGCTCAGGTCAGAAGCAAGCTCATCGGCCCGGAAGGCACTACGGTAACAGTCAAGATAGCGCGGCTAGGTGTAGATAAACCACTTGAATTCAAGCTTACTCGTGGATCCGTTCCGCTGCCGTCGGTCGCGAATTACTTTATGTTCGGCAACGGCGTTGGTTACGTCAACCTGGAACGCGGATTTAATACGACTACTTTTGATGAGGTAAATAGAGCCCTCGGAGACCTGCGACAACGCGGGATGACGTCGCTCGTACTTGATCTTCGCAGCAACCATGGTGGTCTGGTTGACCAAGCGCATCGCGTTTCGAACCTGTTCCTTTATCGAGGTCAAAAAACACTGTCGATGCGCGGGCGTCCGGGAGTCTTTCCGTCCCGCGAGTTTGTGGCCAACAACTCGTCACCGGAAGACTACCCGATCGTTGTTTTGATAAACAGGTTATCCGCCTCAGCAGCAGAGATAGTCGCGGGCGCGCTCCAGGATCACGATCGCGCGCGTCTGGTTGGTGAAAACAGCTTTGGAAAAGGGCTTGTGCAGAGCCCGTTTCAGCTTTCCGATCAGTCGGCCCTCGTTTTGACAACAGGTCATTACTACACACCAAGCGGCCGTCTTATTCAACGAGACTACAGCGGGCGCTCGTTCTACGACTACAACCTCAAGCGTGGCGACAAGAACGGGACCCACACTGACGAAAAGCGAACCGACTCAGGGCGAACGGTTTACGGCGGCGGAGGGATCGATCCTGACGTCGAGGTGAAAGTGAGGATTCCCCAGCGCGAGCTTGAGCTTCAGAGGATATGGTTCGATCCGGCGTTCGAATTTGCTCACCAACTGGCGGCCGGCCAGATTCAAGGATTCACTGAATTTAAGATTGATCGACAGGCTGATCATCGTCACCAACTTCAACCCAATGAGTATCAAATCACCGATAAGGTTCTCGCGGCATTCAAAACGTTTCTGCGCGAAAATAAGCAGTTCAAATTGGAGGACGCACGCGTAGACAAGGAAGCCGACTTCATCAAGCGGCAGATTCGATATGAGATGGTGACCGCAGCTTATGGAGTTGAGACAGCATATCAGGTGTTGTTGGAGACTGATCTGCAGATGCAGCGAGCGATCACCGAAATACCAACCGCCAGAATAATGGCTGAAGACCTTCGCAGGTTGAGAAGCTCGCGAGACGCAGAGCCGCGAAGGAACTAGAACCGCGCGAAACTGGTCGCGCAATCATCCCCAACCGGCAGGTTGGGGATGATTCACTCCAACCTACAAGCGGCACATCCGGCGCGGCTCCCGAAATCCGCGAGCTTCCGGTTGGGATTCCCGGGGTCGCACGCACAGCGCGTCGCTTTGTAGGCTGGAGTGAACCATCCCCAACCTCCCGGTTGGGGGATTCCTAGGGTCGCACGCACAGCGCATCGCTTTGTAGGCTGGAGTGAACCGTCCCCAACCTTCCGTTTGGGGGACTTGGGGATTACGTCTTCGGTCTCTTGCTGACCCTTCGGTGACGCTTCGGTTGTTTCGCGAATCTCTTTCAGCTAAGATTCTTGTGAGCTCTGTTGGGCTCGGCTTGCGAGAATCCGACTCCCGTGACTCGTGATGTTGTTCCAGAGGTGAAATCTAAAGATGAAATTGAAAAACCGATATTGGCTAATCGTCGCCGCGCTGGTCATTCCGATTACCTTCGCGGGCGCGCATCCGGGCCAACGGCTACAAGGAGAAAGAGCCGATGATTCGCCTACAAGACAGCGGATTGCAGATGATTTCGCTAAGGCGATCATTGTGGCGAAGGACAATTACGCGGGGCAGATCGATCTGAATAAAGCAACCAAGGCTTCGATACTTGGAATGCTGCACACGCTCGACCCGCACTCCAACTATTTCGATCCCAAGGAATGGGAGAAGGTTCAACAGGACCAGCGCAGCCGTTATTCGGGCATCGGCTCGACCATCGCTCAACGAAACGACAAGGTTTACATAATGTCCCCCTTCGATGCGACACCGGCCCATCGAGGCGGGATCCGTTATGGTGATCAGATCGTCGAAATAAATGGAGAATCGACCGAAACGTGGACGTCTCAGCAAGTTTCCAACAAACTCATTGGACCCGAGGGCACCGGCGTCACTGTAAAGGTCGCGCGTTTGGGCGCTCCAGCCCCGATCGAATTCAAGTTCGTTCGTGAGGCGGTAAGGCTGGATTCAGTAACGAATTTTTATATGACCGGGAACGGTATTGGCTATATCAACTTCGACCGAGGGTTTAACTTCACAAGCTATGACGAGATTCGCACAGCTTTGGCGGAACTGCAGAAACAGGGTATGACATCGCTGGTGCTAGATCTGCGAAGCAATCCCGGCGGACTGGTCGATCAAGCGAAAAAAATCACAAATCTCTTCTTGTTTCGCGGCCAATCCATCGTGACCTTACGCGGGCGTCCTCAGGTGTTTCCGACACGCGAGGAGACTGCCAGCAACAACACCCCTGAAGAGTTTCCAATAGTCGTTCTGATCAACTCCCGATCGGCGTCTGCCTCAGAGATCGTCGCCGGAGCGCTGCAGGATCATGACCGCGCGGTGATAGTTGGCGAGAACAGCTTTGGTAAAGGACTGGTTCAAAGCGTGTTCCCGTTGTCCGATGGTTCCGGGCTCTGGCTGGTAACCGGGCATTTCTATACGCCTAGCGGACGGCTAATCCAGCGCGAGTACGCCAACAGATCTTTCTACGATTATTATCTGAAGCGAGGCGATAAGGACGCGGTCCAGCGTACTGAAGAAAAGCGCACCGACACCGGAAGGACAGTCTACGGGGGCGGAGGGATCCAGCCCGATGTGCTGGTGAAGTTTCCACCTCAAGAGGTTGAGCTTCAACGAACGTGGATCGAACCTGTTTTTCAATTCACCCGCGTTCTTGCTGCCGGTAAGATCCCGGGACTACCGGAGTTTAAAATCGACGGGCCGTGCGATCACAAGCATCGCCTGACCGTGCGAGACTATCCGGTCACCGACAAGGTGCTGGCAGCGTTTAAGAGTTTTGTCCGCGAACGCAAGGAACTAAAGGTCGACGAGACGCGAATCGATAAGGATGCGGATTGGCTCAAACGGCGAATCCGCTATGAAGTGGCTACGGCGGCCTTTGGCGAAGAGAACGCTCGAGCGGCGCTCGCCGAGAGCGATACGCAGCTCCAGCGCGCGCTCGCAGAGGTTCCCAAAGCCAAGGCGTTAGCCGACGACATTCGTCGAATCCGCGCGGCGGCCCGAGGAGGAGATGTGCGGAGGAATTAAGCCTTAGGGCTCGGCAAAGATGTGAGCGCGGCCCGTCATCAGTCGGGTCGCGCTTTGTTGTTTGCGGCAACAGCGTTGGACCTTCGTGGTATACTCGCCGAAGATAATTTCCATCGCAGTTAGGAAGCGGGATTGAAGGAAAAGTTGCATCAGAACTCCGAGATGATTCGACTGTGGACGCAGGTAATAGTCCGCGTTCTGTTCCTGCTTGCCGCCCTGGCGGTTTCGATCTGGTTGTTATTTGAGATTCGGACGCTGCTGCTGCTGCTGGTTGTATCGATTTTCTTCTGCTATTTGGTTGCGCCGATTGTTCATCTGCTCGAACAGCCCGTCTACATTGCGAGACACGAGCTTCGCGTCCCGCGTCCACTAGCTATTGCGCTGGTATATTTGCTGATCGCAGTTGTGTTGTTCGGAGGCGTCCAACTCATTTGGCCGCCGCTGTCCCAACAGGTGGCTGATCTTGCGAAGGACCTGCCGGGCTATGCTACGTCCGCCAAAGCCAGCGTCGACAAGATTTTCAACGACGCTAACAGCTGGATGCGGCACGTGAGGCTGCCGCCGCAGTGGCGGGATGCAGTTTTCGCTCGAGCGAGCGAACTGGCAAACTCGTTAGCACTATGGTTGACGGGTTTTCTGGCGGGAGCGCTGGGCTATCTTCAGTACCTGACGTGGCCTGTACTGGTGCCGATACTTTCATTCTTTCTGCTCAAAGATGCGGCTTCTTTTGAGCAAAACCTGGTCGCGTTGTTGCCAAACGAAAGGCTCCAGCGGCGCGCGCATTGGCTGCTGATGGACGTCAGCCGCACGCTCGCCGCCTATATAAGAGCACAGATTACCGCGTGTCTCGTGGTTGGCTCGGTCATGATGATTGGGCTGACTTTGATCGGAGCTCCTTATCCGGTGGTGATGGGGGCAATCGGGGGGTTGTTCGAATTCATCCCGCTTGTAGGTCCGTTGATTTCGGCGGTCGTCATCTTCGGTTTGACGCTGACGGTGTCGGTGAAGACCGCACTGATGGTCGCACTGTTTCTCGCGGTTCTCCGGTTGGTTCAAGACTACTTCATCTATCCGAAGATAGTAGGACACGGAATCAAAATGCACCCGGTGGTGGTGGTTATCGCAATCCTCGCAGGAGCTGAAATCGGCGGGCTGATCGGAATCTTTCTTTCGATTCCGGTCGTCGGTCTGGTAATCGTGTTTTATAACCACTACCTTGCGTTTCGGGGAATACAGAGTCTACGGGTCGTTACCGATCCGCACGACACTGAAGTGGAAGCGCAACTCTCCAGCGTGCCAACTCCCGAACCGGTTCTCGAGAAGTAGTTCATTAGTAGCATAGACTTTAGTCTGTGTAAGCCGCTTCCTTCGCTGGGCCAGGTTAATCACAAATGAGCGAGAAGATAGCGATTGCCGCCACCAAGGGAGGGACGGGGAAGACAACCACGACATGGAACCTCGGCTTTGGATTGGCGTTGGCCGGCGCGAGAGTGCTGCTGGTTGACTGTGATCCGCAAGACAATCTCAGACTCATCGCCAACACCGAGCACGCGCGAAGCACTGTAGCGTCGGCGCTCGAACACGGAACTTTCACTCCGAATCACATCCGCGAAACCGTTTGGCTTTTGCCGAGCGGAGGCCGGCGGCTTTGGCAGACTATCGTCAGTTCAGATGGTTTGGGAGATCTTACGGCGCCGTTACGACACGCACTTTCAGCAAGAGACGCTGACTACGACTTCATCCTACTCGACTGTCCACCGGAGCTTGGCCGGTTGACTTCGGCAGCGTTGTCGCTTTCAGATTATCTGTTGATACCCTGTATATCCACGTGGCTGGGTTTGCGCTCGATCGAGCAAATGATTGATTTCGTCGACACCCACACTCGCGATGCCAGAATCGACAGCGAACGAACCGGTATCGTCATGACCTTCTACACTACTCGCCGCGCGGGACCGGAATCAGTTCGACACGAAGCGAAAAAACTTTTTCATGGACGAGTTCTTCGCACGCTGATTCGCGAGCGAACCGAGCTGGACTACTCGCAACAAGCCCACAGATCGGTGTTTGAGTACTCTCCCAACAGCGACGGCGCCGAAGATTACGCCGCGTTAGCTAAAGAAATACTGAAACGATTAGCTCATTAAGACTGCTCGCCAAATACCCGGGCGGATCACCTTTCACTTCGATTCAGACTTTGCCAGACTCCGTTTTATGAATTCTTCGGCCTCGTCCTCAACTATTTCACCCGAGACCGTGTACACCCTTCGGGCGAGCGGGCCACCAGCCGTCGCGGGCGCGACGTCTCGCGCTTCGATGATCACATAGAACGGCGTCCCCCACTTTCGGTTATCACCTGCCGCCCGGCGGTACTTGTAATGCAATGAGCCCTTTCTTTGATCGCGTGCCCTCGTCTCAATCGCAATCGGATAGTCAATGCCAATACGCCCGATATGTATCTTCAACTCGTCTACGCTCGAGTATTCAGCGACTCCGACGACACCGAGCCCGCGCTCGCGGTACTTGGTCCACAGACGCTGTATGATGTGGCCGTTTCGATTGCTGTTAGGACACCATCCTGCCAGGTACTCGACGATCACCAGCCTTTTGCCCTGCACGTAATCGCGTAAGTTAAACGTAGAACCTTCAATTGTTTCGTATGTGAAGCTGAAGAAATCAAGTTGATGTTCGACAATTGATGCGGACTCAGCTTGTGAGTCGCGAGCGAGACTGGTTTCCCTCGCTGATGATGCGCCGAGGGGCGTGAGCGGGCCGGCAATCAGGATTACCGCCAGGAGCGTTAGTAACCAGCCAGGTCGTCGAAGCATAATAATTTGGCCGAGTCCCACTTTGTTGTTTATACTTCTCCCTAATGCGAATGTACGGCGATCACCGGTTTCCCGGCAAGCTCTTCATAGTCGAGGGCATCGACGGGTCTGGGAAATCTACACAGTTGAGCCTCCTTCAACAGTGGCTGAGGCGCGAAGGATACATGGTGTTCTTCAGCGAATGGAACTCTTCTCCGCTCGTAAAGGAGACAACCCGACGGGGCAAGAAAAAGCAGATGCTGACCCCCACAACCTTCTCGCTTCTTCACGCTACCGACCTCGCGGATCGGATCGAACGCCACATCATCCCGCCATTGAAAGCGGGGGCAATAGTGCTGGCGGATCGTTATATCTACACCGCTTTTGCCCGAGACACCGCTCGCGGAGTTAGTCCGCTCTGGGTGCGTGAGCTGTACAAGTTCGCGGTCAAACCGACAATTGCTTTTTATTTTCGAGTACCGCTCGACGTTTCGCTCAAACGAATACTCAGCGCGCGGGCTGGGCTGAAATACTACGAAGCCGGAATGGATCTGGGTTTGAGCGACGATCTTGAAGAGAGCTTCGAACTGTTTCAGGGGATGATCAGTCGGAAATACGAGGAGATGGTCGATGAATTTGGACTTCGGGTGATCGATGCCACTCGTTCGATAGAGGAACAGCAAAACGAGGTGCGCGCCATCGTCGAGCGCGAACTGGTCGACGTACCAAAGCGGCCTTTGCCAACTCGTCCGCTGTTGAATTTCGATTTTCGAGAGGACTGAATCAAAGCTTGGAAAATCGACCGAACAATCACAAGTTCGAGTTTTATGACGAGGGCTTGCCCGCCGTTGAGCTGTCGGAACTTCGCGGCAGGCTCATTGTCATCGAAGGCCCCGATGGGGTTGGCCGATCAACGCAGGTTGCGATGCTCAAAGCCTGGCTCGAATCGAACGGACATGCTGTCCTGGACACCGGGATGACCCGCTCGGCGCTCGCAGGCAAGGGGATCAAACAGGCCAAGGCGGGAATCACTCTCGGTCCGATCTCGCTGACGCTCTTTTATGCTACGGATTTTGCCGACCGGCTCGAGAACGAGATGATACCGGCTTTGCGCGCGGGGTTCATTGTCCTAACCGACCGCTACATTTACTCGCTGATTGCACGCTCGATTGTCCGTGGTCTCGAGCCAAGCTGGATAAAAGCCTGTTACGGATTGGCGTTGAAACCCGACTCCGTATTCTATCTGCGCGCCAACATCGGCGGGTTGATCCCGCGTGTGCTGAGCAGTCCTACCGGGTTCGATTATTGGGAGTCCGGGATGGACATTCACCTCGGCGACGATCTTTATGATAGCTTTGCCGAATATCAGACTCGTATGCTGTCGGTTTTTGACTCGATGATCGACGAATACGGGTTTGAGGTGGTCGACGCGGCACAGCCTATCGATGTGATCTATCGAAACCTGCAACGCCGCATCGGCCGGCTTCTCAGGGAGCTTTGATACCCCTTTCCACCTCGCCGCTAAGCTAAGATCGGCGTTCGCAAGCAATCCGGTACTCCATTTCACTCATTGCGTCTATTTTCAAGACTAGCATCTACCACGCGCGGCCTTTGAGAGGAGAGGACTGTTCTATTGCGAGTCACTCGTCTGTATCAAAACAATCAACGATAGTCGTTGCTAGCGGTTCAATGGCGCTTTTGAAGGCTAGACGACGTGGTATAAGGGTTGCCCTCATTATGGTTGCATCATCGTATGTCGGACTTTACGACAACGCAGCGCGCTTCATCGTCGATTCTGATTGACTTACGAGAAGCGATAGCGAACCTTTGAGATCACAGGAGGGAATGAGAATGCTTTGGACAATTCTAGTGGTGTTACTGATTCTTTGGCTATTAGGCATGGTTGGGGGCGTGGGTGGAGGACTCATCCACTTGCTACTGGTCGTCGCCGCCATAGTCTTACTTTTTCAACTACTCTCCGGGCGTCGAACCGTTGTCTGAGATTTGAGATGCCTGAGAGCTTCTGCGAAGTTAGGGTCATCGCCCGGATCAAGCGTCTGGCTCGTTCCGGGCGACCGTTCTTAGCTTGTTGCGATGTTGAGCGGAGTTTTGTGTAACGAATCTTGCCCCTTTAACAACTCACTCAGCTCATCGGCGTTAAGTTGATAAGCTTCGTTGCAGAAGTGACAGATCAACTCTGCGCCGTTGTCTTTCGTGAGCATGTCCTTTATCTCTTCGCGGCCGAGAGCTGAGATGATTAACAGCGCGCGTTCTCTTGAGCACTGGCAATGGAAACGCGGCTCCTTTTGTTCAAGCACCAATAAATCCAGATCGCCCAGCACTGCTTGCAGCATTTCAATTGGCGAGAGACCATCGCGTACCATGTCCGTAGCGTACGGTGCGGAGGAGATGTTGCGCTCGAGATGTGCAGCCAGCCCGTCATCCGCGCTCGGCATCATCTGTACGATGTATCCGCCAGCCGCCGACACACGCAGGCTGTCGAGCGCGAACTCGGCGGTCAACGCCTCATTCCCGGTCTGGTTTGCTTCACCTCCGTCAACAGTCATCAGCACCCCAAGGCTGACGGCCGAATTCACCTGTTCGGACTTCGCCAAATAGTAGGCAAAGTCTTCCCCGATCTCACCCGAAACGATCGGTACCATGCCTCGGTAGGGCTCTTTCATCAATCCGATTTCGAAACCCGCATCGCGAGTAACGTAGAGATTTCCGCTACCGACTACCGCTCGCACGTCGAGCTTGCCGCGTTCATTCATCGTGATGGCGTCAGCTTCCGGATTTGACACATATCCGCGAACACTGCCGCTTGGTTCGGCCTGCGCGACTATGTCGCCGATCGGGCCATCGCAATCGAAATGAACGGTGATCTTTTCGAGGTCCTTTACGCCGCATCCAAGAAGCAGCCCACCGGTAAGCGCGCGTCCCAGCGCGGCTGATGCCGTTGGTGAAGTGCGATGGCGCCGGCAGGCTTCGCCGACCAGTGAAGTCGTGACCGCGGCCATGCATCTGATTTGATTGCCTGCCGCGGTCGCGTGAATGAGCTTATCAGTCATAGGTCAATGGTTGCTTGTTCGTGGGTGTGATGGCGGCGCTTGACGGCGTTGGCTGCGAACCTCAATAACACTTTAAGTAGCACACTTCTTGGATTGTTCGGTCAATAGACCTATGGCGTGCGGGAGCGAGCTGCGAATAGCCGTAAAGTTCTGAACCGCGCCGCGGGTGCTTCCCGGTAAATTGACGATCAGCGTTCTTCCGCGTATGCCGCACACCGCGCGCGACAGCGGCGCCAGCGGAGTCTCATCCAAACTTCGATACCGCATCAACTCCGCAAGGCCGGGAGCCTCGCGCTCGATTACTGCTCGCGTAGCTTCGGGGGTGTTGTCTCTAGGCGCGAATCCGGTTCCGCCGGTGGTGAGGATCAAATTCACATCGCCCCGGTCCGCAAATTCTCGAACCTTCGCCGAGATCAGGTCGAGATCATCCGAGACGATTTCAGCGGCGGCAATGCGCCCGCCCAGCTTCTCAACTTCGGCGATCACCGCCGGACCTGATCGGTCCTCGCGCTCGCCTCGTGAAGCCGAGTCGCTAATTGTCAACACCGCGGCTACGATTTCAACTCTCGCCATCTTTTGTTCCCTGAATATGTCGCCAACCAACGCACAGGTTGCGAAATAGTATCTCAGCGCATCCCAGCGTTTGTAAACTGAGGGGCCTTTTGAAGGCGCGCTGAGTCACAAAAAAGAAATGACGGTTTGCGGAGTGTAGATCGAACCGGTGGGCTTCAGGTCACTGCGCATCAGAATCAGGTCGTTTGCGATGAACGCTTCCGACTCAAAGCCGGTTGCGATCAGCGCTTCGGCTACTTCGGCAGAGTTAAGCGGCGCGCGTATCCGGCCGAGAGTTAGATGAGGTGAGAACTTTCGTGTCTCGCGCTCGAAGCCTTCACGCTCCAGCTGTTCATCGATGTTCGCGTGGAGTTGGCGGAGCTGATCGGGAATCGTCGATACGCCTACCCACAACACCCGAGGGCTGCGAGGGGAAGGGAAGCAGCCGACGCCGCCTATTTCGATTTCAAACGGGCTGATCCCGCTTGCCGAGCGCTCGAGCGCTTTGCTGACACGCTCAATGCGTGACGACTCGACATTGCCAAGAAACTTTACGGTCAGATGGATGTTCGACGGCTTAGACCAACTAACTTGAGCGTCGATCTTCCGCAAGGTCTCTTGAAGTTTATTTATTCGCGACTTTATTGAATCAGGGATCTCGATGCAGATGAATGTGCGTATTGCGTCGGCAGCCTTCCCGCTTTTCTCTTCCTTTTTATTGCTCAAGCGAATCGACCTCCGGATCCCACCAACGCAGTTGGTGGAAACCCCCAACTGAAGTTGGGGGTTGGACGATCGTTAGTCTGTCGTCGACAAACTGCGTTGGCGGTAACCGCGTAGCGGTGTCCTCTCGGTAGCTAGTGGTGGGCGATACCCCTGGGCCGCATAGCGGTTACCTCTGGGCGTCAAAATCGATTTCTAGTCAAAATAGGTAACCGCTATGCGGCCCAGGGGTGTCGCCCACTCCACACAAGCAAGCTACCGAGAGGACACCGCTACGCGGCTATCCTTTGTTGTCTTGCTGAAATTGGCGAGCGAAATGTCCAAACTCCAGCCCACCAACGCAGTTGGTGGGATTCGTGGATAAGTCTCCGCTCTTCGATCACTGTCACTTCTTATCACTCGGGACTTTTCCGACTAATGCCAGCAATCCGTCAGCCAACGTTCCACGCCAGTTCAGATACTCATGACCGCCGTTGAATTCGCGGTAGTGAACAAAGTAACCTTTCGCTTGCAAGACATCGCGCATATGCCGGTTCACTATGACCATATTCGGCCCTTTGTCCGGTGTGGGGCCGGTCTCCAACAAACCAATATCGAGATAAAACCGCACCGGCAGTTTTGGACTCGCGACGAATTGCCTGGTGAGCCACTCGTGTTCGACATCTCCTTTCGGCTTCCACCAGAATGACGCGGACTGCGAGATCACGTTCCCAAAGGTCTCGGGATGATAGAACCCGGCAAAGGTCGCCGCGAGCCCGCCGTAGCTGGACCCGCCAACAATAGTCTTACTCGCGTCTTTTGTTACGTGATAGTTCTCACGCACCCACGGAACCACCTCTTTTGCCAGAAAGTCAGCGAACCGCGGGTTACACGGCATCTCGTCGTTGCGGCTCGTCGGTGTCGGATTGTCGAGTACCACTGCCACCATCGGCGGTATTAGATCCTTGTTCAGAAGGTTGTCCAGAATAACGGGCGTCGGCACAAGCAGCGTATAAGCGATGCCGTCCAGCAAGACCATCAATGCGTAAGGCTCAGCGTCGGTCTTGTATCCCGGCGGGGTGTAGACCCACGCCTTACGTTCGTTTCCCAGGATCGCGCTCTTAATTCTTTTCTCTTCAATCTTGCCTGCAGGCACGGTGGGTGATCGCTTTATCCAGGGTTGGGGAGGGGCCTCGGCGAGCTCGACAAGCGAGCTGGGCGGAAGCCCGAGATAGGCCTTCGAATTGAGCGGATCTGTTTTATACGTTGAGATGCGCTGCATCACGATCTTCTGATCCGTCATATCGATCTTGTCAAACGGGACCAGGGAGTCATTTAGCGAGAGGTGGTAGCTAAACCGGGCGTCGTTCCGAACTTTATAGGTGCGGTGCCACAGATCGGTGTCGAGAAGGCGGCTCATCTGATTCTCGCTGAATTCATTCCCGGCCACACCGCCAACTACAACCACGTTTCTGGTTTCCTCTTTCGCACGCCACAAAAAAGTCAGCAACACGTGACGGTCGTCGCCAATGATCGGTTCGACGAGCGGGGCACCTTGAGTTGTGACCGCCTGCCAGAATTGTTCGAGCGCCTGCCGATTGCCGCCTTGGATCTCTTTCCTCAACGCAGACAATCGCGGACTGCTCAATTCGGCATCCTGGACAAATCCTCTGGCTAACGCCGAATCGGATTTAATCCAGATGACACAAGCTAGCAGCAGGAACGCGAGGATTGGAAAAACTTTTTTCACTAGACTTTTCGCGCAAAGACGCCAAGAACCGCCAAGAAGCACAGAGATGAGAACCATGAAGATCCGCTACACACCCCAGATCTGAGACAGGACCCGCTTAAAGTTGCCGCCAAGTATTCCTTCGATGTCCTTGTCGCTGTATTTTCTACGGATCAAACCTTCGGTTAAATCGAACATCCGCCTGGGATGATCGATGCCATCGATGTCAATCTTTTCTCTAAACCCGTAGCTGCCTTTGTAGCCTGCACGCAGCTGACGATTGGCTTCCGGCGGCATATCGTCGTAACCATCCAAATCGATGTCGCTGCCAACCCCGAGATGCTCCGGACCGACCAGCTTCGACACGTGATCGAAGTGATCGAGCGCGTGTTCGATCGTAGTCGGCTCGTCAGCCTTTACAAACATTCGCACGCCGGTTATCCCCATCACGCTGCCGGCCGCGCCCATCTTTTTGATCGCTTCGTCGGTCTTGCAGCGCGGATGCCCCGGCACCAACGCGCGACAATTTGAATGTGTAATCAGCACAGGCTTCTTCGAAATCTCGAAGGCGTCGAGAGTCGTGCGGTCGCCGCAATGAGACACATCAACAGCCATTCCCACCGCGTTCATGCGTCCGATGATCGCGGCGCCGAAATCGCTTATCCCTTCATCGCGACGTTCGGTCGAGCCGTTGCCGATCATATTTCGCGCGTTGTAGGTTAGCTGCGAGACTCGCTGGCCGATCCCGTAAAAGAAGTTGACGTCGGCGGGTGTTCGAAACTGCTCGGAGTTCTGCAATCCCAGCAGGATCCCAATTTTGCCTGACTTCTTGACCCGCTCGAGATCGCCCGCGCTGTCGATTCGCGTGAAATGATCGGTGTGGCTTGCGATAAATCCGTTCCACGATGCGAAGAACTTGAGCGTCTCAAGATAGGCTTCGGGTCCGCCCATACCCACGCCGATGTGAAAGACATTGATGCCCGAATCCTTGAACGGCTGAAGATCCGCAAGAGTAAACGTTTCGGGATTGGCGAACCATCTCGCCTGTTTGGGAAAGTCCAGGGTCAACGGGCTTAGCATGTCGATGACCGTGGATCTAGTCACCAGATCGATGGCTCGCGCCGAATATTCCTTTGGCGAAGAGGCAAATAATTGATAACGCGCGCGGTTGATCATCGGCGCAGCGAGCATTGCGAAAGCTGCTCCAGCAGCCCTTTTCAGCATTGTTCGACGAGTCAGTTTTGTCATAATTGGCATTCTTGCGTTTCGCGCTACTCGCGGTCACACACAATGACTTGCTCAAACTTGGCTCCGCTTGCATCGGTGCCGCTGAGGTTTGCAGTCAGCGTCTTTCCGTCGCCGGAGACTTCAAACGTACTCTGGCCGATCACCTTGCCGTCTTTGGTCGCGACCGTTTTAAGGATACGTGGAGTCAGCCATCTCGAGACCTCGAGACCGCCCGGCAGTCCTTCTAGCGGGTGTTCTTTCCCGTCCGGATGGAAAGTAGTTATTCCCTTTTCTTCCGCGCCGGACATGTTTACTCCGCGATAGCTGAGAGTCACAATGCCGTCTGAAACCGTAAAGGTAAGCGCGGCGCTCTTGAAGAGATGATTCGGATGTCGTTTTGACTTCGAGATGTTCGCGATCCACGTACCGTCAAACGGGCTCTTTCTTTGAAAGACCGCAGCCGGAGTGGCGGCGCCAACAAACAAGATGGCGGCAAGCGAGATAGCCAGAGGCGTCGCTGTCAGCGTTCTTTTCACAAGTCTCCTTTGCGGCCCGTCGGGCGGCTAAACCTGGTGCCGGCCATACCAACCTAAGCTGTACGTCAAACGGATGCGTAATAACTGACAAGACGACTCTGCGAATCGACTTTCTCATCACCTTCAGCGGGGCGCACGCGCTCATAACTCCCGTCCGTCTGAAGACGCCTCGCCTTAACGTTGTCGCGCAGACACACATCCAGAACTTCATCTTTCAAGTGCTGTTTCAAACGAGGGTCCTCGATCGGCGCCAGCAGCTCGACTCGCCGGTCGAGGTTGCGTTGCATCCAATCGGCGCTGCCGATGTAGATGTCTTCTTCACCGCCGTTGAGGAAATAGAAGATTCGGCTATGTTCGAGAAAGCGACCGACGATGCTGGTGACTCTGATTGTATCTGAAAGTCCGGGCACGCCAGGTCTCAGCGTACAAACTCCGCGCACCAACAGATCGATAGCCACGCCTTCTTGCGAGGCCTCATAAAGAGCGCGCACGAGCTTGGTGTCTGTCAGACCGTTGATTTTGGCGATGATCCGCGCGGGCCGTCCCTGCTTGTGATGAGCGATCTCGCGTTCGATCATTTCAGTCAGCCTTTCTCGCAGACTGACCGGCGCAACCAGCATCCGGCGATACTCGGTCTGCTTCGAATAGCCAGTCAGATAGTTGAACAGCTCAGTCGCGTCCGCGCAAAAGTGTTCGTCCGCGGTGAACAATCCGATGTCGGTGTAGATGCGCGCGGTCGACGGATTGTAGTTGCCGGTGCCGATGTGAAGATATCGCCGCAGCGAGTCGCCTTCGCGGCGCACCACAAGCGCGAGCTTGCAATGAGTTTTTAGTCCGATCATCCCGTACACAACGTGAACGCCAACGCGTTCCAGGCGCCTCGCCCACTCGATGTTGCTTTCTTCATCGAACCGCGCCTTCAATTCCACGAGCACCGCGACCTGCTTGCCCTTCTCACAAGCCTCCATCAACGCTTTAACGACGGGTGAATCGGGCCCGGTTCGATACAGCGTCATCTTGATGGCTTGCACATCAGGATCGTTCGCCGCGGCGGTGATAAAATCGACCACCGGTGCGAACGAGTTGTACGGGTGGTGAACGAGGACATCGTGTCTTTTGATGACGTCGAACATCGATTCCTCGGTTCTGAATGCCGGAGGATTCGCGGGAACCAGCGGCCTGTCCTTCAATCCGGGGTGATCAAGCTTGTAGAGCGCCATGAGATCCGGCATGTTCAGCGGACCATCAATCGTGTAAACATCGTCGGCATTTAATCGCAACGAGCTGGCGAGATAACGAACCATTTCACCGGGCATCGAAGCGGCGACCTCGAGCCGTACCGCCGTTCCGAATCGCCGCTTGCGCAATTCGCGCTCGACCGCCTGCAAGAGATCGTTTGCTTCGTCTTCACGGATTTCGATGTCCGCGTCGCGCGTCACTCTGAATGCGTGTAACTCAGTTGCCCGCATCCCCGGGAAAAGGACGTCGATATTGGCTGCAATGAGTTCTTCGAGAAAAATAAACTCGGTGCTTTGTTCTCCTCCAACAGGGACAAGTCTGGGGACGAGAGGGGGAACTTTTACGCGCGCGAACCGAGGCGGCGGTGCATCTGGCGAGTCCGCGGGTACGTTGGGTTCTATCATCACTCCGAGGTTAAGACTGAGATTCGAGATGTATGGGAACGGATGGCTCGGGTCGACCGCCTGCGGAGTGAGCACCGGAAAGACGTTCTCCATGAAGTATATGGACAGCGCGCGTCGTTCGCGATCAGACAACGCGCGGTAAGGGGTTATCACTATTCCGTGTGAAGCCAGCGAAGGCAGCAGATCGTTTTTGAAGCACGCAACCTGCTGTACCAGCATGGGCCGCAGACGCTCGTTGATCAATTTGAGCTGAGCCGCCGGAGTCAAACCGTCGAGCGAAAGGTCAGTAACACCCTCGTCGATCTGTTCCTTTAGACCTGAGACTCTGATCATAAAGAACTCGTCAAGGTTAGCCGAAAAAATAGACATAAACTTGACGCGTTCCAGGAGCGGCTGCGATTGATCCAAAGCTTCCTCAAGCACTCGGCAGTTGAACTCGAGCCAGCTTGCTTCGCGGTTGAATAATAGTTTACGCGACAGAAATAGTGTCGGCGGGAGCGTCACCGGATGTTGACCACTGTTCTGGTCTTTGTGACGCTCGAATGCATCAGTCATCTGATCTCTCCCCTGTGCTCGCTTGCCAATTCACCATTATACCGATGACACAATTCATCGAGCGTTCAACGCTTCCGCGGCTCCGACACCCGAAGGGCACGAAAACCCTTCGGCGTTGAGCGCCCGATAAAGCCCATCCAGGACGAGCCGTACATTCTCGCGCGAGCTTCCCGACCCCATCAGCCCGATTCGCCAGATCTTGCCTTTTAGTGGACCGAGCCCGCCACCAATTTCAATGTTCGAGTCATTGAGCAAGCGTCCCCGCACACGGGCGTCATCCACTCCGTCCGGTACACGGATGGCGTTCAAACTCCAAAGCCGATGCTCCCGCGCAACATTCATCTGGAGTCCCATCGCTTCAACCCCTGCAACTAGCGCGCGATGATTTAGCTCGTGCCGGCGCCATCGAGCTTCGAGCCCTTCGTCGCAAACGATTCGAAGCGCTTCCCTCAATGCGTAGTTCATAGATATCGGCGCCGTGTGATGATACGTACGATCGCTTCCCCAATACTTCTCGACCATCGTCATATCGAGATACCAGCTCTGAACCTTTGATTTTCGAGCGCGAATCCGCTCCAGCGCGTGTTCTGAGAACGTAATAGGCGAAAGACCGGGCGGAGCGCCAAGACACTTTTGAGTCCCAGAATAACAAACGTCGATCCCGTTGCGATCGACTCCCACCGGATGCCCGCCGAGTGATGTGACCGCATCTACCACAAGTAAAGCACCGCGAGCATGCGCAAGCTCCGCCAACCCGGTCAGATCCTGCAGCACCCCCGTCGAGGTTTCGGCGTGAACGATGGCCAGCGCTCGTGGTGTTGACGCGTCAAGCGCCGCTTCGATGTCCTTTCGATCTATTGCCTGGCCCCATTCCGCGCGGACAATCACCGGCTTCCCGCCGGCTCGTTCGATAATGTCGAGCATTCGTTCGCCAAACACCCCGTGGATGCAGACGATGACTTCGTCGCCCGGCTCGATGATGTTGACCAGGGCTGCTTCCATCCCGGCGCTTCCGGTCGCTGAGATAGGAACCGTAACCCGGTTGTCGGTTTCAAAGACATACCGGAGCATTTCCTGAATGTCATCCATGCAGCGAAGGAAGAGCGGGTCGAGATGTCCGAGCACCGGCGCCGCCATCGCCTCGAGCACGCGGTCTTCAACCGGACTCGGCCCGGGTCCCAGCAGCACTCGTTTTGGAGGCTGAAACTTTTCGTAGGTCTTTTGGTGCTGGCTGCGTTGTGGGCGATCTGCCATTATCATTTCCCTCTAGTAGATTTGGCGGAGAATGGTCGCCATATGCGAACTCTCGACAAAATGTCAGCTTGTTTGACCGGAGGCGCGCCTTGTCGCCTTTGCAAACCAACCTCCTCTTTCACCATCTCGAGCGCTGCGCCTATGGGCGTGCAAACCGCAATGTCCTGGGCGCCGCCAAAGTTTCCGGTGAGGATCCCGATTACCTTGCCCCTTCGATTAAACACCGGCCCTCCGCTGTTACCGTGATAAGCACGCAAGTTCAGTTGAATAAAATCATGTCCTACGCGGCTTACGACGCCCGTTGAAAGCGATGGATCGGCCGTAGTGTCTTTGGTCCATTGCAACAGGTCCAGACCAAGAGGATACCCGATAACGACAACTTCGTCGCCTGGATTTATGTTGCTTAGATCGGGCTCCAGACCATGGACTCGCCGCAGGCTAGTCGCGCTGATCCGAAGGATCGCCACATCAACAGCAGGATTCGGCCCGAGCTTGTAAACCTCGGTCGGCATTGCCTCTTCAAGCGTTCGATGAGGCAGAATTGTTTCGATCTTTGTCATCCGGCCGGTGGTCCCCGGAGGTGGAGCGTTGTATTCCCAATCGCGAATCACGTGACGATTTGTGACAATCAATCCGCTATCGGCGATTACGAACCCTGAACCGGTTCGCGCTTCGGTAGTGACTACCCGCCCGCTCGAATCAACAAGCTCAAACTCAGTTCGAATAAGCACGACTGCCGGTCGGTTTAGCTCGGCAATCTCCGCGAAGCTCATCAAGTCCTGATCGCCCGCGCGCAGTCTGGAAGATGCGACAATTCCGCCGACGCCGCCTAGCAGCATCGCTGCTACAAGAGCGGCAATGAGCCTCGTGTTGTTTTTCGAGCCGGCATTTGGGCGCTGGCCGGGGTTTCCGATGTGAACCCCCGAGCTCGATGACTTCCGGTCCGGTTCTCGATCCCTGCTGACTGTTTCAACTAGATCTTCTTGTTCGGGGCGTTCGATAGCGAATCGCAACAGGGGACCCCCGGCGCCGAATTCGATCAAATCGTCGGCCGCCAATTCGCTGACCATCACGCGACGGCCGTTGATCATCGTCCCGTTTGTCGAGCCCAGATCGCGCAGCAGAAAATGGTCGCCTTGTTGGATGACTTCAGCGTGATGGGAAGACACTCTGCGCGCTGCGTCTCCAAGGCAGAGCGAGTTGTTGGGCGCACGCCCGATCGAGATTCTGTCGTCGTCGAACTTGGCACGGGTTCCTTTTTGGGGACCTATGAGGTGGGTGAACGTGGCACGCATGGTTTCGAGATCGATTAATCTATCTCACCGCAAATGGGGCGCACAAGTTGACGGGGATTCACACTCGATTGAACTAGGTATCGGCGCTGGAGCCGATTGCTTAAGACACGCTGCCAAGACACCACCGGCTTCAGCCGAGTGGTCCATCAATTTCAACCTACGGCGAGGCCGCCTGCTCCTAGACACCACGCGACGCCTACTCTGATTCAACCTGTGAGTGAATCGATCAAATCATGAATAATCGCTGTGTCGTCCCCGTCGTCACCGCCAGTCTTTAGATGCATAAGAAATTCGCGATTGCCCTCAGCTCCAAGGATGGGTGAATCAATCAAACCAACCGGATGAAAGCCAAATCCGAGTGCTGCGCCGGTTATCTCCTTCAGCACCCGGCGGTGCTTTGCTGCATCGGTTACGATGCCGCCGCGACCGACCTCGCCCTTGCCTACTTCAAACTGAGGCTTGATCAACGCAATGCAATCGGAGCCTTCCGCCAAACAAGAATGGAGCGGCGGAAGAATCTTGATTAGCGAAATAAATGAAACATCAACCGTCGCGAGGTCGAAGCGAACCGTGAACTGTTCGGGATTCAGATTGCGGGCGTTCACACCTTCCAGCACCACCACCCGAGGGTCTTGCCGCAAACGCCACACAATCTGATTGTGACCAACATCCACAGCCCACACACGTGCGGCACGGTTTTGGAGCAAGCAGTCAGTAAATCCGCCGGTTGAAGCGCCGACGTCGATACAATTCTTGCCTCCTGCATCAATGTTGAATTCTCGTAGAGCTGCCTCAAGCTTCAACCCCCCTCGTCCGGCGTATCGAAGCGTTTCGCCTTTGATACGGATTTCTGCATCAGTTTCGACTAACTGTCCAGGCTTCTCGATGCGCTGTTCCCTCACGAGCACCTGTCCGGCGAGGATAAGCGCCTGCGCTCGGGTTCGGCTCTCCGCGAGCCCGCGCTCCACCAAGACCTTGTCTGCACGCTCCTTTGCCATTCTAGGTTGATCCTCAACGCGCACGATTTCGACGCGTCCCTTTTCGGCGAGAGGCGGCTCGTGATTTCTTGCCGGCATTCCTGGATTGGTTTTCCGCGATCACGCTTGCGATCAGCTTCTCATCCGGCCGCCTTCCGCTCCCAAAGACATACACGTGAATATGATCTCGCGTCTCGCGGAGCGCTTCGACCCGTCCCTCGTCTTCCAGATTTGCGATGACCGACATCAAAAACTCCTGCTCGGCTCCACTCATATACTTGTAGTACAGATCGAATGCCAAGCCGGTCGAGTGAGGCGGTGTCGGGCCTCGCGCGGCATTCGCGTTAGTTCCCGCGAGTTCCTGCTGGTACTGAACTGGACGCACCAACGAAGAGACGGGTAACGGGCGGTCGAACTTCGATTTGTAGGCATCAGCGATCTGAGTCAGCACATCGCGTGCTTCTGGACGAATGAAGCTGAGAAGACGAATCTTCAAACGGCGACGAGCGTCGAAGTTGTTCAGATCGTAAGCTTCGCCACCGAAGTCACGTGCCAGATCTGAGAGCAGTTGATATTCGGCCAGTATGGACTTGCGCCGCTCCGGGTCCGCGTAGAAGGCCGCTACTACTCTCGTTTTCGCCTTTGTCGATGCGAGTGACCTACGCGCTTTTGTAACTTCTCTCAAGAGAGTAGCTCGCCGCCGGGACTGACCTTTGCGAGCACGTCGCAATTCGGCTTCGAGTCTCGCAAGGCTGGCGGTGCTTTCTTTGACTGCCTCCAGCGCTTGCTGGACGTCTTTCTGAAACGCGTCTTCGCTCGCGGCGAGCGGGATAGTCTGCCTTGAGCTGCTATCGTAATGCGCGAACGGTTCGCCGCTGACGCTGTAGCCCACGCCGTAGAGAATGTAATTCGAACCCAGAGGCTTCATCTCGACTAGTTCACTCCGCTGGATCAGCGGTACTAGATCCGCGAAGTCATCGGAGATGTCATTCGTGCGCGCGCGGGTGTCTGCGGCTTGCACCGCCAGAAAGCGCCGTCGATCTACGTAATGCTTGAGTTGTTCTGGGATTTCCACCATGGCGCTGTGTCCGATAGCTTCCCCTCGATCCTGTTCGACCCTGGTCGCCGCTTCTTTCCAAAGATCGACAGGTTCAGTGACGGTCGGTGGGACGGGTACCTCTGAGCGCTTGCAGCCCGCTAAGGGCATCGCCGCCAGCAAGATGATTACCGAAAGCGCAAGGACATGGCGTTTTGCTTCTCTAAGCCTAATAGACCTTACCTCCCTGCAAATAGCTTATCCGAGTTCAAAACTATCCCGCTACAGTTGGCGTATGAGCATAGAATCAGAAAGCGTGAATTGAGATTCATTGAGTGAGTGCGAACGGTTGTCTTATGGCTCTCAACTTCAGTTGCTGGGCCGCGAAGGGTTAAGCCGGGAACTTTGAATCAAAAAGAGCACAGCGTATAATCGGGCAACGATGACAAGAAGGTCCAACCTTCGGCTTACATAGTCTTAAAGCAGGTAACCTAAAGGTTGTACTGTGAACTTGAACCGGGAGGCGAAATGTTCTGTCCAAAATGCGGCGGCGAGTCTCTGGAAGCCCAGCGATTCTGCAAAGCCTGCGGAACCAATCTGCAGTTGATCAACAACGCGCTGAGCGGCAGCGACAGCTCTCAGGGACCGTTTGGAATCGACGTCGAAGCGCTCGCGAGGAACGCCAAAGATTTTGCGCAGAGCTGGAAAACGAGCTGGAGCGGCGCCAGCGCAAAAGGAAGCGAGCGTCACGGACCGCACGAGGAGATTAGAGAACAGCGTCGGATCACCCGTGAGATCAAGAGGCAGGCACGCGAAGAAGCGCGACGTCAAAACCTGCCAAAGCCTAAGGAATACATGTCGTATTCCTGGCAGCACAATCTCAGAAACGGCCTGGTCAGCTTGTTTTGGGGAGCCGGTCTTGGTGTTCTGCTGTACTACCTTAGTCAGACCGCACTAAACGAGGGTCTGCTTGACCGATTAGCAGAGGCTACCGAGGGTAGGGTCCATGGGATTGAGCCGCTCGTAAGAATAATCTGGATGATCGCATTACTGCCGGTGTTGAAGGGCCTGGCGCAGATCACCTACGCGGCGTTCTTTGGAGAGTCGATGGCAACATTAACGGCGCGGTTTACGCCGCCTCCTTTGTTGGAAGAGCCGAAGCCAGTCTTCAATCAAGACACGGCGCCGGTGACAGAACGTCAACCGGCACGAAGTAACTTTGAATCCTCAGCCGAACCGCCTCCAAGTGTAACCGAACACACCACGCATTTTTTTGATGAGACTCAGGCGCAGCTAAAGCGAGAAACGCAGTAAATCAGAAGGCAGAAGGCAGAAGGCAGAAGGCAGAAAGCAGAAGGCAGAAGGCAGAAAGCAGATGCCTTCTGCCTTCTGCCTTCTGCTTCTTCCTACCTGCTATAAACCGGCTCGAAGCTGAATTTGCTTGCGACGAAATCTCTGACCTGCGCGTAAACACCATCTGCATCAAGCCCATACTTCGCAAGCAGCAAGCTCTGGCTGGCGTGCTCGATGATCTTGTCCGGGAACCCCAAACGCATTACCCGTACTTCATCAAGGTGATGTTCTTCAAGCAGCTCCATCACCGCGCTCCCGAAGCCGCCCATCAAATAGTGATCTTCAACCGTGACGATCGCGCCGTGCGACCGCGCCAATGCGAGAATTAGCTCGGTATCAAGCGGTTTCACGAATCGTGCGTTGACTACGGTGACGTTCATACCTTCGAGCGCGAGCCTCTCCGCCGCTTTTACGCAGTAACTCACTTCAGAACCTATCCCGAGGATCGCTACATCCGAGCCTTCGCGCAGTATTTCAGCCTTGCCGATCTCCAGCGCCTCGATCTTGTCATCCATAGGCACGCCGACGCCGCTGCCTCGTGGATACCGAACAGAGGCGGGCCCGTCGTATAAAACGCCGGTCTTGAGCATATGCCGAAGCTCGTTCTCGTCCTTTGGCGCCATAATCACAAATCCGGGCATCGGTCTCAAATAAGCAAAGTCCATCAGCCCGTGGTGAGTCGGCCCATCGGCCCCGGCAACACCCGCTCGATCAAGCGCGAACGTAACATCGAGCCCCATCAACACCACATCGTGGAATATTTGATCGTAAGCCCGCTGCAAAAAAGTCGAGTAGATCGCCGCAATCGGTTTCAAGCCCTCGGTCGCCATACCGGCTGCGAAGGTTACCGCGTGTTGTTCGGCGATCGCGGTATCGAATGTGCGATCCGGGAACTCTTTCATTACCTTGCTGAGCCCAGTGCCGTCGGGCATCGCCGCGGTCAACGCTACGATGCGGTCATCTTCCTTCATCAAGTCGATTGTTGCCTGCGCGAACACCGCGGTATAAGCCGGTGCGGTTGCCGGTTCCTTTATGAATTTGCCGGTTGAGATCTCAAAAGCCGAAGTGCCGTGCCAGGCAGCTTTGTCGCGCTCGGCCGGCTCATAGCCCTTTCCTTTCACCGTCAGTGCGTGAATCAGCACAGGCCCCGACTCCTTCTTCGCTTCTTCGAGCGTTTGTAGAATCGAGTTTATGTCGTGGCCGTTAATCGGACCCATATACTTGAGCCCAAGCTCTTCCCAGAGTGAACCGGGAATAAATGCTCGCGCGAGAGTGTCTTTAACAGCCTTCGCGCTCGACAGCATCAACTCCCCGAAAGCCGGGATAACTTTGAGCCACTCTTCGACTTCGTGCTTAAACTCGTTGTATGGCCGTGCCCCGCGAATCCGGTTGAGATAGCCGGAGAGTGCGCCTACGTTTGGCGAGATCGACATCTCGTTGTCGTTGAGCAGGATGATCATCCGCTTTTTCAAATGCCCGACCTGATTGATGCCTTCAAGCGCCATACCTGCCGTCAGCCCGGCGTCACCGATAAACGCGACGATGTTGAAGTCCTCATCCTTTAAGTCGCGCGCGGCCGCGATACCAAGTGCCGCCGAAATCGAAGTGCCGGCGTGGGCGGCGTTGAACACGTCGTATTCGGATTCCTCGCGGCGCAGGAAACCGCTCAGCCCGTTGTACTGTCGAATGGTGGGAAACTGATCCCGGCGTCCGGTTAGGATCTTGTGAGCGTAGGCCTGGTGACCGATATCGATAACCAGTTTGTCTCGAGGGGTTTCCAGCGCGTAGTGAAGCGCGATAATCAGCTCGACCGGGCCGAGGCTCGCGCCGGTATGACCACCGATCTTTGAAAGCGTTTCGATCATGTACTCGCGGACTTCATCCGCGAGCGGTTGCAGCTTTGATTGCGGAAGTCGTCTGATGTCGGACGGATCGTTTATTTGCGAAAGCAACTTCATAATTACCCTTGTTCTCCTGAAAGTTTGCAGCTCCTGAAGCGGCGTTAACAAAGATAGCGACCTCACGAGCTTCTTGCAATGATGAATCGGGCGAGGTCTTCGAGTACTTTTGTCTGAAGCTCGAGGCTTGAAGCGATTTTGACTGCCTCGGCCACTAGCTCGCTCGCGCGTGCTTGTGAGGCGGCAATCCCGTAGATAGCGGGATAGGTGGCTTTGTTAGCCGCCTGGTCCTTGCCCGGTGTCTTTCCAAGCTCCTCGCTCGTCGAGGTTACATCCAGAATATCGTCCGCGATTTGGAATGCCAGCCCGATCCGCTGGCCATATTCCCGAAGTCTGTCGATTTGATCATTACTCGCACCGCCAACGGTTCCGCCGATGACAACTGACGCGGTGATCATTGCGCCGGTCTTGGAATGATGAATGTACTCGAGCGTCGAGGCGTCAACCTTTCTTCCTTCGCTTTCGATGTCGGC
>DASRIZ010000628.1:0-23359 GCA_035649735.1 Blastocatellia bacterium | reverse complement strand
AGAACGCTTCAACCGGCGCTACGTCAAATGTATTTCCAGCAAAACGCCATAGAATCGATTTCCAGGCAGCGGGGGACCCGTCAAACAGACCATCCTGAGAGATAACCAGCCATTCGCTGGCGTTGTTGAAACTTACCAGCGTGCAGAGCGGCTGCGCGCTATCGGGCGACCATATCCTTGCTGTCGCGTCTTCGCCGCTTGAAACAATGAATCTCCCGTTGGGGCTAAAGGCAACCGCGATTACCGGACTGGAATGCCCTTCGAAGGATCTAAGCTGTTTGCCGGTTTGGGGATCCCACAGCCGCACCGTCTTGTCATAGCTCCCTGACGCAATCGTTTTTCCGTCGGGGCTGAACGCTACCGCAAACACATCCGACGCGTGACCGGGAATTGTGCGAATCGGCTGACCGGTTTGCGGGTTCCACAGTTTGAGGGTCTTATCTCGACTGCAGGAAGCCAGCATCGTGCCATCCGGACTGAATGAGACACCGGTTACCTCAGAAGCATGTCCAGTGAGATTATGAATCGCCCTCGCGCTGTCAACATCCCAAACTTTTATGGCATTGTCGTAGCTTGCCGAAGCAATCGTCTTACCGTCGGGAGAGAAAGCAATCGCGCTGATTAGCGTCACATGTCCTTCGAAGGGTGGCCGTGACTTTCCGGTCGGGACATCCCAAAGACGAATCATGCGGTCAACGCTTCCCGAAGCTAAGACTTTGCCGTCAGGGCTGAACGCGAGCGACGTAACATTCGCCGCGTGTCCGGTTAGATTCGCGATTGGTTTGCGCGAGGCGACGTCCCAGAGTTTGATTGTTTTGTCCGCGCTCGCGGAGGCAAGAATCTTTCCATTTGAACTGAATGCGACCGCGTTTATACGCGATGAATGTCCATCCAGGGTGTGTGCAAGCGCCCCCGAACCACCGTCCCACAGTTTGATATCGTCGCCTGCTGCTGCTGCCAGCATCTTTGCATCAGGGCTAAAGCCAACAGCACGTACGTTGGACAAAAGACCTTCGAGATTGCGCGTCCACTTGCCAGTAACGCTGTTCCAGAGAACTATAGCGGTCCAGCTACCCGCGGCCACTGTGTTCCCGTCTGGGCTCAATGCGATTGAAGCGATGGCCGCGGTTGCACCGGAGAGAGTGCGAGTGGTCCTTCCGCTCTGAACATCCCACGCTCGGACTGTTTTGTCGTAGCTTCCGGAAAACAACTCGTTGCCGTCACGACTGAAGACGGCAGAAGTGACGATACCAGTGTGACCAGTGAGCGTTCGGAGGGCCGACCCGCTTTCGACATCCCAGAGCCTGATTGCGTTATCCTCTCCGGTCGATGCCAGAAGCCGTCCATCCGAACTAAAAGTCACGGAGCGGATCACTGACGTCGAGCCTTGTAGAGCTCGGATCATTTCGCCTGGCTGCACTGACTGGCCGCCGGCGACTTGCCAGAGACGTATCGTCTTATCCTCGCTAGCGGAAGCGAGGATTTTGCCATCAGGGCTAAAGGCCAGCGCGCGGACTTCGGAGGTCGGCTTTTCGATCGATAGAATTACATCGCCGGCTGCCGGGTCCCAGAGATTTATTGTTTCATCGCGGCTGGCGGACGCGATTGACTTGCCGTCGGGGCTGAATACGACCGCATTTACTTCGTCAGCGTGTCCAGCCAGGGAGCGGATCAACCTCCCGGTTCTTACGTCGGAGATCGCGACCGTTTTGTCGAGGCTTCCGGACGCGATTGATTTCCCATCAGGGCTAAAAGAGAGAGATGTTACATTGTCACGATGGTGGTCAAGCACGCGCAACATCCGTCCCGTCTCCAGGTCCCATATTCTTATCGTCTTATCCGAGCTGGCCGAGGCAATGAGTTTGCCGTCGGGGCTGAAGACAACCGCCCGGATGATATCGGAATGGCCGCTTTGAATCACAAGCTCCGGTTTCTCAGTTAGAGGCGCCGGCGGCTGCAAGGGAGTCGCGGTGCCTTTGCGCTCTGCCGGCTTTTTGGGGGTCGGCTTCGGACGTTGTGTTCGCTGGGCATTCACAGGAGCGCCAAGCAGCAATAGGGCGATGACGATCAAGGCGAGTGCAGCTTTCATTTTGATGCCTCTGGAAACTTGATAAGCACGGGGATAATCTCTTCTCCGGTTGGGGATCAAAAGAGTTCAACTCCAGAACAGATTGTTGCAAGCAAGTACGCTTTGTGTCTACAGGCGATTGAGTCGTTCACCGGGCGGCCGACCCAAGCGCCGGCGACTCTATCGCGATTTCTTACTCCAGGCCAGAGTGCAAGTTCACTCATTTAACCTGGGATTCGAGACCGTGTGCCAGCTACTCAAAAGGTTTAACGAATGTCCGAAATCGGTGCCTTGAGCGATAAAAACTGACCGAAAATAGGCCTAATCTGCGCGTCCACTGCGTGGCATGGCACTTGCTCTATCTCCAGTGGAAACGTATGACGGTTCGTCAGCATTGGGAGGTGCTTAATATGAGTTTCATGACAATTAGATCTTTTAACCAAAAGGTTGGCGCGCTGGTTACCGGCGCCACATTGCTGCTGGGGACCGTCCTGCCGGCAAGCGCGCAGCCCGGTCAGGACCCACAGAAGCAAGAGCAGAAGAAGGAGAAGCAAGCTAGAAAGCAACAGCAACAGCAGCAGCAACAACAGCAACAACAACAACAGCAAAACCAGCGTCAAGCTGAGAGACAGCAGCGCCAGCAGGAAGCACAACGCGCCACCGACCAGCAGGCGCAGCAAGAACAGCAGCGCAGGGCTGAAAGGCAGCAACGTCAGCAGGAAGCGGATCGTGCCGCTCAGCAAGCCGCCCAGCAACAAGCTCAGCAGGAAGAGCAGCGCATGGCTGAAAGAAAGCGTCGTCAGCTAGAGGCTGAACGTGCTGCCCAGGTACAAGAGCAGCAGCGTCAAGCTGGAAGGCAACAGCGTCAGCAGGAAGCCGCTCAGCAGCAAGCCGTACAGGAACAGCAACGCATGGCTGGAAGGCAACAGCGTCAGCAGGACGCCGCCCAGCAGGCCCGCATTGCGCAGCAACAGCAGGTTGAGCAGCAGCGGCGGTTCCAGCAGAGGCTTGCCGAACACAATCAGAGGGTCATAGAACAGCAGCGCATAGCCTTGCAGCGAGAGCGCTTGCTTCAGCAGCAGCGACGTATGGCTCAGTACAGGTTCCAGCAGCGCTATCTGGAGAGAGTGCGGCAGGACCAGCTGCGACTCCAAAGCGCGCGGCAGTTCTCCTACTCGCCGTACAATTATCGCTACTATCGCAGCGGTAGATACTACCAGGCCAACCAGTACGGCGCCGATATGCTCCGACGCGCATTGAACCTCGGTTACGAGGAGGGGGTGCGAGCCGGAATGGCGGATCGAGAGGACAGGTGGCGTTACAACTACCAGGACTCTTACGGGTACCAGGATGCGACGTACGGTTACGACGGTTACTATGTTGACACGACTGAGTACCGGTACTACTTCCGCGAAGGCTTCCGCCGCGGATATGAGGATGGTTACTACGGCCGCTATCGGTACGGGACACAATCGAACGGTGTCTTCAGCCTGTTGAGCGGAGTGCTGGGGGCCATTCTGAACCTGCAACGATACTAACCACCACACAAAGCTGTGGTGAACCAACGCCGGGCTATGGCCGATCAGCCATAGCCCGGGCTTTTTCTTTTTTAGACGAACTTGAATCGTCGCAGCGCACTTGATAAGCTCGAATCGTTTCGCCCCACTGAGATCTTCCTCACCCGCCGCACTTGCGAGAAGTGCATTTGATCCGAGAGAAAGACCCGTGCTCACCAGTCGAAATAACGCTCACTCAAGAAAGGGGATTTTCAATGAAACGCTTTTTGTTAGCGGTGTCACTGTGCGTCTCAATGGTTCTGGTCTCGGCGACGATCTCATCCGCCGACGGCCCCAAGGTAATCAACAATCACGTGTTTGGATCAACTCCAAACATAACCATTAGGGGTGTTGCCGCGGGCGGCGCGCCATGGGTTGTCAAAAACGGCAAGGCCCAACTCAGCCCCGACGGCCAGCTTCACGTGCGTGTCAAAGGGCTGGTGATCGGTGAAGGTGTGCTCGCAAATGGAAACCCGGTCCCGGAGAATCTAATAGGCACCACTGCGGGCGTGACCACCGTACATGCGGCGTTGACCTGCGGCGGGCCTGGTGGGGGGACAGCATTCACTATTACCAGCACCGATGGCGTGTCGCTCAACTCGAAAGGCGACTTCGAGATCGATGCCGAACTGGTAATTCCATCGGTCTGTGCACAGCCGATTATTCTGATTCGAATAGGATCACCCACAGCCCCGGGACCATGGATCGCCGCTTCCGAGCTGCCCGATAACTAACCGCGCATACGAAACGGCCAGGTAAAGACGTTGGGGGCGGCTGGAAGAGTTGAAGCCGGGTGTCCGCCGCCCCCAAGTCTCGTCAAACTCGCTCCTTGATTCTACCTGTCATTCTTCATCGCGTCGCGCAAGTTCCAAGCGGTGGGGTCTATCGCCGTGCGCGTTCTCACCTCGCTCGTATGCCAGGAATCCAAAGCAACGGTAGCTTGATCGACTGCGGGTTAAACGCTACGCTTCGGCATGCCCAACAGATGGTTCTTCAAAGGCTAACCAATGTCGGAATATCAAAAGATCATCTACTCGGTTGATAAGGGAGTCGCTCGAATAACGCTCAATCGACCAGATAAGCGTAACGCGCTTGATGACGCGATAGTCTCTGAGTTTGCGGATGCGCTTGGAGCCGCAGGCCGGAATAAAGACGTTCGTGTGGTACTGCTTTCGGGCAGCGGCAAGGACTTTTGTTCCGGCGCCGATCTTGCCGCGCTTCAACGCATCAGCCAGGCCGGAGTAGAGGAGAGCATGGCCAGCGCGCGGGTGATGGGTGATCTGTTTGTCGAGATGCGCAGGCACCCGCGTCCAATCATCGCGGCGGTGCGCGGCCGCGCGCTTGCGGGCGGGTGCGGGTTGGCGACAGCGTGTGACATCATTCTTGCCGCAGAATCGGCACAGTTCGGTTATCCCGAGGTTAACATCGGTTTTATACCGGCGATGGTGATGGCGATCCTGCGCCGATCGGTTTCAGAGAAGCGCGCTTTCGAACTCATCACTCGCGGCGAGATCATAAGCGCGAGCGTGGCGGCGGACATTGGGATGATCAACCGGGTGTTTCCCGACGAGCAGTTTGAGGCTGAGGTTGAGGCTTACGCGATGCAGCTAGCGAAGAAATCGGCATCGGCGGTGAGCCTTGCAAAGAATCTGCTTTATCACATGGACGGGATGACGTTTGAAACAGCAATCGAAGCGGGCATTCAGTTAAACGCGATTACCAGGATGACCGAGGACTGCAAACGTGGCGTCGAGCGCTTCTTGAAGAAGTGAGTAGTTAGTCCGTAGTCCGTGGTCCGTAGTCCGTAGCACCTATGCGCGATGGATGAACTGCAGGGTGATAACGGACTGCGAGCTACGGACTACGGACTACGTACCACGTACCACGGACCACGGACCCACGGACTACGGACTACGGACTACGGACCACGGACTTTCCTAACAAACAGATACACCATCACCCCCGACAACAACGCAACAACCCCGGCTATCGCTTGTGCCTGATTTATTCCGGTGAGCAACCAGAAGGAAATGACTGCCGCAAGCGCTGGAATAATCACGCCGCCCGGAACCCTGAAGTGTCGCGGCGCGTCCGGCATCTTTCGCCTGAGCACCGGAACAGCCAGACACGTTGTCGCGCTGAACAGCAAACGGGCGATTGCGCTTACCGTTACAAGCTGAGCAAAGCTTCCATACAGCGCAATCACCCAGGTTGCCAGTGCGAACACGATCACCCCGACATGCGGCGTGCGATATCGCGGATGTACTCGAGCAAGAGCACTCGGCAGCTGTCCGCCTTCAGCAAGCGAATACAGAATACGTGGACCGACCAATGCGACTGCGCTGATGCTGCCGGTGGTAGAGAGCACCGCGCCCAAGGTGATGATTGCAGCACCCGCGGGACCGAGAAATACTCGCCCCGCGGAAGCGAGCGGCGTAGCGTCCGAGGCCAGTCCCGGAAGCGTCCCCAATGCAACGATTTGAATCGCAATGTAGAGCAACGCCGTCAAAACGATCGAAGCGATCAGGGCGATCGGAAGGTTGCGAGCCGGGTTCTTAACCTCCTCGGTTGGCACCGATGCGTTCTCGAACCCGCCAAAAGCGAATATCAGCGCAAGACAAGCTTGTCGAAGGGGCGTGAGCTCGGGGAGAGCCAGGAATTGATAACGGCTACTGTCGGCGACAAACAGACCGACCCCGACGAATAAGAGCAACGGAATAAGCTTGGCGACGGTCAGCACGTTGACCACCCACGCGCCGTATCGTATGCCCGCCAGGTTCAAAACGGCTAGACCCCAGATTAGCACTGTTAGTGCGATTGCCCGGCCTATACCGCTTGCCATCGAAGCCCAAAAGTATCCCAGATACAGGATGAACGCATTGGCGATAGCAGAGGCTGCGACCAATCTTGACAGCAGAAACATCCAGCCGACTTCAAATCCAACAAAACGCCCGAACGCCTCACGCGCGTAGAGGTAAGGCCCGCCGGTCTGGTCGAACATACTCCCGGTTTCGGCAAAGCACAGGACGATAAGGGCAACCAAAAACGCGGCGACGATATAAGCGATCGGACTCGCCGGCCCGAGCAGCGACGCGACGGTAGCCGGCAACACAAAAATCCCAGAGCCGATGACCCCGTTCACAGCTATTGCGATTAAGCCGAATAAACCCACGGCTCTTAGAAACCTGGGCTGAGGAGTAATGTGGCTCAAGGGTCCTTAGGGTGCGAGAATAGAGAAATTGAGAAAGTGCGTCACAAGAAATTGAAAATTGAAAATTGCAAATTGAAAATTTGAGGGAGTCGCTAAGCACCAGCAGGTTTTCAATTTTCAATTTTCAATTTTCAATTTTCAATTTTCAATTTTCAATTCTTTGATTCTTCAATCCGAATCCTCTAAACATTGTTCATTATTGAAAGCGCCGTCTCGCTAAAGATCTTCTTCTTCTCACTCTCGTCAATCGAGAGCTCTTCTATTGAGCTTACCGAGCGCTCGATCGACCCCAAAAGATGCGGGTAGTCACTGCCCATTACCATATGATCCGCACCGACCAGATCGCGCGCGAGTCGCAGATTGTGCGGGCTGAACGTTACCGTGTCGTAATACAGTTTTTTCAGATAGCTGCTTGGTGGCTGATCAATGTTCACCCGGCACTCGGCGAAATCTCGATAACCGCTGTCCAGCCGTTCCATCAAGTAAGGTATGGCGCCACCGAGATGACCGATGATCCACCTGATGTTTGGCAGTTCGCGCAGCATTCCACTAAAACACATCCGCGCGACCGCCAGAGTTGTGTCGAACGGAAAACCCACCAACGGTCCAAGCACATATTCGGTAAACGGCTCCGAGTAAATCGGTATCATCGGATGCAAAAAGATGCACAAGTTCATGCGATTGGCCTCTTCAAAAAAAGGCCTGTAGATCGGCGATGTCAACGCCCGACCTTTGATATTGCTCAGGAGAACAACGCCGTTGAATTTCAACTCATCGATCGCACGATGCAGCTCATTGAGCGCCGCGTCGGGCGCATCCATCGGAATCGAGGCAAAACCATTGAACCGTTTTGGATGCTTCGCGATCAAATCCGCATAGGCGTCGTTCACGGTTCGAGCCACCTCGGGTTGGCGGGTTTCGTCGGCAAAAAAAATGTTGGGTGTAGAGACTGAGATGACCTCGACATCGATCCCCACGCGATCCATGTCTTCGAGACGTTTGTTAGGATCGCTCATCGGCGGAGTGACCCCGAAAAAGCGAGCGCCTTTATGGGTGATTATTGTTCGACCGGTGGGATCCTCGGAAAATGAGAATTCGGACGGGATGTCTCGGAGCATCTGAAAAAAAACTTCAGGGTAATAGTGTGTGTGTACGTCGATCTTCATTGTTCCTCTTGGATCAACAGGCTTATAAACGTCCGGGTAGAGTATCACTTGATCACAAAGTGTGGCGAGCGTAATATTTGCCGCTCTCGCTCTTTGGCGATTGTCCCAATCTAGTGAAATGGTGGCCCGAGTCCAGGAGGCATCGTGGCGACAGACAAACACAAACTCGCGGACACGAATCAGATTCTAGTCAAGCTTCGACCGTCTAACGCGTTGAGAGCTGCCGAATCGCGCGTAGATTTGCAACCTCTTTACGATACGCCTCAGGCAACCGCTGGAATCCTCGGCCTCGGGGTCGAACCGAAATGGTACCTTGCCGAACTACCCGATGGAGCCGCGACACCATGGGACCTCGCCCACGCACGGGTAGCCGATCAACTTGGCGTCCCCGAATCCGATGTGATCTTCGCAGAGCCGGACACAATTCATAACATCTTCCCTGAATCGGAAGATTCAAAGACCGGCCAGCCCTTCGCCGTCGGCGAGCAGTGCGTTGATATCCCTCAAGACGCGACTCACGGCAAACCACTCGGCCCCGGCGAGTTCGGATGGCATCTGGGCGACGAGTTCACACAGCTCGGGAAAGCGCGAGATGCTGTCGAGTTCACGGACCCGCGTACGCGCATCGCGCACATCGATACGGGCTACTACCGCACCCACGACACCGTTCCAGAGTTTGTATTAAGCCATCTCGAGAAGAACTTTGTAAGCGCTGACGCCGATCCGAGTAGCGCGGAAGACCCGGATAATAGACGGCTCATACTAGACAATTCAGGTCACGGCACAGGCACTATCAGCATTGTAGCGGGCGGAAAAGTACCGGCCTTTGACGGTGTGTACATGGGCGGGGCGCCCGGCGCGGAGGTATTGCCGCTGCGCGTTGCCGACACCGTTGTGTTGTTGCGAACCAGCGCGCTTGCGCGAGCCCTCGATTACGCAGTCGAGCAGCGCTGCGACGTCGTCACGATGAGCATGGGCGGTCTGCCCTCCCGAGCGTGGGGTGAGGCGGTCGACAAGGCTTACGAGGCCGGGCTCTGCATTTGCGCGGCGGCCGGCAACCACATTGGCCTTGCACCCCCGCACACACTGGTCTATCCGGCGCGATACAGCCGTGTGATCGCCGTGTGCGGCGTAATGGCCAACCACAAGCCTTACGCGGGTCTTACCGGAAGAACGCTAGAAGGAAGCTTCGGCCCGGACTCGGCGATGAAGGCTGCAATCGCAGCTTATACTCCGAACATTCCGTGGGCGCGTTTCGGCTGCGCAAGCATCGTACGTCTGAACGGCGAAGGCACCTCTGCTGCGACACCGCAGGTGGCTGCGGCCGCCGCGCTTTGGTTCGAGAAGTACAAGAACGAGCTGCCCCGCGATTGGCGGCGCGTAGAAGCCGTCCGCAACGCGCTGTTCACCACAGCCAAGCTGAAAACAGACAAGAGGCACTTCGGCAATGGTGTTCTCCAGGCGCGCGCCGCACTCAATGTCAAACCGGTTCTCGGGTTGAAGAAAAGCGATGAGTCTAACAGCTCGTTTGCTTTTCTTCGTGTTCTCACCGGTCTTGGAATTGTCGAGGCTCCGCCTCGCGAGAAGATGTTCAACCTCGAGCTGGCCCAGCGCTGGCTGCTTAACGAAGAGCTGCAGGAGCTGGTCCCCGACCCGACCGACAAAACCAGACTCAATGAAAAAGACCTGCGGCGGCTGATGCAGGTGATCATCGAGGACGACGGGGCGTCGATGGCGCTCCGCAAGCATATAGCCGGGCGCTACCCGGTCGCCTCGGGCAGCCCGGCGCCGAGCACACCTTCAACGAAAGAAGTTGTGACTGAGGTCCTGCCGGCTTGCGAAGAGCAACCCACAATCAGGAATCCGGCGCACCGCCGGCTCCGGGTCTATGCTGTTGACCCTAGTCTTTCGTCGCGGCTCGAGACGGCAGGGAGCAATGTAGTGACTCTGAGCATTCGCTGGGAGGATCTCAAGAGAGGGCCGGTTGGCGAATATCTCGCTGTTGAGGATGTCGACGCAAAGAACAAACGCTACAAACCTGTGAACCTCGATGACCCTCGGCTGCTGGCCCGCGACGGCTGGGCGCCATCCGAAGGCAATCCGCAATTCCATCAGCAGATGGTTTACGCAGTCGCGATGAAAACGATACAGCACTTCGAGCGCGCGCTTGGCCGCCCGGTGCTCTGGCGTCCGAGACCGAACCCGGATAAACCAAACGACGACAGGGGCTTTGTTAAACAATTGACCGTTCGTCCGCACGCCCTGCGACAGGCTAATGCCTTTTACAGTCCTCAGGAGGTCGCGCTTCAGTTTGGCTACTTCGAAGCTTCCGCCGACAATCCCCAGGAGAATATGCCTGGCAGCCGGGTGTACTCATGTCTTTCGCACGACATCATCGCCCACGAGACGACGCACGCTATCCTTGACGGGATGCACCGCCGTTTCAATGAACCGACCAACCTCGATGTGCTTGGTCTTCACGAGGGTTTTGCCGACATAGTAGCGCTGATGCAGCACTTCACGATCCCCGAAGTGCTGGAGCACGAAATAAGCCGAACCCGCGGAAACATTGAGGCAGAGTCGATGCTTGGCAGCCTGGCTGTGCAGTTTGGCTATGCGACTGGCGGGCGTGGTGCGTTGCGCAACGCGATTGGAAGCATGGATGGCAAGGTTTGGAAACGATTCGAGCCAGACCCATCAGATTTGCAGAAACGACTGACGCCGCATTCGCGTGGAGCAGTGTTGGTAGCCGCGGTCTTCGATGCCTTTATCGCAATCTACAACGCACGGGTTGCCGATCTGCTGCGAATCTATACCGGCGGGACTGGTGTGTTGCCGAGTGGGGCGATCCATCCGGATCTGGTAAACCGGCTCGCTGCCGAAGCGGCGAAGTCCGCTAGCCATGTCCTCAATATGTGTATTCGTGCTTTGGACTACTTGCCCCCAGTGGACGTTACATTCTTTGAGTATCTGCGCGCCCTTATCACGGCTGACTATGATCTGATCACCGATGACCGGCTCAAGTATCGAGTGGCTTTTGTTGAAGCTTTTCGCCGCCGCGGCATTTATCCGCTCAACCTTGACACGAGTACCGCCGACGTACCGCGTACGCTCTCGGCTGACACATTGCGCTGGCAAGGGTTCGACATAACTAAGTTTAGCAAGACGGTGCAGGAAGAGTTGAAGAAGCAATATGGTGGCGTCATCGACGGACTAAAGCAGTACGCTGACGCGTGTCTTTATCTGGAAGACCGCGGGAGGCTGTTCGAAGCGACGCGTAGAAAGCGGCTCGATCTTCAGTACAAGCTTCGAGGCACATTCAAGGCAGTGCCGGCTTTTGCTAGGGAACTCGGTTTGGATCCCGAACAGAAGTTTGAGGTTCACGAGCTGCGAGGAGCGACGCGCGTCAGCGCGGACGGCAGACACGTCCCCCAGATAATAGTGGCGCTCACGCAATTGAGAAGAGTCCCAGCAGACAAAGCAAGCGGAACCCCGAGCTTTTTGTTCCGAGGCGGTTCAACTCTGGTGGTAGACCTGTTGAGGTCTCAGCTCAAATACCGGATCGTCAAGAACATCAAGAGCAGGAATCGCGAGCGGCGCACCTCTACGTTCATTCGTGAGGCGGCCGCCGACCCCTTGCGCGCGCTTTTCTTCGCGCCGAATCGACGCGAGCCTTTTGCGGCGCTGCATGCATTGGCCGATGACGGATTCTAATGCTTATTGCACCTTATTCTTGTGAGCGATATTACGCGACACTATGCATAGTTGGAGCAATCCTGAGAGGACACCGTTGAGGCTCTCTGCTATGCGATCGATAAGATGCTCGGCATCGGGATCAACACTCATAAAGTCGGACGGCACAATTGCCAGTGAGATGATCATAGGCTCAAGGCTCGTAATTGCTACTTTGTTTGGAATGCCGGTGATAGTTTCGGCCTGTCGTTGCATCACCCAACTATCATCTTCTCGTTTTGATTTGCTCGTAACGGCAGCAAACCTGTACCCGCGCCCTGGAACAGTCTCTATGTACTGGCGCCCATCACCCCTCACGCCCAGAATTCTTCTGAGCTTATAGATATGCTGCGTAAGATTAGCTTCTTCGACAAAAGCATTGGGCCAGACTTGGTTCATTAGCTCGCCTTTCTCAACTATATGCCCGCTACTTCGGACCAGCACAAACAAAATATTGAAAGCCTTTCGGGTTATCGGAACAGCCTTCCCGTCACACAGCAGAATGCGCTCGCGTGTGTCCAGGTAGAACCGTCCAAAGATATAGTCTTGAACTTCTCTTGCTAGCATATGGACGTCTATATCGACCGTCGATTCGTCGATGAGCTTGTCGCGGACATGCCGATCGTGGGCCAGGAGTCTTAGTAATACCGAACTCAAAAAGGCCGAACGCAAGTAACCGGTTTTTCCATCGGACTTGATGTCTGTTGCTTCTCCATTTCCCTCTAAATCTTGCCTAATGGAGGCAATCGGCGATTGATCGCAACAGCGGAAGCGGCATGACCACGCTGATTATAGCGACCGCTCCACCACAAGTCTTTGGGTGACTCTTAGAGAGTTATTATGAAGTTCTTGGCTGGAGATGAGCGGACATCGGGTTCAAGCCTCAGCGTTCCTCATAAGCCTTTTCCGCAGGTCACATGCGGTTGCCACCTGGCGTAACTTCACCGCCCGTATTTAACCGCCACTCGCCAGTCTGTTTCGTAGCGACATTCGACGAACTTCGTCTAGCCGCAATGCCAATCCGCTCCTTCGAATAGACCGGTTGATAACAATTTGAGAAATAGTTGATAGCAACTTGAGGACTTATCAACAACCAAGATGTATTCTCCGCGGCAGATAATCACACAAATGAAGTTGGAATGACGGCTACCGGAGAACATGCAACCGGAGTCACCATTTGTCTGCATCACCCGCCGAATCCGAAGATCCAGTTTCTGCTGATTCAGTGCGGTGCATCGCTAAGGCCTTGCTCATTAGCTCAACAATGAGGATGGGCATGCCCGTTAACAAACAACACCGTGAAGGAGAACACAAGCATGAACAAGAGCATTAAAGTCACTCTCTCACTTTCGGTCTTTTGCTTCCTGGTAATTGCTGTGACCTGGGCAAGCAGGAGCGGAAGAGTTCACAGTGAGACTCAACCACAAAGAGAGATAGGAACCAAGCCTGGGGTCCAACGCATTAACGACAAGGCAAAAGCAGTGAAAGGGCCGGATAAGGCGGCAATCCGGGGTCTGACCGATGAGATAATGAGTCAATACGGCTGGGACAGTGCTCCAAAAACGGTTTCGGACTCTCTCAAGGATCGACTGGTAAGCGCTGAGGAGGGCTTCCACAGCGGAACTCATAGGGGCATCTCAGAAGTCGAGGTCGCCCGAGCCGTTAATGGGTTCGTAATAAAATTCAGGACCCCTGCCTATACCTGGACCAGTCCAAGCGAAGTTAAAGAAATACGGGGACGATTACTCACTCTCGTACCGGACTTCGTTGGCAGGGGACGCGTCGTAAATGGCAGGCCGGAACTAAAAAAGCGAGGCGCAAAAATCGCAGAAATGTCACCGCTTGAGGCCGCGTACACGACCATGGCCGTTGTTTATCAAAAGATGTACAACCCAGATTTCCAACTGACCCAGGCGGAGCGCAGAGCTTCATGGATTGAAAAGCATAGCAGGTCACGGCAAACCTTCGGCAAAGGGGACGCGCTGCCGTCAAACACGGCAACGGACAGGCAACAGGAGATGGAAGCAGTCTTTCGGCGTGTAGCGACTACGACGACCTTGAATGATCTCTATACCCTGCCGGACAAAGTCCTGGATGTGCTTGGGATCGAACGCCAGAAAAAGGAGGATAAGTGAGCCATGAAAGCAATCATGACATTGACGCTCGTCGCCGTACTCGGTGTTTTTACTTCAGGCTGCTGGATCATTGATCTCTTGTGGCCATCAGGATTCACGGTAAAAACAACCTTTACAACCCCTCCTTCACCCAACCAAAGCCAGCTAATACATCCCGATCCTAACGTCGTGGTACTAGGAAACTGGCAGGGCGATAGGAGTGGATCACGCTGCGGCGAGGGGTTGGGTTTCGAGGGCACTACAAATGAAGAAGGTAAGCTTCGCGTCTCTAATGCAAGGCTGCCGGCAGTTTGGAATTTTACGAGGTTTGGCGGTCACACCGGATGCGGCCTGATCTCCAGCGCGTCCAATTTTTTTCCAATCAATTGCGGAAACACAGTGACTCTAAACTGCCATACCGTTTTTGCTTTTGTTATGGCGCCCGAGGCAATTGATGTAAATGCGCCTCCCGCGACAGCTTCATTTACTGGGCAAGGAATCGACACGACATACGGGATGCCGACGATCGAGTTCTATGACGAGTATGGGACATTCTTCAACCAGACAACTGCAACCGCAGTTTCTGCGGACGGCACTTGGTTGCAGGCGGCTGTGCCAAGCCTTGCAGGTCTCTACTCGGGCACCTACACCGTTGTAATAGTCAACGCGACCGCTGATGGAAGCAGAAACGCGGCTGGGACTGCAACCGTCTGGGTATATGGCAACGATATGCCTCCACCTCCGCCTGATCCTGACCCGGACCCCTGCCCGTTGCCAACGAACGGAGAACCTGCCCTGGAGTGCACGGTTTACTGAAGTCGGATCCCTAGCATTATCAGGCGGCTCAGAACGAGTCTGTGTTTGAACATACTGTAAGAGGCCGCGTTAACCTCCACCGCAAGCGGACGGGACATGCCTTTGAGCAGGACAATACTCAAAGGCATGTACCATTTTGCGGGTCGTCGATGTCGTCTAGTAGTCGTCCTTGACACATCTGACCCAGGCTCCGCCTCCACGAATCGAATGTACACCTCAACCGCTTGCTTCTCGCTCGCCCGCAATAATTTATTAGATTCATGTTGGTCCAGCGAATGGGCTACCCCACAGTCGCCTCGTCGCTAATGACCTCATCCCATCGCCACCTTCGGATATCCTCCCAATTTGTGAAATCAGCGTCCTTTTCAAGCATTCGGCGGAGAGTCCGATCAAAAGTTTCGCGCCGTCCACCCGTGTCGGTGGAGGCGGTTCACTTGATGCGCATGCCGAATCTCAATAAGATCAACCTGACTTACCTCAGATTCGGGATGCGAAGCGAGAGAGGATGATAACTATCAAGCGAGAATACTGTGTTGGCCTAATGTTGTTCTTTTGTTTGGTCGCGGTGTCTACCGCGCGAGTACTCGACAAGAATTCTGTTAGCGAAGCAAACTGGCCGCAGTGGCGCGGACCCCAGGCGAGCGGTGTTTCGACCGAAAAGAATCTTCCCACAGAATGGAGCGACACCAGCAACGTCTACTGGAAGACCGAGATCCCGGGACGCGGGCATTCGTCGCCCATCATCTGGGATAAGAAGATTTTTCTGACTACTTCGATCGAGGGACCAATCGTTCCTGGGGCAAAAGCCGTAACCCACATTCGCCGTGGCGTCGACTATCGCCATCCGGACAGCGTCGGCGGAGATCACAGCTACACCATCAAGGTCCTGTGCCTGGATCGCGACACAGGAAAAATCCTCTGGGAGAAAACTGCCTACGACGGAACTGTTCACGACGACCGGCATCGAAAGAATACTTTCGCTTCGGCGACACCGGTCACCGACGGCAAATACGTGTGGACGCTTTTCGACGCTGAAGGAGTCTACTGCTACGACTTTGACGGGAAGCTTATCTGGAAAAAATCGCTTGGCAAGATCGCCAAGATGGGAATGGGAAACGGTATGTCGCCGGTGCTTTATGAGAATCTGGTAATCCTTCAATGCGACCAGGAGGACGGCGGGCCGGACTCTTTCATAACGGCGCTCGATAAGTTAACGGGTAGGGAGGTGTGGCGAGTGGCGCGCACGCAGCGTAAGACGTGGGCGACACCGGTGCTTGTGCGCACGGCGCAGCGTACTGAGTTGATAGCGAGCGGCGCTGAAAGCACGGTCTCTTATGATCCGGCTACTGGCAAAGAACTATGGCGGAGCGAGGGTGTTGTTTCTCATGCGATTCCAAGCGCCGTGGCCGGCCACGGCATGGTGTTCGTGTCCGGCGGCTCGTCGGGTCAGCCAAAGCTCGCGATCGGCATTCGCCTCGGCGGTTCAGGCGATCTCAAGGGCTCTCCGTTCGTCGTGTGGAAATACAACAAGGGAACAGCGTACGTACCGTCGCCGATCTTATATGGCGACTATCTCTATCTTATGACCGATGGGGGTATCATCACCTGTCTTGAGGCGAAGACCGGCGAGGTCAAATATGAAGGCGGTCGAGTCCCGGTGCCTGCCACGTTCACCTCATCACCCGTGGCATTTGAGGATAAAGTTTTATTGACAAGTGAAGACGGCGACACGTTTGTGATCAAAGCAGGCCCGGTGTTTGAAGTCATCCGCACGAATTCGCTCGGCGAGCCGGTATACGCGTCGATCGCTATCGGAGCCGGCAAGCTGTTCATCCGCGGCGCAAAACATCTCTACTGTATCGGTAAGAAATGACCGGTTAGTGGGAGCATCAGTGACGGATACGGACACAATCGTTGTCGCCTCGGATTCAGGTATCTCCATTCGGTCGTTGGATGATATCTCCAAAGCGGTTGGCGCGTGCCTCGGCTCCGAGGGGCTGATCTTGACCGAGGAGGAGTTAGCACCAGACTTCTTCGATCTTCGCACTGGCCTGGCCGGCGAGCTCTTTCAGAAGTTTATGAACTACAGGTTACGATTGGCGATTGTTTTGCCAGACCCCAAACGCTACGGCGAGCGTTTCAGCGAACTTGCGCACGAACACCGATTTCACAACATGATTCGATTTGTTTCTTCGACGAGTGAAGCAAGGTCCTGGCTCCACTCACTTTGATTACCCGGCCACTCTCCAACCACAGTCGATCAAACAACAGCCAATCATTTTTGGAACGCCGCTTGTTATTGAAATGAGGTTTAGCAACGCACTCGCTCCACAAATGCGGTTCATTTTGTGCTCCAGCGAGGTTTGCCGAACAGACCGATTTGTTGGAGTGAGTAAATAACGACGTACCTCGAATGGAATTCGAACACACGCCGGTGATAAATCAGACACGAGCGGCTCGTCGAGACCGTCGCTGCAAGCCCGGTAGTGGGAGAGACGCAATTTGGCCAACCGCGACCGGATAACCCCGGAAATGATCCGGTCACGCACTAGAAAGGATCGATGTCATGACAAACCAAACGAACCAAACAAACCTACCGAATGAATCAGCCGAGTACCTCTCAAAACGAGACGAGTTGCGTCTCGCCGAAATTGAAGAGATGCGACAGCGCGAGCGGGTGGCGGAACTTCGTCGCCAGCTCCCTGAGGGCGCGAGCATTCACGATTACTTCTTCGAGGAGGGGCCAGTGAGCCTCGACGCCGGTGACACGCCTACAAGAACGGTTCGGTTGAGCGAACTGTTTAGCGGGCCGGATCGTTCGCTGGTGATCTATCATTTTATGTTCGGAAAGAAGCAAACCAGCCCGTGCCCGATGTGTACGCTGATCATCGACGGCTGGAATGGTGTCGCGCATCATTTGGCGCAGAAAGTCGATGTCGTCATCGTTGCCGCGGCCCCTACGAGCGCATTGCGAGCCCACGCGCGCAGCCGAGACTGGAACAGACTTCGGCTTCTGAGCGCTGCTAACAACACCTTCAAATACGATTTGCGCAGCGAAGACCTCGACGGTAATCAGGATTCAACGGTGTCGGTCTTCACTAAGGGCAAGGACGGGACGCTGCGTCACTTCTATACCGCGCATCCGTCGATGTCGCACGACATCAAGGAGCGCGGCCTCGATCTGCTGTGCCCCGTTTACAATGTGTTGGATCTTACACCGCAGGGTCGCGGAGATTGGTATGCGGACATGGCCTACGGCACAAAAGTAAAGGCGTCCGGCCGGTGATTTCAAGAGTCCGGATCCGGTTGTCGTTGTAGCGCCGGCGTCCGGGTAGATAAGGAGGTGATCATGCCAGAGAAGGAAACGCTGGAACGCGCAAAAGAGGATAAGCGAGAAGGTAAAGCCCCGAGCACCCAGGCCGGAGAGTTTGTCCGGGAGGAGATCGAACATATTCGGGAGGGCAAACACGGCGCTCGTTCAGCAAAACAGGCGATCGCGATCGGGCTGTCGAAAGCACGCCGGGCCGGGGTCAAGCTTCCTGCTCCAAAAAATGCGCCAAAGGAAGTTCGAGAGCAAGCGGCGCGCGACAGTCGCAAAGGAAAGAGCGCCGGAAAGGGAAAGACTTCGGCCAAACGTTCCCGCGCAAGTTCGCGAGCTCTTAAGCGCGAAGGTCACAGCGCCGCATCCAGGACGGCGTTATCTCGACACGCTCGAAGCGCCGCTTCAAAGCGCTCGGCAGCTGCACGCTCGCGCTCGGCAAAGAAGGCCGCCGCGACTCGCAAGAAATGAGACCAATCGGATTCAATACTGAAGGAGAGAGAAATATATGAAACTGACTGAGTTTTTTCTTACCGAGCTGGATCGCGAAGTAGAGCGTACCCGGAGGGTTTTGGAGCAGGTTCCCGAGGGCAAGTACCAGTGGAAGCCTCACGACAAGTCTATGATCTTCGGATACCTCGCCGATATGGTCGCGACCATGCCGTCGTGGCTGGCGATGGCCGTCAATCGCGATGAGTTGGATGTCGCGCCGACCGACGGCTCGACTATGAAACAGGAACCGAAGGAGACAAGCGCGGCGTTGGTAAGCGCATTAGACAAGAGTGCCGCGGATGCGCGGGCGGCGCTCGAGAAAACAACGGACGAGCATTTGATGACCTCGTGGCGATTGCTCGCCGGTGGAAAGGTGGTTATGGAAACGCCACGCCACGAAGTGATCCAGGACACAATAAACCATTGGTCCCATCACCGAGGACAAATGACGGTGTATTTGCGATTGATGGGCGCCAAGGTACCGTCGGTCTATGGGCCGTCGGCCGATGATGAACGGTTCCTGTAGAACTTAGAGACGACGCCAGCGATCGCTTAGGGAAGCCCACACTAATTCGGCCGCATAGTAACGAATCTATCCGTTAGGACCTCGAGGATTCTCACACTCGAAAGATCCGAATAGATTTGTTAGTACGTGGTGTTTCTGATTGCCTTGCCCTCAATTTCGAAGCGGCGTAGTATACGCCCCGCTCGTTGTTTGCGCGCGATTTTCTGTATTCGGCAGGCGGGCCTCAGAAAGGATTTCCTATGAAACTTCTTCCGCTTGGTGTCGTTCTTTTCCTGGCGGTAACGCTCATAGCGGCGCCGCAAGATGATCGCAAAGCTGACCGCGATGCTATTCGGGCTCACATCGACAGCATCTTTCAAGCCTTCATAAAAAAGGACGCCGCGATGTTGCGAGCCACACACGCGAAGAACTGGCTGGGATACCTCGAAGGTTCGCGCACGATGATTCGCGGCGTCGACGGGTATATGGATTGGAACCAGGTAGACCCTGCCAGTCCTTACGGCATGAAGAGCTACACCATGCGTGAGTTCGACATGATCTTCAAAGGGGATGCGGCGTTTGTATGCTTTGTCGCGGACGTCGAATCGAATACGCCAAACGGCCCTTTCAAGCGCGTGCTGCGGATCTCGGACTTCTACACCAAAGAAAATGGCAAGTGGATCCAAAACGGCAGCGATACCCAGCTTCATGCAGAGTCGGCCGATGAGCAATACCAGTCACCAAGGCAGCTCAGTGACCAGATGAAGAAGCGATTGCTCGATGCGCGAGAGACGGTTTGGAGGGCGTACTTCTCAAACGATCGCGCGGCACTTGAGAAGCTCATTCCCGAGGATACCGTTGCCATCAACGCGGGAGACAACAATTGGGAGAACCGTAAGGCGATTTTCGAGGGTGCGGCTAAGTTCGCAAAAGCCGGCGGCAAACTGGTCAATCTCGTGTTCCCAAAAACCGAGATCCAGGCCTATGGCTTTACCGCGTTTGTCTACTCGACCTATTCGTACGAGCTGGAGGTTGGCGGACAGCGCTCGCAAAACACCGGACGGGTTACCGAGGTGTTCGTGCTACGCAAAGGGCAATGGGTGAATCCCGGATGGCACATGGATAGCGGGAAGTAGGAAAATTGCCCGTTCCTCCGAAAACTCAATCTCCTCAATCCGGTGAGTGCTCCGTTATAACCCGGCGTCGGTTTGGAGTGCTCACCGGTAGCGCACTCGCTTCGTTGGCGCTCGCCGGCGGATGCCAACGTGACGATCATCCGCAGCAGAATACCGACGGAAGACTGACGGCACGTCCGCGGGCAATCGGCGGAACACCCACAAGCGGGCAGAGTCTCCTCGGGTTGCACCCCTCACGCGATGCCATTCTCCGAATACCATCGACTACATTCGCAGCCCCTCTACCGCTGCTAGTCCTGTTACACGGCGCAGGCGGGAGCGGCGAAGGGGTTCTTGGGCGGCTCGGCTCATCGCCAGACGAAGCAGGTGTCGCAGTGCTCGCCCCGGACTCGCGCGAATCAAGCTGGGATGCGATTCGATATTCCTTCGGGCCCGATGTGACGTTTGTGAATCGCGCCCTTGAACGCGTGTTCGAGACGGTGCCGGTAGACCCGCAACGTATCGCGATAGGCGGGTTCTCCGACGGCGCCACCTATGCCGTGTCGCTCGGGTTGATCAACGGCGATCTATTCAGGCGGGTCCTGGCATTCTCGCCAGGCTTTGTTGTCGATGGGGTTCCGTACGGCACACCACAGTTTTTTATTTCCCACGGCACCGCCGATCCCATCCTGCCGATTGATCGCTGCAGCCGGAGCATCGTGTCCCGGCTGCGAAAAGGCGGCTATGACGTTACGTTCCGCGAGTTCGAAGGAGGGCACTCGATCCCGGACGACATTGCACGCGATGGGATGCGTTGGATTGCTGCCGCGCCTTGAGAGAATGCACGCTGATATCCGGCCCAAGAGAAATCGTTTACCTCTGGTGTCACAATTGTGAGGAGAAAGACATGGCGAATGAAATGGATCGACCCAAACTCTCAATCGAGAAGGCCGGCCGGTGGGTTCCGGTCATCCACGGGGTTTTGGCGGCGAGTCTGGCGGTGTTGCTTTTGCTCCCGCCTTTTATTATTGCGCAGACCCGGCAGGAAGGTCCGTGGTGGCCGCAGCGTCAATGGGGACCTCAGGATCAGGCCGGTGCATCCAACTGGATCACTGACGCAAAAGTGCTTCGCGCCGTCCGGCTGGTGACCACAGGCAAGGTATACGAGCTTGGCCATGTCTACGAGCGCGGGATGCCGCTTTATGGCGACCGGACCTTCTCACTGGTCATTCCGGCTCCGTTTCCGCCGTCACGCGGCGAGAACGCGCCTACCTGGTTTATCGACTACTTTAGCGGCGAGTTTGGTCAGTTAGGGACACAGTTCGACGCTCTGGGCCACACCGGCATGAAGATGAAAATGGCCGATGGTTCTGAGAAAGAGGTTTTTTATAACGGATTTACGCGAGACGAGATCAACAGTCCGGGTGGATTGCGGAACCTGGGTGTCGAAAAGGCACGCCCCATAATCACGCGAGGCATCTTGCTGGACATTGCCGGATATAAGGGATTGCCGGTGCTTTCGAGTCGCTATGAAGTGACCGTTGCTGACATCCTCGGCGCGCTGACGCGTCAGGGTTTGCGCGCAGAGAGCATCGAGCCTGGTGATGCGATCCTTTTGAACTATGGCTGGGCGCGGAACTGGGAGAATGCATCGCTCTACAATGACGCGCGCTTTGGCGTCGGTCAGAACAACGGCTCACCGGGGATTGGAGTCGCGGCGGCCCGCTGGATTGCCGAAAGGAAAGCGAGCCTGGTTGGGGCCGATTCGTGTTGCGTTGAAGTTGATCCAAACCCCGACCCGAAGCTGGACCATCCGGTTCATCAAGAATTAATCATGCGTCACGGAATTTTTATGCTCGAGAATCTCGATCTCCGCGGGCTGGCCACGGAGCGAGTTTACGAATTCATGTTTATCTTTACTCCGCTTCCGTTCAAAGGAGCGTCGGGCTCGCCCGGCCGTCCGCTCGCGATACGATAGCCTTCATGTTATATCGGTGCCCGGCGCCCGGCACCGTTAGGTTGACAGTGAGCCGCGCTGTGCCGGATTATGACGCGGCAGTTTTTATGGCCTCAGAAGACGCCGGAGCACCTGAATTGCTCGTTACGCCGAACAAAGGACCCGACGGATTCGCAAGCGGGCGGCAACCACAGAAAGGTAAGAGAAATGTCTAGTCAGAATCTCGATGGAGTTCAAGGCGCATATGCGGCATTCGCCACGGGAGACGTCCCTGCAGTATTGGGATTCCTAAGCGCTGATATCGAATGGACCGAAGCCGAGGGTTTCCCATACGGCGGCACGTACACCGGGCCAAACGCCGTTCTTGAAGGCGTTTTTATGCGACTGGGCACCGAGTGGGATGGCTTCGCTGCCGTGCCCGAGGAATTCATCGATGCCGGTGATACCGTAGTTGCTTTAGGGAAATACAGCGGTACGTACAAAGCTACCGGCAAAAGTTTTCAGGCAGCCTTTGCGCACGTTTGGAAACTGCGCGACGGGCAGGCCGTCAAGTTTGTTCAATACACCGATACGTTGAAAGTTCAGGAAGCTCTGAAGTAGGCAGAGTAATGATTAGTGCAGAAGAGAAACTCGCGGGTTTGCGCAGGTTCGCCGAAGAATACACCGCGGCCTGGTGCAGTCAGAATGCTGCCCGGGTGGGTGCATTTTATGAGCAGAATGGTTCGCTTAGCGTCAACGGCAGTGAGGCTGCGGGGCGTGAGGCCATTAAATCGGTCGCACAGGGATTTATGACGGCCTTCCCAAATCTGAAGGTGAGTTTTGATGATCTGCTCATCGAAGATGACCGAGTCACTTATCATTGGACGCTAACGGGGACCAACACCGGGCCGGGAGGGACCGGGCGCGACGTGCGAATCAGCGGGTTTGAGGTCTGGCAGATGGGCGCGAATGGGCTCATTGCAAGTTCCCAAGGCTCCTTTGATGGCGCGGATTACAACCGCCAGCTCGGCCTATGACTTCGGTGTACAGGCCAACTCGAACCGCATCTGTTAAGCGCCGGTTACGCTCAGTACATAAGGCGGTGTTTTTTCTCGGCGTCCTGATCTCCTGGCTTCTGATCTTTCCAACCTGGATACACCCTGCGTCCAGTGAGTCGAGTAAGGCGCGGCCCAATATCGTTTTTATTTTGATTGATGACCTGCGCTGGGACGAACTGGGAATCGCCGGGCATCCGTTTATCAAAACCCCGCACATTGACCGCATCGCCAAAGAAGGCGCGATGTTCCGCAACGCGTTTATGACCACGCC
>DASRIZ010000627.1:0-47387 GCA_035649735.1 Blastocatellia bacterium | reverse complement strand
TCGAAAGCCATACTGTGGGACGTCTCGTCACGTCGCTCAAAACACATCCTTCAGGACGGCGATCAGATAGCGCGCCGTGTTGAGTTCAGCAAGGACGGAGGAACGCTGGCGGTCGGATATTACAACAAGGCAATCGTGTGGGATGTATCCACAGGACAATTGAAGGCGCGTCTCCAGTGTCGCCAGAGAGAAATGGAAATTGATTTCACTTCGAACGGGCGGCTGCTCGTAACTACTACCGATAACCTTGTAAAGGTGTGGGATGCCGGTACCGGAGTTCTCGTCGATACCTTGGACAGGGCAAGGATTCCAATCGCATTTAGCCCCGACGGCCGCACTGTCGCGACCGCAGGCGAAGGCAATACCAGTATGCTTTGGGAAATGCCGTAGAGACTTACGGGTTTGGACACAGTTCCACCATGTCGCCGCCTTCACTCGTTGATTCGCACTCAATAGGACTTCGGTTTAGCTCAGCGGCCTTTGGAATAGGGACGAATGAGCGATCGCTTGCAAATCAACGTGTGGCCACCGGCGTCTTCCATCAAATGTAACCGACCTACCTTAATCCAGTTATGCACAGTGCGGCGGCAGATTCCTATTGCATACGCAGCTTCTTTGATTGTTAACAACTCGGTTTGTTGGTTGCAGGCTTCGCAAAAGTGGCTGCACATCGGGAACTCCTTTGCTGGACTCCCGTTGTCGGCAACAGTGACCAGGCGTCCGCGATGAATTAATTCCCTTCCCAACCTACGGGGCAAAACCTGAGTAAAGACTTGATTCTTAGTTTTAACGCAGCAAAAGTAGCCCAAGAATCGCAGGCTTGAGGCTATTTTTCAAGTGAAGATGTTTCAGTGGTGATCGGGCTATGCTCTCAAAACATCTTTGATCTGACAATGAATAGCAGGAACGAATAATTCGTTACTACGTGGCATTACAGACATCGAAGCGGGCCATTGAGGAACAAAGGACTACGCGCGGCCAACCACCTCGCCCGTCTGAGTGTTAACTCGGACGACTTCACCTTCCTTTATGAAAAGTGGCACGCGAACGGCGAGACCCGTCTCAAGGGTTGCCTGTTTTGTCGCTCCGCCCGCTGCGGTGTCGCCGCGTAAGCCCAACTCTGCAGAAGCCACCGCGAGCTCGACGAATTGCGGAAGCTGAAGCGAAACCGGAGCGCCGTTATACTTCAGCACCTCCAGAGTCACGCCCTCTTTCAGATAACCGGCATCGGCGCCTACAGCTTCTTCTGAGAAAGTGAACTGCTCGTAGCTCTTCTCATCCATGAAATGAAACCCGCTCGGATCACTGTAAAGAAAGGACGCCGGCGCGAGCTCCACATCCGGCTCCTCAAACTTCTCGCCCGAGCGGAAACTCTTTTCCATAACCGCCCCGGTTAGGAGGTGACGGACTTTTGTGCGCACCATCGTCGCCGCGCCTCGGGCCGTCGGAGACGCAAAGAATACGTCCATAACTACATAAGGCTGCCCCTCAATAGCGATAAGCAGTTTGCGTTTTAGCTCGTTGGCTGTGATAAGCGCCATTCAGTTCACTCCTCCCCGCGTCTCGGCCAAGTTTATGGTGAGAACGATGTTGAGACAAGTTGCGATTGTTTGACACCCATCAGACCGCCATCTAGAATTCAACTTGCAGGAAAGAAGCGAGGAGAACAAGGATTGACGACACCTGTTGGGTTCACACTCTCTTTGATCCAATCCACTCAGTCTCAAACAAGCACCTTCTTCGAGCTGCTCTTGCGAGCCAGCCCCATCGCAAAAGGAGTCCTGATTCTTTTGCTGCTGTTCTCTATTTACTCGTGGTCGATAATCATAACCAAGTGGCTGTGGCTCAAGCGGGCCGAGCAAGAAACAAAGGGGTTTCTTTCGCGTTTTCAACGCGGTGGAAAACTCTCGGATCTATATCAAGGCGTTGACCCCGACAGTCGCAGCCCGCTGGTTAGGGTGTTTCTGGCGGGCTACGAGGAGATCAACAATCAGATCGGAGAAGGCGATGGTCGAGTTCGAAGCATCGAAGCGCTGTCACGTGTCCTGCAGTCCGCAACAATCGCGGAAGTCTCGCAGATGGAACGCCGGCTGACGTGGCTGGCGACCACCGCAAACGCTTCGCCATTTATCGGACTTTTTGGAACTGTTGTCGGTATTATCATTGCCTTTCAGGGGTTGAGCACCGCCTCGGCTTCTTCAATTCAGTCGGTCGCGCCCGGAATCGCCGAAGCACTGATCGCAACGGCCGCGGGGATCGCCGCCGCTGTCCCAGCCGCGATCTTCTATAATCACTTCTTGAACCGGATCAAAGCGCTGACCGGAATCATCGATAGATTCTCTTTGGAACTGATCAACCTTGTTGAGCGACATTACGTCAAAGCAAATGTGTAGGAAGAGTGAAACGTGATGCGTGACCGGAAGATATTGTCACGCATCACGAATCATCAGGAATTCAGATGGCCTTTACCGATCAGCGTGGCAGAACCCAAACGTCGCTTTCCGAGATCAACGTCACCCCGTTGGTTGACGTGATGCTGGTCCTGCTGGTCATCTTCATGGTGACCGCGCCGATTCTTCAAACCGGCATCGAGGTCAATCTTCCAAAGACTCAGGAAACCCGTGCGGAGCAGCCAAAGCCGAAAGCTGTCGTTGTTAGCATCGACAAGGACGGCAACGTCTACCTTAGCACGCAGGCTGAAGCGAAACAGGTGAACGTAAACGATCTGCCGGCGTTGCTAACGGAGAAGTTAGGACAGAGCGGTGAGCGCAAAGTCTATGTGCGCGGCGACGGCGAGACGCCATATCGGATAATCGCGTACGTCCTGGACATCGCAAAACAAGCCGGCGCTGATGTCAGCCTGGTTACTGAGCCGACAGTGAAGAAGAAGTGAATGGCAGAGCTCGTAACATTTCGGTCCGAATTGCTCGAAGCCGAGAAGTCGCCCAGGCTTGGCGTAGCCTTATCAATCGGACTTCACCTGATCATCTTTGCCGCGCTATTCGTCGCTTTCAATAGGGTCGTGTCCTCGGAAATCGTAGCGGCGGGCCCCGGTGAGGGAGGCGAAGGCGGGGGCGGATCGATCGAAGTTGGGGTCACCGATAAGTCCGCGATCCTCGGATTCGCCAAACCTCAACCGGTTTCTCACCTTGGAGATACCGATGACGCTATCAACAATGTTCGCGTTGAAGCAGCTCGTCCACCGGATGTGAATTCAGAAGCGCTGCTTCCCCCAACTGAGAAGGATATCCCGGATCCCAAAGCGCTAAAGACAGATCGGCCGGTCGTCAATCAGCAGGAGCGAATCTTCACCGGTAAAGATGAGCGAGGTCGTTCGGCTGATCAGACGGCCCAGGTGGGCAGGAGCTACGGTAGCCCGACGCCGACCGCGTTGACCGGAGGCGTTGGGATTGGCTCTGGAGGCGGGTTTGGAGGCGGCACTGGCCTGCCCGGTGGCTCGGAGTATGGCCGCAGGATTCAGGCGATTCTCGGGCGAAACTATTCGCCACCCGCGATTGATCCCGGCGGGATCCAATACGTCATCATACGAATCCGAATAGCACGCGACGGACGAATTCTCTCGCTCTCCGGTGGCCGCGTTGCAGCGGCATATATCAAACAGCGGTCGCCGAACGCGCAGGTAAACTACGCCGCGGAGCGAGCGGTGATTGCAGCGGATCCGCTGCCGCCGTTCCCGCCCGGGTTCTTGCCTAATGCACAAGAGGCGACGGCGGAAGTTTGGTTCCGTTATCCGAAATGAAGTAGCATTGGGGCTATATGACCTATAGGACTTATAGGGCCTATGCTGCCAAATCGGTTTCAGATATGAAGACAAGAGCAGCAATAGGGCTGGCAGCGATTCTAGCAGTGATGCTTCCGGCGTTTTCCATCGGCGAAGCACGTCAGGAAACACCACCGCCTCAGGAAGATCTCCGCAAACAAATCGGCACGATCATTGTAACGCCCGGTAATGGACCAAACCTCGCAATTTCCGATTTCATAGCGCGCTCTGCCGGTCTGGAAACGGCCGTGAGCATCTTTAATCAGGTCTTATGGGCCGATCTTGAATTCGCTGCGGTATCCGGATTGGTTGGCAAAAGTCTCTATCCAAAAACGCTTGTGCCGGATCCGGCCTCGTTGAAATTCGACGAATGGAGCGCCGACCCGGTCAAGGCCGACTACGTTGCGTTTGGAAACCTCCAAAACACCGGCGGTGCGATTTCTGCTGATACTTTCTTGTACGATGTAAAGACCAGGCAGCAGCTGATTGCCTCCCGGCACACTGGGGACACGCGGCGCATCGCCCACGAGTTTGCGGATGAGATCGTAAAACTGCTAACCGGGCGTGACGGGATTGCGACCTCGAAGGTCGCATACGTCGCCGGCGATTCGATCAGGGTGATGGATTACGACGGCTTCAACCAGCGCGCTTTCGCAAGCGACGGCCCGATTGTGCGATTCCCACAATTCTCTCCCGATGGTCGTTATCTCGCTTATGTTAGCTTCAAGACCGGCGTCCCTAACATAGTTGTACGCTCCGCGGAGGGCGGTTTGATCGGCGGCACAAGCTTCACCTCGACCACTACTTCCCCGACCATCTCTCCGAGTGGGCAGCTTGCGTTTAGCTCGGCGATTGGCGGCGACGGTTCGATGGAAATATACGTTTCAAACCTCGACGGGTCCGGCGCGCGCAGGCTGACTCGGACGTCAAAGCGCATAAACATCTCGCCGCGCTGGAACCCTCAGACCGGCCGTGAGATTGCGTTTATCTCCGATCGCGCCGGGACTCCGCAGGTTTATGTAATGGATTCGAGCGGCGCGAATCAACGACCTCTGATCGCGAGAGGCGGGCAGGCCGATTCGCCGTCGTGGTCGCCGGATGGGCGCTATCTCGCCTTCACTTATGGCGGCGCAGGAAGTTTTCAAGTTTTCGTGGCCGACGTGGCATCGGGTCAGTTAGTTCAGCTAACATCACAGGGGCGGAACGAGAGCCCGACCTGGTCTCCCGATAGCCGGCACGTTTCTTTTCAATCAAATCGGTCCGGCAGATGGGAAGTTTGGCAAGCGCATATCGATGGCACCGGCCAACGCCAATTGACGCGCGGCGGGGGCCGTTCGCCGACGTGGGCAAAATAATCTTAGTCAGCGCCGAGGATCGAGTCCTCGCAACGAAACAGCTCGCTTCCTGAACGGCGCAAAGGAGCTCGTGATGGAGAGAAAGTCTTCGCGATTTGCTGCGATCATCTTCACGGTTTTTGTTCTGATCGGTGTTGTGGGGTGCGCAAAGCCGAAGGTGCAACTTCAAGTCTCGCGTGATCGGCTTCAACAAGGCGAAGACGTCCGCGTTAGCTGGACTTCCAAGGATGCAAAAGCGGTCGCGCTGAACGGCAAGCCGGTCGATAAGACCGGGGCACAGGTTTTCAATCCCGACAACACTACGACCTTCACTGTTGTCGGCACACGCGGCAAGAAAGAAGCCCGCGACAGCAAAGTGGTTGCGGTGACTCCGCGGCCCGCGCGTCCGAGCATCAGCATCTCGGCTGATCAGGAAGCGATTAACCGCGGACAAAGCACCACGCTCCGATGGACCTCAAACAACGCGGACCGCGTGACTATCAGCGAGTTAGGTACGGTGCCCAGCTCGGGCTCGCGCGTCGTTAGCCCATCGCAGTCCATCACCTACAACGCAACGGCAACCGGCGCAGGTGGAACGGAAAACGCGTCGGCTCGCGTCACGGTTACCGAAGATGCTGCGCCCGGCGAAAGACCGAGAACCACCTCCGGAATAAATCCAACAATCGCCGCGATGTTCAACCAGAGGGTGCAGAGCGTCTATTTCGAGCTGGACAAGGCGGATCTCACGCCGGAGTCACAAGACAAGTTGCGGCGTGGTGCGCAATGGCTCACCGAGGGTCCGAATCGGACAATCACGTTCCGCATCGAGGGGAACTGTGATCCTCGAGGAACCGAAGAGTACAACATCGGGCTCGGAGAGCGTCGCGCTCAAGTGGCAAAGGAATTCCTGACCACGCTCGGGGTCGAAGGGTCGAGAATTCAGACAGTGAGCTATGGGAAGGAGCGCGCTTCCGGAGCAAGCGAGGGCTCACCCGGCCAGTCACCTTCGTGGGCGCACGATAGGCGAGACGATTTCATTTACATAAGCGGAGGCACGCCGCGTAATCCGTAGCCACTCGGAGCGCCATCAGAGCGCAGCCATCCTGTCCAATTGTTCGAACCATCCACGGATGCCTGCGCTCACGAGTCCCTCTGAGGAACCGAATAAACAGGAGAGTCTATGTTGTCCAAGATTATCCCGGCTGCTTTGCTTGCCCTGATCTCCATATCGTCAGTTAGTGGGAGCGGATTTGCCGATCAAAAGGATCGTGAAGCGCAACTCAAGCTTGCGCTTGACGAGTTAAAAGCCGAAGTGATCGTGATCGGCCGCCAGGTCCGCACCATGCAAGAGGCGATGGATAAGAATAGCGGACAGTTGAATACCCTGGTCACGCAGATGTCGGACAATGTGAACGCGATCCGTCAGGCTCAGAGCCGCATCGCCGAAGGCAGCTCGGGAGCTATCCAATCGGTGAGCGGGTTAGGCGAGCAGCTCAGCTCCACTAATCAACGGATCGATCGGTTGTCTGAGCAACTGGCGCAGGTTCGTAAGCTGGTCGAGAATCTCCCAAAGCTTCCCACGTTTACCCAGATCACGCCGGGTAATCCCGATCAGTTATTTGCTGCGGCTTATGGCGATTACAGCCGCGGGAATTACGATCTGGCAATAAGCGAATTCCGGCAGTACGTCGAAACCTATCCTTCGAGCGAGATGGCCGACAACGCCCAGTACTGGATCGGCGAATGTTATTACAGCAAGAAGCTCCTCAATGAGGCCATTGCCGAATTCGACAAAGTCTCATTGTTATTCCCGAAGGGCGATAAAGTGCCGGGAGCTCGGTTCAAAAAAGGCGTGACGCTGATCGAACAGGGACAGTTAGACGCCGGGCGCGCGGAGCTGACCGCGTTGATCAAGCTCTTCCCGCGGAGCAACGAAGCAGTGCTCGCGAGACAGCAGCTTGAGAAGTGACATTATTATTGACTCGTCCGTCAAAATGACTTAGATTGCCGCTACCCTTTAGGAAGTACTCTGCACATGCCCCTAACTCATTGACACGCCCCAAATTAGCGCAGGCGTCGTATGTCTAGCCCTAACGGGTTATCTGATCGCATCCTGATCGTTGGAGACGAGACGAAGTCCGTACAAGCGATCCAGCGATTGCTGGCGGCGTCGGGCTATGATGCGATTTCCCACTCCTCGTTCGATTCGGCAAGAGATGAGCTTCGTTCCCGCGAGGTCTCGCTAATTATCATCGAGTCTTCCGCTTCCCGAATCACAGGTTCGACCCTTTTGCCTTCAAGTGACGACACGGGTGAAAGCCTGCAGAGGCTCAATTGGGCGCAGCTATCATTGGACTTCTGCGAAGAGGTCAGGACCGGGCAACCCACCGCCGATGTGCCGATCCTGATGATCTCGAAAAGTCAGCGCGCGCAGGACAAAGTTGCGTGTTTGAATCAGGGTGCGACCGACTACATCACCCGTCCCTATCAACGAGCCGAGCTGCTCTCGCGAGTTCGAGTCCATCTGCGCTCCTCGCGTTACGAACGGGAAAGAGCCGAGCGATTTGAACAGCTCAATGTGCTCCACACCGTCTCATCAGTGCTTGCCAGTTCGCTTGAGCCTGAAGTGCTGCTTCAAGGCACCCTCTCGGCTTTGATGAAGTATGTCGGCGCGGACTCAGGCGTGGTTTTTCTGCGTGAAGCGGACGAACGCCCGATGACCATCGCAGCTGCCGAAGGGTTGACCGTGACTGACGAGGTGCGAGGAAGCTTGCTCGAATTGTATTCGCGCATTGTCCCGCTAGATGGGCAGCCGCTTGTTCTTGAACCGCTGCCCGAGTCCGCGCGCAGGGTTTTGGCGGTTGATCTCTTGAGCGAAGTGCGCGGTCTCGCCTGCACACAACTGGTGCTAAAGGGCAAAGCGCTGGGCGCGATCTGCCTGTTCTCGAACTCAGGTGCGCCTCTTTCCAAACAGCATACCGATGTCCTTTCGACCGTTTGCAATCAATTGACCGTTGCGCTCGAAAATGCGCGCTTCTATCTGGAGACAAAGAAGAGCGCGGCCCAGCTTTCATTTGTCTATAACCTTGGGCACAACCTGATGACATCGCTCGAGATGGACGAATTGTTGAGCTATGCGGTGTTCACGGTTGGAAAAAGCCTGGAGTGTGACGCGTGCGCGGTAATCGTTAGAAGCTCGACCGATACCAACGACCTTGCATCCGCCGTTTGTTCACGCTCGCAAGAGAGCCAAGTCGAGGGAGACGACTGGTTTCACAAGGAGCGGGTCGTCAGTCACCTGAGCTCCGCGGATTGGCGCGTTCAGCCGACGATCCAGATCCGCACGGCCGAACGATTTCTACACGACCCAAGCATAGTGCTCGAGACAATAGTTCCCTTGATGTTTGATGATCGAATGCTGGGAATCCTGATCTGCGGCAGTTTTGCGCCGCGACCTATAAGCGCGGACGATCAAAAACTGCTCGGCGCGGTCGCACAGCAACTGAGTCTTGCTATCAGAAACACCGAGCTATACCGGCGAACCAAGGTCACGTCCATCAATCTTGCGGTCGAGGTTTCAAAACGAACCCGAGAGGCCGAGGAACAGAAACGATTTACCGAGAAGATCATCGATTCCCTTCCTGTCTCGCTCTACGTTGTCGATCGAGATATGCGCATCGTGGCCTGGAACCGCAATAGAGAGGTGGGTGGCCTGGGCATCAATCGTGAACAGGTTCTCGGGCGCAACGTGTTTCAAGTTCTTGTTCGCCAGCCGCGTCGTAAGCTCGAAGAGGAATTTGTGGATGTTTTCCGAAGCGGCGAAATGGTTCACATGGAACAGGAATCGTTGTTCGATGGACAGAAGAAGACGTGGAAGATCAGTAAGATCCCCATGCGCGTTGACAACGCCGAGGTAACCCACGTTATCACCGTGGGCGAAGACATAACCGATCAGAAGAAAATGAACGAGGCGGTAATCCACGCCGAGAAGCTCGCATCAATCGGGCGGCTTGCGGCCGGCGTTGTACACGAGATCAACAATCCGCTGGCGACCATCGCCGCATGCTCTGAGGCGCTAACCGCCCGGGTGGAAGACATAAAGGATGCCGAGCTACATCAGGACTTCGGAGAGTATTTGCAGATCATCCGTGATGAAGCGTTCAGGTGCAAAACGATAACAAACAGCTTGCTCGAGTTCTCACACCAGCGTCAGGCCCAAAAGCTGACGGGTGATATAAATCAGATCATCGAGCAGACGCTTCAGCTCATCAAGCATCATCCGAAGCTCGGGAAGATGCCCGTAATAAAGGAGCTCGATTCCGATCTTTCGCCCGTTTATGTAAACGAAGGCCAGATGAAGCAGGTGTTTATCGCGCTGATGACGAATTCGTTCGACGCGATGGAGGCCGACGGCAGTCTTTCTATCCGAACTCATTGGGCTGATTCTGAAACCGAGCACTACGTATGTGTCGAGATCAGGGATACCGGATGCGGAATACCGGATCAACATCTGGCCAAGATTTTTGACCCCTTCTTTACAACCAAACCGCTCGGGCGGGGGACCGGTCTCGGGTTATCGGTCTGTTACGGAATCGTTTCCGAGCACGGCGGAAGAATCGAGGTTGATTCAACCGAAGGTGTGGGGACGACCTTCCGCTTATTGCTGCCGCCTCATCAGGAGCTGAGCGCGCGCGCCCGAGGACAGTCTTTCGAAGGCATACTCGAAATGGAGGGAGTGTTGTGAGTTCAAATCCAAGCATTAAACTGCTAATTGCCGAGGACGAAAAGAATCTCGGTCTGGTACTTCAAAAGGAGCTGTCGAGGCTGGGCCACCAGGTTACTCTGGTGCACGATGCCGAGGCGGCGATCAAGACGGCGCGCGAGGCCGAGTTCGATGTTGCGTTGCTCGACATAATGATGCCGGGCCGGAGTGGTCTCGAGGTTCTTCGTGAGCTTCGTCAACAGGAACAGCCGGCTGAAGTGTTGATGATGACTGGCCACGCGACGGTCGAGACCGCGCTACAGGCGATGAAGCTTGGCGCGTACGACTATCTTACAAAGCCGTGCCACATTCGCGAGCTGGAAGCGATCATCAACAAAGCCTATGAGAAGCGACAGCTCCGGCTTGAGAACATGATTCTGCAGTCGCGCCTAACTTACAAAGAGAAGGCTCCGGACATCGTCGTGCGCAGCCAAAAAATGAACGAAGTGATGCTGCTTCTCCGCAAGATCGCCTCGTCCAATGCGACGGTTCTGGTAACCGGCGACTCAGGAACCGGAAAAGAACTGGTGGCGAATACCGTCCACTGCTTCTCGCCGCGGAACGGGGGGCCGTTTATCGACATAAGCTGCGCCGCCATCCAGGAGACGCTGCTGGAATCCGAGCTGTTTGGCTACGAGCAGGGTGCTTTCACCGGCGCGCGAAAACGGAAGCTTGGACTGCTGGAGCTTGCTCACGGCGGCACGTTGTTTCTGGATGAAATTGGTGAGATGAGTTTGACGCTTCAGTCCAAACTGCTTCGAGTGCTGGAGACGCAGACGTTTTATCGCGTGGGCGGCACAAAGAAGGTCGAAGTCGATGTCCGGTTTATCGCCGCCACCAACCGCGACCTGAGCCAGGACGTCGTCGAAGGCAAGTTCCGAAGCGATCTTCTTTTCCGCATAAACAACTTTACGATTAAGCTTCCGGCGCTGTGCGAACGACCTGAAGATATCCCGGCGCTTGCTGAGCATTTCCTGGGGCGCGTGAGTGGCGGTGAGCACGCGCGATTGAGCGACGATGCCATGCAAGTGCTGATGAATTATTCGTGGCCCGGCAACGTCCGCGAGCTGAGGAATGTGATCGAGCGCGCGGTGATACTCTCAACCGGAACGTACATAACTGCGGAGGATTTGCCGGTCGAGCTACGCACCCACCGGATGATCAGCGTCGACGCCGACGATGACGACGAGGCGCGGGGAGGCAGCCTCGATGAACTTCGGCGCAAACAGATACTGACGGTTCTCGAGCAAACCGGCTGGCATCAAGGAAGAGCCTCGGAGATACTTGGCATCTCCCCAAGCACGCTCTACCGCCAACTCAAGTCCTATGGGCTCACCCGGTCAAGAAGGATGCAAGAGCAGCAGATGTTCTAATCGAACCCTAGCTAGCCGGACGTGAACTCCTCCGGCCCGATTGAACTTGAGCGAAATTGCGGCGGCCGGATACTAAGGCCGCCGCTTCTTTTTTGCGTGCGCGAACCATCGGGCTAGAGCCCCTATTTGGACTGCGCCGCCGCGCTCCGCATTCGGTGACTTTTTGCATGCGTGGCGGCGCTTTTGTAGTGTGGCGGGAAACCACTGGAACACGAGCGAAATGGGAAAGCGCCGCCACGCATGCAAAAGCACCGAATGCGCAGCAGGGCGGCGCAGTCCAAATAAGTGGCGACCAGTCCAAGTAGCGGATGCTCGAACTGACTCACTACCGAAGCGCGTACAACCTTGCCGCCGCCGTCTAAAAACAGCTAATCTTTATTCATCAATTTTGAGGCGATGAGGGTTAAACAGATGAACGACAGTGGTAACTCAAGCGGGTTCGAGAGCCAGAAACAACGGGATCCCTGGAAGCAGAGACGCGGCGCGCGCGGGGTGTGGATTGCGGTTACGTTCGTCGTCGCCGCGATCGTGGTCACGGTTGCGATAATACAGGGTGCGTACCATCGGTCTTCGAGAAACGTGCCGGAGCTTCCCGAATCGCGGAAGGTCGCAACCACAAATGCGCCGTCTCCCGCGGAGTTATCGATGTCCTTCCGCGAAGTCGCAAAATCTGTGAAGCCTACTGTCGTCTACGTCAACATCGTCGAGAACGCCAATGTCGACTCCGGACAATCCGACTTTTTCGGTTTCCCGGGCTCGGGTCCAAGAAGACGTGAAGGAGCGGGGTCAGGGTTCATCGTAACCGAAGATGGTTACATCCTCACAAACAATCACGTCGTGGGAAACGCGAACAAAATAAAGGTGACGCTTTCGGATGGCAGGAGGTTCGATGCCGAAGTCGTCGGTTCGGACGCCGAGACTGACATTGCGGTGATCAAGATTAACGCCGGCAGAATGCCGATTGCAGTGCTTGGCGACTCCGACAACCTCGAGCAAGGCGATTGGGTGCTGGCGATCGGCAGCCCGTTTGGACTTCAACAGACTCTCACCGCCGGGATTGTGAGCGCGACAGGCCGCGAGCTTCGTGAATCAACCTACAACCATTACATCCAAACAGACGCGTCTATTAATCCGGGCAACTCCGGCGGTCCACTGGTTAACATGCAAGGCGAAGTTGTAGGCATCAACACGATGATCCTGACCGGCGGCCCGATGAGCCAGGGAAATATTGGGATCGGTTTTGCGATAGCCTCAAACACTGCGCGCGATATCTTCAAGAAGCTGGTGCGAGAAGGCAGAGTGTCGCGCGGATACCTTGGCGTATCTGTGACCAACCTGGACGAAGCTTCGGCGCACGCAGTAAAACTCGAGCCGAACGCCGGAGTATTTGTTCGCGAAGTCCCTGACCCCGACAGTCCAGCCGGTAAAGCGGGGATTCAACCAAAAGATGTCATTACCGCTTTTAACGGTAAGCCAGTCCGCGCCGCGAGGGAGCTAACTGATACCGTGGCCGCGACTCCCGTTGGGGAATCCGCTCGCGTCGATTTCATACGCGAGGGTAGGCCTCAATCGGTGACCGTACAGCTCGTCGAGCGGCCGAAAAACGTCAACGCTCGCGAGGTTCCGCAGGACAGAGGAGAAGGCGATAGTGAAGGCGGGACTCCTCAGTCCGGTCGTCTGGGCATCCAGGGCAGAACCATTACCCCGGAAGCGATCGACCAAATGAGACTCAAACTCAAGGTCCCAACCGGCGTATTTGTAGCCGCAGTCCAGCCGGGCAGCGCCGCGTCCGACGCCGGGATAATGCACGGGGACGTAATTCACGGGGTGGATGGTGCAGCGATAAAGAGCGTGGAGGAATTGATCCAGGCGGTGAAAGCACTGAAGCCCGGTGACTATCTGATAGAGATCGAGCGCAACCGGCGAACGATGTTTCTGACGGTCACGATTGAATAGGTAAGAGAGTTGACCGAGTAAGCGGTATCCTGTCGATATTGGGGACACCACCGGCTTCAGCCGCGTGGTGTCTGGGGACCCGCAAGCTGTGACGTAGGTTGAAATTGAAGCACCACACGGCTGAAGCCGATGGTGTCTGGTGGACGCAGGCTACATCGCAAGCCCGCCGTCTGCTTGTATAACCTGCCCGGTGATATATCGAGCGTCATCCGAAAGAAGAAAGACGGCGACTCGCGCAACTTCATCGACTGTGCCGTAGCGTCCCAACGGAATCTGCTCGAGCATCTTTTGCTTGTACTCATCCGGTAACGCGGAAGTCATGTCCGTCTCTATCAACCCCAATGCGAGCGCATTGACGGTAATACTCCGGCGCCCGACTTCTTTGGCGAGCGCTTTGGTGAATCCGATCAGCCCGGCTTTCGACGCCGAGTAATTAGTCTGCCCCGCCATACCGACAACACCGCTGATCGACGCGATGTTCAAGATCGACCCGCGCCGTTGCCTGACCATGAGCGAGACTGCCGGTTTGGTCACGTTGAATACTCCCTTAAGATTTGTATTTATAACCGAATCCCAGTCTTCCTGGTTCATCATCATTATCAGCTTGTCGCGAGTGATACCCGCATTGTTGACAAGATAATCGAGAGAACCCAACTCATTCTTGACCGCTTTGATCATTCCTTCCGCAGCTGCGAAGTCGGTCACATCAGCCTGGAACGCAATAGCCCTTCTGCCGGCGCCCTGTAACTCAGCCACAAGTTGGTCCGCCATCTCCTGGTTCTTCGTAAAGCTGAAGGCAACGCTTGCGCCTCGCGACGCAAGCTCCTTCACAATCGCCCGCCCAATCCCGCGCGATCCGCCGGTCACCACCGCTACCCTTCCCTCAAACTCTGACATATCTCTCTCCGTGAAAGGACGATTCCGACTGAAGGCGCGACTACGAAACTCTCGCTCCTATTTTCCCAGCAAAACGTCCTCGCGCCGCTTCACCAGCGATTCGACTCGCTTTTCATTTATCTCGTATCCGATACCCGGGCCGCCAGGAACCGTTATCGTCCCGCGAACGCTCACGGTGACCGGAGGCTCGATTATGTCCTCATCCCAATAGCGAGCCGACGCCGACACGTCACCCGGCAAGGTGAAACCCGCCAGCGTGGACATAGCTATGTTGTGGGCCCGCCCGATCCCCGATTCAAGCATCCCGCCGCACCAGACCGGAATGTCGTTTTCGGCGCAGACCCCCTGAATCGATTTGGCTTCCAGGTGACCCCCAACGCGTCCCAACTTGATGTTTACGATCCTGCAAGAGCCGAGCTGGTAAGCGTGACGAGCATCCGCTACGGTCAGTATTGATTCGTCCAAACAAATAGGGGTGTTAATCTCGCGCTGCAGTATCGCGTGATCTACCAGATCACCGGCGGCCAGCGGCTGCTCGATCATCATCAATTTGTACTCATCCAGGTGCTTCAACAGACCGATGTCGGCTAGCGAATATGCGGAGTTTGCATCGACTGTTAGCCGGATATCGGGAAACCTGGACCGAACAGCCTCTACCAGTGAGATATCCTGTCCGGGCTTGATCTTGATTTTGATCCGCTGATAACCGGCTTGGACCTCCCGCGCAACCTTGTCAATCAAAGCTCCGGCATCCGCTTGCAACCCTATCGAAACACCGCAGGCAACTTCCTGGCGACTGCCACCGATGTACTGCCACAAAGGCTTCCCGGCGAGCCTGGCTTCCAGATCCCAAATTGCAGTCTCGATACTACCCTTCGCCATTTTGTTGCCGCGAATACGCGCCAATGACGGATCTACTTCATCAGCGCGGCTGACTCGAGCTTCGGCAAGAAGCGGGCCTGCGTAATTGGTAACTATGATCCAGGCAGTATCAATCGTTTCATGATTGTAGAAGGGGTCCTCTGGAGCTGTGCACTCGCCGTAGCCATAGGCGCCTGATTTATCAAACACCCGTACAAGCATAATGCGACGGCGCGTTGTCCGCCCGAAGCTTGTTTCGAACGGCGAGCGCAACGGCAGTTCGATTTCCCTGAGTTCGATCCGATCAAGTTGTAGTTTCATAATGAGCTATACAAAATCGAACTGGCCTTCGTCCGCCCCAAGCAGATATCGGCTCGTACCGTCAGCGCGCTCAAACCCGCGGACGATCAAACCGTTACCCAGCGCATTCTTAAACTCCTCGCGGACGCGTAACCTCCATTTACGGTGCTCATCGACAGAACTTGATCGCACCTTGTTGATATCTTCCGGGATCAAGACCGTCTTGACCTGTCCTTCGACAGAAGGTTTGTTACCGGCTAGCACCGACTGGACGTGAGGCGATGACACCCACCACTCCGCAAATACACGGTCGCTCGGGACTCCGGCGTCAAAAACATTCGACAGCCCTTCGCTGTAGTAGTTGTTTTCGTACCGGCGGATTACTGCTCCGAGCTTATTGATATTCAAATGTGCGTTGCGAGATTGAAGCGGATCGAATGTCCACATGATCAACGGCACGCCCGCATTTATCGCGTGTTGCCGTTGTGCCAGTTTCATTCGGAATCCGATGTCCTTATGTCTCAAGTCCTCCAACACCGCCGCCAGGTGCGAATGATAAACAACGCGCCCGTTCATTAGCGCGATCATCGTATGTACAAATCCAACCAGGCGTCCGGATAAATCAAACGCTCCTATTGTAGGCGCGTTACAAGCCTTTGAGATCATATAGAGCCTGATCGGCATGATCCCGATGTCGTCATCCTTCCACACCGCTCGCTCAAGGTCGAGACACTGTTGGAAGTCCTCGACTGATATACACTCGCGGATCGTCACACTGGAGTCGGACATAGCCGAGGAGTATAGTTAGCCCCAGTTTCACATTCAAGGCACCAAACTAGCGGCCTCTACCGCAGAGGCGATATACTGGGACAGCATGGCCGATTCCAATGACAATGTGCTCGACAAAGCGGAAACCGTCGCCCGGCGAATACTCGAGAGGCTCGGATCAAAGGTCGACAACAAGCTCTCTCCTGCAGACCAGCAGACTCTCACCCCGCGTGTGATCGCCGATCTTGCTTCCCGGGTTGAACAAGTTATCGAATCCAATCTCGAAAAAGACGAACAGGGTGTCAACAGAATCGCGCCCAACAGATTCAGGGTGTTGTTCACCTACGAGGAAACTTCCAAGCTGAGCGCGCAGTATATTGAAGCAGTGGGCAAGGAACTCACGGAGACGGTGCGCGAATACACAAACAACCGCAGGTACTCGACGCGCGGGCCGATCAGCGTGGAGGTGGGCCGCGATTTGTTTGCCAAAGCGATATTGGTAAAGGCGAGCTTCGATCGCGCGGTCGACCAGAAAACTGAACACCCTCGATCGGAGCCTGCCGGCGAAACGCTAAAACGAATTTCTTTCCAAACCAGTGACGGCCGCAGCTATCGAGTAGAATTGAAGCCCGAGGGCGCGCCGGCTTACATAGGCCGGGCAGCGGGGAATGCGGTGCGGATCGATGACCCCAGCGTTTCTCGGCTGCATTGTTCTCTGTCCGTGCGCGCGGGCGGGAAGGTTTTGATAGCCGATGTGGGCAGCATCAACGGGACACTCGTCAACGACGCCTTGCTAGGCCGGGATGAGGCACGCGCGCTTAGTGACGGCGATGTTCTTGGAATTGGAGACTTCAAACTTACGGTAACGGAGATTCATTGAGGCGTCGAGATCAGAATAATGATTGCACCACTCACGGGAGATCAAATCAGGCGCGGACTGAGGTCCCGGCTGCGTAGATAGGAGCCAGCTTCCAATGTGGGCGCCTGTTGTCCTCACCTTCATATTCGTCTTGGTTGGCATCCTTCTGATGCTCTTCCTGTTCTGGGCAGCCTGGCGACATCGAGAGCCGCCACTCCCTGTCGATACCGAATCTGAGCCTCATCGCAAAAACTCTGGCCCTGCTGAGACAAACCGATGGCTTCGCGGGTTGCGAGTTTCCTTTGTGATCTTGATTCTGACGGTGCTCGGATTCCATTCCTATTGGGTTTTCTGGGCCGATTCCTCTGAGGACTCGCAGTTCAAAAAAGCACAACGGTTTGATGCGCGGAATCTCAGGCTGGCTGAGAGCGGTTTGAAAGGGTGGGTCCTCGACCGTACCGGCAAGCTCGAGAACGCGCTGATCAGGTACCGATCCGACGCCGGCGTCATCACACGAGAGTATCCGCTTGGCGCTGCTGCCGTTCATATCACCGGCTACTCCGATTTCATTTTCGGAGCTGGGGGCCTGGAAGCCGCATTTCGCGACTGGCTCACACAACCGACGAGCGTGTATAACCAGCTGTCGTCACCTAGTCCGATCGGAAAAGACCTGAAGGTCACAATCGATTCGGCGCTCCAGCGAGAAGCGTTCAACCTGCTGCAATCCACCGCGAAGCCGTCAGCAATGGTTGTTTTGCTGCTGCCGGGCAACGAAGTATTGGCAATGGCTTCGTATCCAAGCTTCGAGCCCGGCTCAATCAGGGATGAGAGCACCTGGCGCCGGCTGAGCGAGCAAGCCGAAGACTACACCACCCAGCCGATAAGTCCGTTGGTGAATCGCGCGTTGGGAACGCTGATAACCGGCGGCGCTGCCTTCTATTATCGGCCCGGTTCCACCTATAAGACATTTGTCGCGGCCGCGGCAATCGATTTGGGAATCACCAACGAACGGTTTACTTGCCGCGGTGAGGGCTTCACACCCGAAGGCTCTGGGCGGGCTATTAATGACTTCGGCGGCGAAGTGCACGGGACTCTCGGTTTGCAGGACGCTTTTCGGTTGTCCTGTAATCAGTATTTCGCACAGTTGGGGTTGAAAGTCGGGAAGGATCGACTTGCGAATTACGCGAAGAGGTTGCGATTCGCCACTTCTCCTGACGACAAACCAGCTCGCTGGTTTGATGTCTGGCAAACAACGCACGGGGAGAAAAACCAATTCGATTATGTGTTTGCACCACCCACGCCGAGAATGGTTCTTACCAACAAGGCAACCAGCTTTGACGTTGCGCTTCAAAGCATGGGGCAAGGCTATGACGATTCGACGGTCATGTCGATGGCGTTGCTCGCAGCGACGGCCGCGAGTTCGGATGGCGCATTCGTAGCCCCAACATTCGAGCTCGAAGCGCCGCGAAAAGTCATCGGCCCGTTTATCTCTCCTCAATCCGCTGCACAGCTTCGATCGTTTATGAGTTCAGTCGTCGAGAATGGAACGGCGTCCGGCGCCTTCACCTCGCTGGGCGGACGGATCCCAGTCGCGGGGAAAACCGGCACCGCCGATCGCGATGTATATTTGTACGATCGGCAGGGAAACCCGTTAGTGGATTCAATCGACGAAAGCGGGCGCAAGCGCTACAAGATGAGCGGTTCGACCGATTCGTGGTTCATTGGGTTCGCGCCGGCCGATAATCCGCAGATCGCGTTCGCGGTGCTTGTTGAGAATGGGGGACAGGGGGCCAAGGCAGCTGCGCCGCTCGCAGCAAGGATTATCGCCAAGGCGGCTTCGCTTAACTATCTCAAGAGTCGAGCCTCGGGAGTGACGGCAAAATCGAATGCTGCCGGGTCGGCGCCACGAGTCGTGGCACCCGATCCCAATCGATGAGCGCCAGGAGATGAATGGAAAGCACTAAAGTACGGCTCAGACGAACAGCGCCCTCACTTCACCTGCTAATGTTCCTTATTATCTTCGGCGCGGCATTGGTGGGATACGTTGCTGTAATCTGGTCCGGCGACATTCGCGGGTACGAGCCCAGCAAGATTGTGGCGGCTCGGGATCTGGCGCTGCTGATACCGATACTTGGCGTGTTTTTCTGGTTGACTCGATCGCAGCGGTTCCGTGGTGAGATGATCGTGCTGACCGCAGCGATTTTCCTATTCGCCGCGGGCCAGGTGATGCAATTCCGGCTTTTCTCCGACCCCGAATACGGGGCTCGCGGCGGCGCGAGAATGAAGGCGCGCGAAGCAAAGGCCCAGACGGTCAGGCTACTCAACGTTGAGACCGGCTACGATGGCGAAAAAAAGGCCTTTATGTTTGGCCCCGGTGCGGTTGTTCCGAAGAAACCCGGGTTTCAAGATCCGCAACGTCCCGAATATTCGTTACTCGGTATACTGACTTCAACAAACACCTTTATCCCGATCGCGGCGTTGCTGGCGATGGCAGGGTGCTTCCGCCTTTTCAAGAGCGATCAGGTTCTACTTTGGTTTCAGCGGCACGCCTTGCTTATGGGTCTTGCCACTCTTGTTCCTTTTGGATTTGTGGTGCTGATCAGCTCAGAGGGAAAGTTCTTCGGACAAACCACGCCCTGGGAGGGCGTGAAAATACTCTTCTTGCTGAGTTTCGCCGGGATGCTGGCTGACACGTATCCTCATCTTCGAAGGACCCGCTGGGGCCTCCCGGCGGCGCGCTATTTCCTTCCCTTTGCCGTTATCGCAGCTATGCCGGTGCTGCCTTTCTTCGCTTTGTCGGACTTTGGGCAGATGCTGGTTTTCTTTGGTGTATATGTAATCCTCTACGTTGTAGCCGTTCGCAAGAAAGCTCAGATGGCGTACGCGATCGCTCTAGTGGCATTGCTGTTCGTCGGCTTTTTGGGAGCGTCAAAACTGTCCACGGGGTTTGGCGTTCCGGGTCGAGTTCATTTTCGCTTCTATCAGTGGCTTCACACTTGGGAAGCCCCTCCACCAGACACTTGGTGGTGGAAGGCCGACTTCGAGAGATACCTTAGAGCAAAGAGTCTAACCCTTGATAATACTGACGATCGAGAGATCATCCAGCGGAACAATGAGGCCTGGGCAGACAAGGTGCTTCAGCAGTCCCAGGGGCTGTTCGGAGTAAATGAAGGTGGTACGACCGGTGAGGGTTTGGGACTTGGATTCCCTGAGACGATCCCCATTTCCGATTCGGATTTCATATACGCAGCACTGGCCGAAGAAACGGGGCTTGCTGGAGGGCTCGCGATTCTCATAGCGCTGGTTGTTTTGGTTTTTGCCGGCGCCACGATCAGCCTATCCGCACCCGATATGTTTACTAAGCTATTAACGGCGGGGATGACTGCGTTTATCGGCTTTCAGGCAATCGTCAATATTGGGGGTGTGCTTCGACTTCTTCCGATGACCGGGATCACCCTTCCATTCGTAAGCCACGGCGGCTGGTCATTGATCACATCCTTCGCCATGCTTGGTATCCTTTTGGCGTTTGCGCACCGGAACGCGATCGTTCGCCCGGTAATCATCGAGGAGCCCCAGTTCATTCCTGTCCGATAATCGCATGTTGTGCCATCTTTGTACCGGTTGCGGCATACGCGTCCCAATATTTGTTTTGAGTGATAGACGATTATGGGACCGAAGTCAGACTTTATTGGCCGCATTTTGAGCACTTAGACAAAATCTTATGTCGTTTCGGTCGCGGCGGCACACTCATTGCTTTCTTCCCGAGACATACTTATGAGCATCACCCACCAACGATGCTCGCAAGATACAACCTGAGGGGCCAAGAGGCATCGGATTCGTCCGATGCCTTTTTCTTTTTCTACGCGAGAATTCAATCCTGTTGGAGTTTAAGATCGACAGACAACGCGTGTTCTGCGCCGTCTAGTATGGGCGATGGTACTTGGAGGGGTGGGAACCTTTTGTCCGCAGCTCAATCTTTGGGTTGTGAGACATCAACAGCAACCGCCTCATATTGAGCGTGTTTATTCCGGAAGGGGAATAGACAAGTCGATACCAGTTTTTTCGCAAATCGTCGGAGATCGTTTTTGCGGCGTCAGCGGCCTTCTCGAATGGATAGACAGCTCCGCCGGTGCCGACGGTCAATTGCTCGATTGCCGCTGGCGGCTTTGGCTTATCCCTAACGAGGGCCCCTCGAGTTCGATCGGGCACCTGTATTGTGTACAGCACAATGTTTCCGTCCTGAAGTGCGCGCAGTGCATCGTCGAATTTGGTCTTGCTCTCCGCATCATGACCGTCGCTGATCAGGATAATCGCGCGCTTCTCGATTCCGATGCTTGCCTGACTTGATAGAGCATCAGCGACGGCAACGAGCGCATCAAACAGGCTCGGAGAACCCTTGCGGATGATCTTAGCTGGAGTTGCCTGAAGCTTAGCCAGATCCGGGGTCATATCTTCGATGATCTCGGCATTCTCGCTATAGCCGACCACCATCATCTGATCGTCTTGATAAAGCTCATTGATGATGGCCTCCATCGCCTTCTGCAACGCGGCTCCTTCGGCCTTCAGGCTTGTGCTGCTATCCACCATCAGAATAAGCCGAGAACCGCTGTCCAAACGGCTGAAACTCTCGATTTCCTGCGCGGCGCCCCCATCGTAAAGATCGAAGTCTTCCTTTGTGACCTGAGTCCCCTCCGGAGCGTGAGCGATAACGTTCAGCGTCAGAGTGCGGCGTCCGGAGTTGGTTCCCTTCCCTGATTGCGCTATACCGAAAGCTGCGTGCGCAAGAATCAGAAGCGCGATTGCTCCCGACAATTTCCAGAGTTTGGGCCTCGCGGCTGATGGTCGAACGGGACGTTGTTGTCGGGTGAGGTGTCTTGCCACGACTTTCTTGCACCTTGGCGGTCACTGGGATTATTCCAGAACCGCAGCCTGCTCGCAACAACTAACTCTCTACAGAGTGCTTGATTTACTCTCGTAGCCTGTCTCAAACGATGGCGAAGACGAGTGTTACCGGCTAGAATCTCCAACCTGCGCGGAGCCCCAATATGCACGGTTGGAATTCATGAATGACTCCAGTGTGAGCGTGTTGGGGCAAACTGTTCGACATTGGTTGACATAATGAGCACCACCGACGAGTCAAATACGGCCAAGGATTTTCAGCGTGAAGAGGAGCTGGTAGAGCGCCGAAGCGCGGTCTTCAAGAAAGAGCTTGGACTCACTGATCTGGCGCTCACGCAGATCCTTTTCATCGTTGGACTTCCCTGGATCGGAGTAGCGGCAAAGCAAGGGCCCTCGCATGTGATTCTATGGCTGCTGGCGATCCTTCTCTTTTACATCCCGTCCGCGGTTGTGGTGACCTATCTTAGTCGAATCATGCCACTCGAAGGCGGTCTTTATCAGTGGGCCAAGCTAGGGTTTAACGAGTTGACGGGCTTCCTGGTCGCCTGGAACCTCTGGCTATTTGCGATCCTGAGTACATCAGAGATCGGGCTGCAGATCGCGCAGTATATCAGCTACATTGTCGGGCCACGGGGAGACTCGGTAACCGGCAGCAAATGGTTCATCGGAGCTGTGAGTTTCGCGACCATAACCCTGCTGGTGCTGGTGACCACAATTGGGCTTGGCGTTGGCAAGTGGGTCCACAAGGCTGGCGGCGTGCTGATGCTGATTACGTTTGCGGCCGTTCTAATCCTACCGTTCTTAAACAAGGTCAACGGATCTCTTGCGGAGTATCAACCGCTGCGAACCGAGATGCCGGTGCTGTCGATTATGAGTTTGAATCTCCTTGGCAAAATGGGATTCGGCGCGCTTGGAGGCTTTGAATATGTTGCGATACACGCCGGCGAGTGTCGCGATCCCGTGCGCGCAATCAGCCGGTCGGTGATGGTGGCGGCGCCACTGATCGCATTAATGTTTATTCTCGGCACGGGTTCAATGCTTGCACTGATAGGTCAGGACCGGATCGATCTGATAGCTCCGGTGCCTCAGGTGTTGAGCGAGGGCTTTCGCCCGCTTGGCGTCGTGGCGGCGATTGCCCCGCTGACGATTATGGCCTTGTTGTGCATTCGAGTGGCACAGGCGAGTGTGATGTTTGCCGGAAACACTCGACTTCCAATGGTCGCCGGCTGGGACAAATTGCTGCCGGATTGGTTTACCAGACTGCACGCCCGGCACAAGACGCCGGTCAATTCGATTCTGTTCGTAGGCGCCGCAACCTTTGCGCTCGGGCTTGTCGGTCTGATTGGCGTAGGTAAACAAGAGGCGTTTCAGTTGCTATGGAATGCGTCAGGAGTGTTTTACGCGTTGACGTATCTTGCGATGTTTCTGATCCCGCTTATCGGGTTGAGAGGCGTAGTCCCTCACCCGCCGGTCTGGTTGAAGATATCCGCGTTCTCTGGATTGGCCATGACGCTGTTGTATGTAGCGCTCTCGATCATTCCGATAATTCAAGTTGAGAGCCGGCTGCTGTTCGGACTAAAGATCGGGGGGCTGATCGTAATCGCAAACGTCCTTGGGCTTGTGATCTTTGTTGTATTCGGAAGTCGTCGCCAGACAACAAAATCAGAATGACCCTCGGTGAGGCTTTGCCGGATTTTTGTCGCGGCGAAACGTGGTTCAACAGGCGCGAACGACTCGCACTGCTGATTTGAAGTTCTCTTGCCGTAGATTCACTTCTTTCGTTAGAATCCCGCCAATCTCGTAGCTTTCAAACCGGTGGAGTCGATACTTCAGGAGGAGAACAACAACAATGCTTGTCAAACGACTATCCCAGCTCCTTGTGGTCTTGCTTGCGGTGACAAATCTCGCGGCTGCGCAGCAACCGGCGAAGAGGCTGCTTAAACTCGACGACCTCACGCGCGTTCGCGAAGTGCGCGATCCGCAGTTGTCTCCTGACGGGCAGTGGATAGCCTATGTGCTGTCCGCCATCGACGCCAAAGAAGACAAAAGCAACGCTCACATCTGGATGGTTAGCTATGAAGGTAAGAACGACCGCCAGATAACTTTTAGCCAGGATAGCGAGAACTCACCGCGCTGGAGTCCCGACGGCAAATATCTGTCATTTACTTCATCAAGGCCCGGCAAGACTCGCGGTAATCAGGTCTGGCTGCTTGATCGCAGCGGCGGAGAGGCTATGCAACTCACCGAGTTGAAGGGCCGCCTTCAAGGCTTCGAGTGGTCCCCGGATTCCAAGCGCCTGGCGCTAGTAGTCGGAGATCCCGATCCAGAAGCTGACGCAAACACGCCTCCGGCGGCCGAGGGCGGATCGGGCCCCCCAGCAAGACCAAAAGCACCAAAGCCGATAGTGATTGATCGCTACAAGTACAAACAAGACGGTCAGGGATACCTCCTCTCCGGCCGCCACAGCTACATCTATCTTTTTGACATCGAAACCAAAAAGCTTGACCGCCTGACAAACAGCAAATGGGACGAGTCGGGCCCGTCCTGGTCTCCTGACGGCAAACGGATTGCCTTTATGAGCAATCACTCCGAAGATCCCGATCGCGAGCCCTCAGCTCAGATGTTTATCGCCGACTCGAAGTCCGGCGCAACGGAAAAACAGTTGACGCCGGCGACCAGCCGAGGCGGACGCTCACGCCTCGAGTGGAGCCCGGACGGAAAGTGGATTGCTTTTCTCGAAGGCGACGAGAAAAAGTTCGGCGCCTACGGCATGAGTCACCTTACGCTCGTGCCTTCAGACGGTAGCGCCGCGCCCACGCGGGTGCAATCGGTCGAAGCGCTCGACCGCGGCGTCTCCTCGCCAACATTCACGCCTGACGGGAAGTGGATTCGATTTCTGATCACCGACGACCGCTCGGTATATCCCGCAAGAGTGAACCTGGCGGATGGCAAAGTGGAGCGATTGATGTCGCCGCCTATCGTTTTATCAAGTTGGGATTCAGCGGCCGGACACTCTGTTGTACTCTCCGGCGGTAACGCAAGATACACCGAGATCCATGCGGTTGAGGGCAATACCCTCCGTCAGATTACCCATCACAACGATGCGCTGTTCGCCGAGTTGAACCTAGGCGCAACCGAGGAGGTCACCTTCAAAAGCAAAGATGGGACAGAGGTGCACGGCTTGCTGACTTACCCGGCGGGCTATGTCAGGGGCGCCAAAGTGCCGATGCTGCTGCGCATCCACGGCGGGCCGAACGGTCAGGACCAGCACTCATTCAGTTTCGAGCGTCAGTTCTTCGCGGCGAACGGGTACGCAGTCCTGGCAGTGAATTATCGCGGCAGCTCCGGTCGGGGAATGAAGTACTCAAGGTCTATCTTTGCGGATTGGGGCCACTATGAAGTCGATGACTTGCAGGCGGGTGTCGATCACGTGGTCAAGATGGGAGTGGCCGATCCCGATCGATTGGGCGTCGGTGGATGGAGCTACGGCGGGATTCTCACCGACTATCTGATCGCGAGCGACACTCGATTCAAGGCCGCAACCAGTGGAGCCGGCACTGCCTTTACGGTGGCTTTCTACGGAACGGATCAATACATCATTCAGTACGACTACGAGATCGGACCGCCCTGGGACCCAAAGGCGTGGGAAATTTACCAGAAGATATCGTATCCATTCCTGCACGCGGATCGGATAAAGACCCCAACGTTGTTCCTGGGCGGCGAACGGGATTTCAACGTGCCGATACAGGGCGGCCAGCAGATGTATCAGGCGCTCAGAAGCCTCGGTATCGACACCCAGATGGTGATTTATCCAAATGAGAATCACGGGATCAGCCGCCCAAGCTACGTGAGGGATCGGTATGAGAGATACCTTGCGTGGTACGACAAGTATTTAAAGAAGACCGCAGAGGCAGCGGGCAGTACGGGTGCAGTGCGGTAGTGGGGCGAGGAGGGCGTTCAGCGTCCCTCTCAGTTGATTGCGCGGCGAGGCAGGGTAAACTTCATTCATTGGGAAGAACTGGACGAAGATCTGAGTGTTGAAGGGATACTTCTGGGCAAAGATCGGACGAACAAGCGGACGAACTAGATTTCTCTTGGCTAGTGCCGAAACTCCCACTTTTTGCTGAAGTGAGTTAACGTCCCGGGTCGTTGATTCAGCCGAGTTTTCTTCTCACGCAAGCTCACTCGATTTGAGCCCAGACTTAAAGGCAATCGCCAGCAGTAACAAAACAGCCGCTGTCAGAATCAACGACAGAGCTGACCCAAACGGTTGATTGAGCTGTGTGAATTGGTTCTGAATCAAGTTGCCTATCATCACCGACTTTGCTCCACCAAGCAAATCGGGTGTTATGAATGCTCCTAACGACGGTATAAACACCAGCACAATCCCTGAAAGCAACCCCGGCCGCGACATCGGGAGGGTGACCTTGACGAAGGTCCAAAACCGATTCGCGCCCAGATCCTGAGCCGCTTCGAGCAACCGGATATCCAACCGCTCAAGAGCCACATATATCGGAAGGATCATGAAAGGCAATTCGCCGTAAACCTGCCCCACCAGAACGGCGAAGTCTGAATACAACAGCTTGAGCGGCGCGCTGATCAACCCGATGCTCATCAACCCTGAATTGACCACCCCTTCGCTTCTAAGCAAAAGAATCCAGGCGTAAGTTCGAATCAGGAAGCTCGTCCAAAAAGGAATGACTGTGAGAACCAGAAGCGTGCGCTTCCATCGCTCGGGAGCCCGCAACGCCAAAAAATATGCGACGGGATAACTGACAATTAAGCAGAGCAACGTCGTCGTCGTCGCGATCCAGGCTGTTCTCCAATAGGCGCGCAGATACAACGGATCAAACGCGCGAAGGAAGTTTGCCATTGAGAAATCGTAGATCGTCTTTCCATAAGACCCGCGCGTAGCAAGGCTCACCACCAGAACAATCACCAGCGGCGCCACGATTAACAGCAGCAGCCATAGGATTGCGGGAAAGAGCAAAATTCTTGGCGACTTCATCATAAGAGATATCTAGAACACCGTCCGGTACAGCCGGAGGTCCGTCCTCGTAGCGGCTACTTGCTGAAAATGACTCGTGATCTCTTCGTCGCTCATGTCTCGGAAGGCTTTTTCAGCAGCTGATCCGTTTCTTCGCTCATAGACAACGAATTCGACCCTATTCTCCTTTAAATAATCCACGAACAATCTCGGATCGCCAGGCGAACCGGTCGAGCCGACAAAACTATCGGACGGAAAACCGGCGAGGGTCCTGATCGTGTCGTCATCGCAAAACACACGGTGCCCTCGGCCGTCACGGGATTGACCTTTTAGATAGTCCGCAACAATCCTTTTCTGGGTTACCAGATTGACGAAGGCTGCCCCATCACGAAGCTGAACCGTCCATTGCCAGAGACATAGAACCAGAAACAACCCGCACGCACCGCGCATCCAGACCGTCTTCGATTTCCACGTCTCGCGGAGCATCAACGCAAGAACCGGAAGACCTAACGCAAACAGAACGAGGCAATACCGTGCAAAAATTGCCGGCTGGTTCCTGGTGAAATAAGCGAATAGGAGAAAGCCCAGGGACGAGAAAAAGTAAGCAAGTGTTAGCACCAGGCCGGTCGACGATTCAGAGATGCCGTGATCTGATTGACGAAGAGCGCGCCTGGCAAGGATCAACGAAGCCACTATGCAGGCTATCAGCACCGCATGGCCAGTTGAGTAGAGCATCGTCTGGAGGTTGGCCATCACGTGCGGAGCGGAGAAAGATGCGAGGCTTGGATCCCTGGAGAGCAACTCCATTATGTAGTCTCGGCGCACAATGAAGTACTCCAGCGGATTGCCGGTTGCCGACCACGAGATGTACATCCAAATCAGCGGCGAGGATAGAGTGAGCAGGAAGGCTATCACCGAAACGCGACGTTGCAGAAAGAACTGAAGCAGCGGCAGCAGCAGAATAAACAACCACGACTCTGGACGCATAAGACCACCGACTGCAACCAGACCCGCGGCAAGAATCCATCGATTTCTGATGGCGAAATAGAGGCTGCCCGCAACCAGCAAGGCGTGCGGGACATCCGACATAGAAAATCCAGAGTACATAATATGAATCGGGTTGAGCGCTATCAGGGCGAAGGCGAATAGTGAAGCCATTCGGTTCGCGGTTATTTGTTCGCTGAGCGCAAATACCAGGAGACAGACCCCAGTCCCACAAACCGCGGAAACCAGCTTCGAAACGTACAACGGATCACCGATAACCGTAGTGATGATCGCGCAGATGAATTGGTATAGAGGCAGCCAAAAACCAAAAAGCTCGGATATGGTGAAGGATCCGCCGATGATACTTGCGCGCATCATGTCGATCGCTTGAACATACGCATATGGATCGCCTTCCTCATTGGGAAGCCAAAATGCAGCGAGTATTCTAGGCGTAGCCGCGATCAGGGACAGACCGATCCACGTTGAATAACGCGAGAGATTGCCTGCTCGTTGTGAGATCAGAGCCAAATAGCTCATCCCTTGAGAATCACTGCGCTTTCGGGTTCCCAACTTACGCCCACTGTCTGCCCGATTCGAGTTTGCGCAGCCTGAAATGGTTCACGATTCTGCTCAAGCACCGTAAGCGTCTGTCCGTTCTCGATCGCCACGCGCCATTGAGTGCTTTCGCCAAGATACACCGCCGATTCGATTCTTCCAGACGGCGAGCCAGGCGACGCTTCCGGCAGAATCCTGATCTTCTCCGGCCTAACCAGCAGGCGGACGCGTTGGCCGGGCTTAACGCCATCGGCGTGTGCTCCGATTCTGGCACTGCCCAAATTGACTATCGAAAGTTGACCGGTTACCTGTTCAACGGTGCCTTCGATGATGTTCGATACTCCGATAAAGCCCGCCACAAATTCGGTCTGCGGTCGTTCATAGATTTCCTGGGCGCCGCCGATCTGTTCGATCCTGCCCGCGTTCATAACCACGATCCGATCGCTCATCGTAAGAGCTTCTTCCTGATCGTGGGTGACGTAAATGAAGCTGATTCCAAGACGGCGCTGCAAGCCTTTCAGCTCAATCTGCATCTGCTTCCGGAGTTTCAAATCAAGCGCCGCCAGCGGTTCATCCAGCAACAACACTCGTGGCTCCACGACCAGAGATCGAGCGAGGGCCACTCGTTGCTGTTGTCCTCCCGATAGCTCTCCCGGCATACGCGATTCGAGCCCGCCGAGACGAACCATTTCCAGCGCGGCCGATACACGCCGCTTCACCTCATCGCGGGCGACGTGTTTGCGCTCGAGCCCAAAGGCAATATTGCGGAAGACATTGAGGTGCGGAAAAAGCGCGTAATGCTGAAACACCGTAGTCACATCGCGCTGATTGGGCGGGAGCTGGCTGACTTCGCGGCCGCCGAGAACAACGCGACCTGAGTCAGGCAAATCGAATCCCGCGATCATTCTGAGAAGCGTTGTCTTGCCGCACCCCGATGGACCGAGAAGCGTCAAAAATTCGCCGCCACGCACCGATAGAGACACCGAGTCAACCGCGATCACATCGCCAAACCGTTTGGTGACGTTTTGCAGGTCTATCTCGTGGATGACGTCCATGTCTTGCAAGCGAGTCTCCGTAAGAGCACGAGCAGCGCTGCCAGAAGCTTTGAGTAGTAATATCAGAAACCGCCGGCAGAGATGGTTGACTGCGCTGCCAGGGCCGCGATTATAGCACAGCGATAATTCGTTTCTACGGCACTCTATCCACTTCTGAGCCTGTGCTAGAATCGCAAACAGGAGGACTTGATGACCGAGAAGATCAAAGTTTATCAGAAACCAACATGCAGCAAGTGCAGGACGACGCTTGGACTACTAAAGGAACGCGGCGCCGATTTCGAGTCGATCAACTATTATGAAAAACCGTTGACCGTCGAGGAGCTGCGCAAGCTTATCGCCAAGCTTGGGATTGCTCCGCGCGAGCTTTTGCGAAAGAGCGAACAGGTCTATCGAGATCTCGGGCTCGCAAAACGCGAGCTCGACGATGATGAATTGATTCGACTCATGGTTGAGAATCCTGATCTTATACAAAGACCTATTGTAGTGAGAGGCAACAAGGCTGTACTCGGGCGACCGCCTGAGAACGTTGAAGACTTATTGTGAGTCAACGATCGCGCTGCATTTCTATGCTCAGCGGAATAAAACTTTTGAAGCTAAACGCACAAGGATCGCGTCTAAGCTAGTGAGGGAATAAACAGGCACTGTGAACCTGATAGAGTCGAGGCACAACTATGAGAATACTGGCCTTTCTTCGGAACCACGCTCACTACTGGGGCATTCCGCATCCACGAAACAATGATGGGAGACTGATTCAGACCTGCTATGAATGCGGAGCTGAGCGCGTAGTTAGGGTTGAACTGCGGCCGTCCATCATCGAAGACATCACCGCACCTTTACACGACGACCACCTTGCCGCTTAGCCGGCGCGCTTTTTGAATAAGCTGATCCGAATCACTAACCGGCGGCTGGACTCACAGTGCCGTCGGTTTTTGAGTAGACGACGCCGCACGCGGAGCAGCTTACTCTCTCATCCTTGCCGGGGTTGTTAGACAGCCCAAGCTTCACCCCACATTGACACATCCACCCTCGGACTCGACCCGGGTTCCCGACCACCATCGCGTAATCAGGGACGTCTCGAGTCACGACTGCGCCCGCCCCAATAAACGCGTACCGGCCAATGGTGTTGCCGCACACCACCGTCGCGTTTGCGCCGATTGAAGCGCCCTGTCTGACAAGCGTCGCGCGATATTCGTCCTTTCGCGATACATGACTTCGCGGGTTTGTGACATTCGTGAACACCATCGACGGTCCGCAAAAGACATCGTCTTCAAGCTCAACTCCGGTATACACAGAGACATTGTTTTGGATTTTGACATTGTCTCCAATGCGAACCTGAGGCGAAATGACCACATTCTGACCAATGTTGCAGCGGCGGCCAATCTTCGAACCCGCCATCACGTGAGAGAAGTGCCATATCCTGGTTCCTTCGCCAATCTCGCAAGGCTCATCGACATAGCTGGATTCGTGAACGAAGTAATTCTTTTCCATAATTCCTGGACCTTAAGTTTCGAAGCGGCGAATCGACCGATGCGACGAGGAGTATCTAGTGTCCGGTAGTTGAAAGACTGATCGGCATTCCTCCCTCTTGCAGCGATCGTTCGGCGGCGTCGAGCACCCGCAACACTCGCAGCCCGCTCTCCCCGTCGGTTAACGGCCTTTGCCGAGTTCGAATGCACTCGAGGAACTGCAGGGACTGGCTACGGAGCGGTTCCTTATCATCAAGCGTCTCAGCGATGCCTTCATTTTTGCGAGTAACAGGTTCGCCATCAACGAATTCAACGCCCTGATCGTAAATCATCAGCTTGGCGTTTTTGCGGACATCATCGAATACTGCCATCTGCTTGGATCCTACGACGACGAGTCGCTGTTCTTTATAAGGGTGCAGCCAGCTCACAAAAATGTGCGCGCGAACGCCGGTCGGAAACTCGATATTTGTTACCGTTACATCGGCGATGTGCGGCTGAAGATAAGATCCTCCTGTCGCCGTAACCCGGGTTGGCCACACTCCCACCAGCCGGAGGATGATCGCGATGTCGTGCGGCGCGAAACTCCAGAGTATGTTCTCTTCCCTTCGCACTTTTCCGAGGTTGAGCCGGTTTGAGTAAATGTATCGCAGTTCTCCCAACTGGCCTGACTCGATCAGTTCACGAAGACGGATCACCGCCGGGTGATACTCGAGCAGATGACCTACCATCAGGATTGATTTGCGCTCATCGGCCAGCTGCACCAGCCGCACCGCATCGGCTACGTCGAGGGTTAATGGCTTTTCAACAAGCACGTCCTTTCCCGACTCGATCGCGCGCATAGCAAGCTCGAAATGAGTCTCGGCCGGCGTCGCAAGCACAATCGCATCTATACTCGGGTCCTCCAGAGCCGCGTCTACGTTGCTCTCTGTCCTGACTCCGGCGAAGCGGCCCCGAACTTTCTCGAGCCCCGATTCGCTCGAGTCGCAAACCAGATTCAGCGCTCCCAGCTCGAAGAAGTTTCGGACGTGATTGATCCCCCAATAACCCGCCCCGATTACTGCAATCTTTGGGGCGTCGGCTGGCGTTCTCGGAATATCAGTCATGTTTAATCAGCGGAACGAACCACGCTCGCAATCACTGCCCGACCAGCGTGCGTCCGCAACGCGCACAGAACCTCGCGGTTGCCGGCAGCTGCGCCTGGCAATCGGGACAGATGATCTTGCCGGTGGGGGTCTGTTGAACGCTTCCAGTTGGTGCCTGCTGTTGCGGCGCGGTTGATGGAGGCGCCAGGGACGGAGTCGAGGTGATCGGGATAGCTGAAGGCTGCTCGGAAGAACCATAGCCGGACCACTGTTGAGGCGAAGCAGGTTGATACCCCGACGGTGGCGGCGCACCGTAGGCGTGAGGAGGCGCCGATTTGCTTGCGAACGAGCGCGCGCCTGCCACACCGAAACAATCCCGATAAGCGATCGCAGCAATCGTGTACTGGAGCGGCCAGGTAACCAGCATACCGACGCAGAGGTAAGACCCAGCTTGCGCGATAATCGAGACCACCAGTGCGAATAGCACGAACATGAACAGGTCGCCGCGTGTTGCGTTACGGCTTGCTTGAATCGCATCGGCTACGCTCATGCGGCGTTCAACGACCAGCGGTATCGTGAAGTATAGGGCGCCGATCACAATAAAACCCGGAATAATACACAAAATAAATCCAGCCATCGTCAGCAGGCCAACCACAATCGCGGCAAGAAGAAACCTCGGAAAGCTCTCGCCTCCTGAAAACAAATCGCGCGTGGAAATCGGCTCGCCCCGAAGCTGCTTGAACGCGGTGTTGTACATACCGCAGACAAGGTAGGCCGAAAGAAGGGCGACCAGGGCCATCGCCGCGAACATAAGAACGATCAGTGCAAAGCCAAGCCCTGCACTCCCGCTACCGCCCGCTGCTGCAGCAGCGAGAAAGATAAAGATATAGATACCGATTGCCGGAACAACCGTAAACAGCGACAGGATCAGTGAGCTCAGCACCCACACCTTCCATTGCTCGGCAAACATGTTCCAGCCTTCGCCGATCCAGTCGCCAAAGCGTACCTTCGGCAGCGGCCCAATTGTGTTGTCCATTTCCAGATATTCCCGGTATCTAGTGGTTAGTGCGGTTCGGATCATCGATCCCGAACACGTCTCGATACGCAACCGCGGAGGCAGAAATTATCCATGGCAGTGTCACCAGCGCTCCAACCCCGCATGCCAGCACACCACCGAAGGTGATCGCCGCGAATACCAGTCCGACGACCCACCACATGAATGCATCGCGCGAGAATATAAGCTTGGCAGCCTCATTCAATGAATTCACAACATCTGTCCCGCGCTCGAGAACCAGGGACATCGTAAACCCCAGCAGCACTGAAAGGAAGGGTATTAAGGCCAGATTCAATAAGGTGAAAACCGGGTTGTTATTGCCGGCGCCGCTAAGCGCTAGTTGCACAACCAGAAAAATCAGACCGGTAAGGAATGACTGAAGAAAGCGCCCGCGCCAATTGAACAGATCGCTCATCGACGGCCGTTCCCCTCGCATCGTTTTATAGGCCATTTGAAGTAGCCCCATAAGCAAGGGCCCGCCGAGCAATCCGGCTGTTGCGCCACTGATAGCAATCGCAATCAATGTGGCCACCGACATAAGCGCTCCGTACTCTTTGTAAACCTGCCACCCGCCGGACAGCCATCCAGCCAGCGTGATATTCGCCTGTCCGGGTTGAACGGGCGTCTGATAGGTAGCTGGATAAGGAGGAGGATAATAGGGCGCCGGGGTCGGGGGAATGTACGCGGCGCCTGTCGGCGGTGAGGTTGGCGAGGTAGTTCCGGGCTGAACCGAGCTGGTTTTACGCATCGAATCAGGCACCGTCTGCGGCTCGAGTATCCACGTAGTAGCCTCTTCGCCGTCAAGGTGCTGAGGCATCCCACATTGGCGACAAAACTTCTCGCCTTCGTCAATGTTCCTTCCGCAATTCGGGCACCAGCTTCCCATAGTCAAGCCTAAATCCCCTACGATTAATGCTAAGCCATGGTTCGCGCTCGATTCAACTGAGGAGAGTGAAACGTGATGCGTGATGCGTGAAACGTGATGCGTGACCGGACCTGCGGTTTTATCAAGCGCTTCGAGCGAGTTATCCGTACCCTAATAAAACCGGAGGTCCGGTCACGCATCACGCATCACGTCTCACGTTTCACTGTTCACAAGAGACACAGTCCGGGACCCGTCAACAACTCGACCAATGTCGTAGTAGGCCTCGCCCTGCTCATCGAGATGAGCGCGCACGAGTCCGGCCTGCGGCCCACTGACAACCACAACCATCCCGATCCCCATATTGAAGGTTCGATACATCTCGTTATCGGGAACGTTTCCGATTTTTGCGAGCAGCCTGAATACCGGGAGTACCGGCCACGAACCTGCTGTAATTTCGACCGCAGTTGATTCCGGCAAAATCCGCGGGATGTTCTCGAGCAGACCTCCACCGGTGATATGAGCGAGTCCCTTTATTGTCCCCGACTCCAGCAACTCACCCAGAGCACCCAGATAACTGCGATGCGGCTTTAGCAGTTCCTCGGACGCCGTGCAGCCGAGTTCCTCGACTCCGGTCTCCGCCGTGTAACCGGCGACTTCGAAGAACAACTTACGCGCAAGGCTATATCCATTGGTGTGCAGTCCGACCGATGGCAAGCCGATCAACACATCTCCCGGGACGATCTTCGAACCGTCAATGATTTGAGCCCGATCGACCACGCCGACGATAAACCCCGCGACGTCATATTCACCGTCAGCGTAGAACCCGGGCATCTCTGCGGTCTCGCCTCCGATCAGCGCGCAATCGGCTTCCTTGCAGCCCCGAGCCAAACCTTCAATCACCGAAGCAACGGTCTCGGGAACGAGTTTCCCGGCGGCGATGTAATCAAGAAAAAACAACGGCCGCGCTCCCTGCACCAGAATGTCGTTAATACAGTGGCAGACGAGGTCATAGCCAACCGTGTTGTGAACACCAGTCATGAACGCAACGCGTAACTTTGTTCCGACCCCATCAGCAGAAGAAACCAGCACAGGCTCTTTCATCCGCCCGAAGTCAGCGCGAAACATCCCTCCGAACGAGCCGATCTCGGTCATCACGTTTGACGTGAATGTTTCGCGAGCTAAACGCTTGATTCGCTCTTTGGCGTCGTTGGCCGCGTCGATATCAACGCCGGCGTCGCGGTAGCTGAACGGTGTCCTCATATTGGATTGCTCACACAAGCCGTCTCTCCGCTTGTCCGCGGGAGACTGCATCCGCGTGTAGTGGTTTGAATAATCGGCAACTCCGGGAGGCCGCTGCAAGGGACTCCTGACTGTTGATTACTGCCACGCGGGCGTCGTTTCGCCCGAACCTTCCAGCCAAAAGGGCGCCCACGCGAGCGTTACAAGCTGGATAGAAATGTTAGTCTTCTTCGGTTTGATGCTCACAGTCTCAAGCTGTTCACTCTGAGCATCAATCTTTGCTTCAAGCGCGGCGGTGTCAGCCTGGAGATCCGCCTCTATTTCAGCCAGTTGGGTCTGAAGAGTCTCCACGGTTTCGGCGGCGCGCGTGATGTCTTGTTGTTCCTTTGCCGAGCGGCCTATGCCCCGTGCCGCGGTTGTCGCCCGACCTAACGTCGACACGCTTACCGCCTTGCGTCCCAGCAAAGCGCCAAGAATTGTGGTGCCGAACGATATTGCGGTTTGAAGTTTAGCCTGGCTAGCCTGTGCCCCTTCCCTCTCAACAGCCTGCTGCGCCCGGCGAATTCGTTCCTGCAACCCTGCGATCCTGGGCGCGTACTTACGACGTAACTGTTCAACCTGCGCATCGCGCTGTTCGCGAGCAGATTGCTGCAGACGCACCCGAAAGTCGCGTTCGGTTTCGCCGGGCGTCGAGCATTCGCGGGTGCTCGGGCTCTTTAGCAATTCAAGCTTTTGACTTCCATAAAGAAACGCAATGTAATCCTTAGTCCACGCCTGATAGCTTTTGGCCTTTCCCGCAGCGGCCGGCACGTCCTCGTAGCGCGCGTCTCCCGGCGGGTCTTTCTCAAGATCCGAGCTGGTGACGCCGGCCTCCTGTGCGTTGTCCCATTTCACAGGAACCGGGTCGTTGGTGATCGGGGTCAAGCAGCAGATGTCTTGAATCTCATCAACACCCAGTTTCGCATCGACGAAGCCAACGCGCGCCGCACCAAAAATCATGGGACGGTACATCGGCGAGTTGCCTCCAGGCGAAGTTCCTCGTGTTGGTATGAAGTACTGTTGAATCTCTGGAGCAATCGCAGGACGAACGCTTGATGCCGCCGCCCCCGCGAATTCCGTGGTCGCCGACGGCGCCGCAACGGTTGCCGAAGCAGAAGCGGGTTCTGTCGTCTTCGACGCCACGGGCGGCTGTTCTTGCGCCGAGGACTTTCTCCCAGTCATAAGCGTCTTGATTTGATTGCGAGTCAACGGACCTCGCAAATAAGACAGCGCCCACCGGCTTTGAAAAACTTCCGGAGCGTCTTCGTGGGTGTTGTTCATCAGAAAGACCCGGCTACCCAGTCCCGCAAGCGTGCGCTCCATCGCCTGCTTGTCGAAACCCACCCCTTGACTCGCGGCAGCTCCTTCAAGACCTTCCATCACTCTTTGTTTGTCGCGTTCTGTCTGCAAACGGCCGATGAACCACGTGCCGGTGTTGGCGAGTCCCTTGTAATCCAGATCAACCGGGTTTTGAGTCGCGAGCACCACACCGAGCCCAAACGCGCGAGCTTGTTTGAGCAAGGTAAGCAGGGGCTGTTTCGAGGGCGGGTTCGCGACCGGCGGAAAATAGCCGAAGATCTCGTCCATATAGAGGATTGCGCGAAGGCTTGTGGTACCCGATTGCGCGCGCATCCAGCCCAGGACCTGATTGAGCAGCAGCGAGACAAAGAACATTCGCTCGGCGTCGCCGAGATGAGCGATCGAGAAGATTGACACGCGCGGCTTCCCTGTCGAAGTGTGCAGCAGCTGTGCGACATCGAGTGCTTCGCCCTCCATCCAAGCGCTAAAGCCGGGTGACGCTATCAAGTTGTTGAGCCCCATTACGAGCCCAAACCGCTCCTTAGCCGGATAGAATGACTCCAGATCCAGCACCCCAATCCTGGTCATTGGCGGATTCTGAATCTGCTGAATGAGGGCGGCAAGATCCAGGTCCTGACCCTGAGTCCAGGCGCTGTTCAAGATCGTCGAAATCAGAATGTGCTCGCGGCTTTGAATCGGATCGGCCTGAATACCGAGCAGCCCAAGCAAGCTTGTAGCGGTAGTGTTGATCCGATCGCGGAGCACCTCCGGATCATCAAGTAGGGCTTGATCTGGCGCGGCGAACGACTTGAGGATGGAAACCGGTATCCCGGCATTAGATCCGGGAGTGTAGATCACAAATTCCGCGGCGTCTCGAAGCCGCTGTATGCGCTCCCCGCTTTGTCCCCAATCCGCAAGTCCCTTGCGCCAAACCTCCGCTTGCTGAGCCGCGTATTCGGCGTTGGAGATGTTCTTTCTCTGCGCATCGCCTTCGTTAATCCAGGGTTCAAAGTCCTCGGGTTTAAGCTCGGGAAAGGTAAGTAGAAGATTGGACAGATCGCCTTTCGGGTCGATGATGATTGAGGGAACGCCGTCGATCGCCGCTTCTTCCAACAACCCGATGCACAATCCAGTCTTCCCGCTGCCGGTCATTCCAACGCAGACCGCATGAGTCACCAGATCTTTGGAGTCGTACAGAACTAAAGAATCCCCTAACTTTTTCTCTTGCTGATCGTATGAGCGCCCGAGATAAAACGCTCCCATTTTTTCGTAGTCTTCCATGTGCAGCTTTCGTACGTCCGTATCTGAACTGATATAAAAACAAACGCGCCGTCAATCCCGTTCGGTCCACTAACACATCGGATTGCACTCTGACTGCGCGAATGATTGCGCCGAAATCATAAGTAACGAGTGATGGAAAAGCAATGATCTGCGAGCTACCGCTTAAGAATCGCCGTTACGAAGAGACCTTTAAACAAAGCATAACTACCGCCAACGATCGCCTCCGATCACTATGACCACTCGGAGGCAGAATTCTTCACTTAAGCCGCCTTGCCATAAGACAAAAGGCGTGACATGATCGCGCTGGACGCTTACCGCGCAATCCTCACTGCGGAAAAATCGAAGTCTAAAGTTTCGGGATAGCCTGTCACGTTCGAGCCTACCTGTGTCTCACACCACGCTGAGAGGAGGCCTACAATGTTTCGGATAATCGTGATGATTATAGTTGGGCTGATCGCAGGCGCGCTTGCGCGCCTAATCATGCCTGGCAAGGATCCGATGGGTATATGGATGACCATCCTGCTGGGAATCGCCGGCTCGTTCCTCGGCGGATTTATTGGGAACCTGATTTTCCGCCCGGAGGGGGAAAGCTACTTTCATCCCGGTGGAATCTTGCTATCGATCGTAGGGGCCGTAATCCTTCTTTGGATATGGCGAATGATTCAGAAGCGGCGTACGGCATAGAGATTCAGTCCTTCGTCGAACCAGTGCGAAGGGATCAGCGGTTCGCGTCAGCAACCGCAGACTAACGGGGTAGCGTGACTGCGCTCCCCCTCAACAAACGGAGGAAACAAATGTCACAACTTACAGACAAGTATGGAGATGCCTACATTCTAGCGACCAAACTGGGCGGGACAAACCTGAATGCGCAGGAAGAGAACGGCCACTTAACCATCAGCGGCAGCATGCCGACGAAGTACGATGTCAATCAGGTATGGGACAAGGTAAAGGAGATCGACCCTGCGCTGAGCGCCGGCGACCTCTCCATCAACCTCACTCCATCGCGGAGTGACGTCTACGGCGTCTATGAGGTGAAGTCCGGAGATACTCTTTCTGGCATCGCCAAGAAGGTCACCAACGGTGCGCTAAGCTACCAGAAGATCTTTGAAGCCAATACCGATCAGCTCAAAGACCCGGACCAGATACAGCCCGGCCAAAAGCTCGTCATTCCGAACTTCTGATAACTCGGTTGGAGCACTAACTGGAAAGGCTGGTTGGTGCTCCATTCGTTGTATTTAAGGTTGAGACTACGAACCAGCGGAGGGCTATGCCATGAACGCGTTAACTGAGATATTGATGAATCACCTGTCCGGCGCCGCGATTTCGCAGATCAGCAGTAAGATCGGTGCCGATTCGGGCACAACCAGCAAGGCACTAGCGATAGCAGTGCCATTGCTCATTTCGGCACTCGCTAGAAACGCATCAACTCCAACGGGCGCGGAAGCGCTGAATCAAGCTGTTGCGAGGGATCATGATGGTTCCATTCTCGATAACCTCGGGGGTTTCTTCGGTAACACCGAAGCCGCCAATGGCGGCGGGATTCTCGGTCATGTGTTTGGCGGCCAGCGGGTCGCTGCCGAGAATGGACTTGCGCAGAGCACGGGGCTCGACCCGGGCGCGGCCAGCCAGCTGCTGGAAACTGTAGCACCGCTGGTCATGGGGGCGTTGGGGAAGACTCAACAACAGCAGGGACTCGACGCAACAGGTCTGTCGGCATTTCTTGGCGACCAGAACCAGCAGGCGCAAGCGGCGGCTCCCGATGTGATGGGAATGCTTGGTAACTTTCTCGACTCGAACAACGACGGCAGCGTCATGGATGATGTGGGCCGCATCGCCGGCAACCTGTTCAAGCGATGAGCCGCCATTCTCTCGCGGTTGCGTAGCGCTGGATAGCATAGAAAAAGGGGGCAAGTATGAGTGTAGCAAAAGTGTCAGAGATAACGGCGTCGTCGACTAAAGGTTTTGACGACGCTATTAGGGTTGGGCTCGATCGCGCCAATAAGACCCTAAAGAATGTGACGAGCGCCTGGATACAAGACCACGAAGTGTCTATCGACAACGGCAAGATCAGTGAATACAAAGTAAGGATGAAGATTACGTTTATCCTTAACGACTAAAGCTCTTAGAATAAGCCGAGGCCCGGGAGCATAGATGAGTTTCATCGGCACGCTCGCTCTTGCGATGGGGTCGTCCTGGGTCTCGGGCATAAATCTTTATGCCGGGATTGCGACGCTCGGTTTGCTGGGCAGGTTTGCGCATCTGAATCTGCCTGGCGAACTTGGCATCGTAACAAACTGGTGGGTCATAGGTGTCGCCTCTGGTTTATACCTGGTCGAATTTTTTGCCGACAAGGTCCCGTTAGTCGACAGCGCCTGGGATGCTATTCACACGTTTATCCGCGTTCCCGCCGGAGCGGTTTTGGCTGCCGCTGCATTCGGAGACTTTGACCGGGGCGTGCAGGTTATTGCATTGCTGCTCGGCGGCGGCATCGCGCTAAGCTCTCACGGAACAAAGGCCGTTACTCGGGCGGCAATAAACACAAGTCCGGAGCCCGTCTCGAACATTGCCGCCAGCGTTGCTGAGGACGTCGTCGCGGTGGGTTCGATCAGCCTCGCGCCCTTCTATCCGGTCGTGGTGATCGGTGTCGTGCTAACGGGCGTGATCGCGTCGCTCATTATTGTCCCGCGCATACTTAGATATTTGCGGAGCGTTAGGTCAAGGCTTGGCAGGCTTACTGGGAACGGCTCAACGAATAGCTCGGATGCCTGAAAACTATGTTCGCGGCCAAACTGAATCGTGCTGGAGCGTACCCTCTTCCCTTTCGGTCTTTGTGCGCGCGGCTGAGGTGACGGGTATCGGATAGTCGTTGGTGTAGCACGCAGTGCAGTGACGGTTTCCGAACGGATCGCCGCACGCGCGAAGCAAGCCTTCGAGGCTGAGGTACCCAAGGCTGTCGGCATCGATGTGCCGGGCGATGTCTTCAATGTTGAGATTGGCGCCGATCAGCTCTTCGCGAGTTGGCGTGTCGACGCCATAAAAACACGGCGCGATCGTCGGCGGGCAACTTATGCGCACGTGAACTTCACGTGCCCCGGCCTGCCTTACCATCTGCACGATTTTCTTTGAGGTCGTTCCGCGAACTATCGAATCATCTATCAAAACCACGCTCAAGCCTTCGATCAAATCGCGAACCGGGTTGAGCTTTACCTTCACGCCAAAATGCCGGATCGACTGTTTGGGTTCGATAAACGTTCGTCCAACATAATGATTTCGCACCAGCCCAAAGCGGAACTTCAGCCCCGATTCCGAAGCGTAACCAATCGCCGCCGCAACTCCCGAATCCGGCACCGGCACAACGATATCGGCATCGGCCGGATACTCGCGCGCCAGTTGTTGTCCCATCTTGTGGCGGCTCTTGTTCACCGAACGCCCAAAAACTATCGAATCGGGTCGTGAGAAATAAACGTGCTCGAAGATGCAGTGGGCCGGTTTGAGCTTCGGCAATGGAAAGGAGGAGTGAAGCCCGTCGCGGTCGATAACCAGGATCTCACCCGGTTGCACGTCCCGCAGATAAGTCGCGTCTATCAGGTCAAATGCGCAGGTCTCCGAAGCAATTACGTACGCGTCACCTAACTGGCCCAGACACAGCGGCCGAAACCCCCGCTGGTCGCGCACCGCGATCAAGCTGTCTTTTGTAAGGAACACCATCGAGTAGGCGCCTTCAATCTCGGTAAAGGTGTCGACGATTGCGCCGATCAGATCGACGGAGCGCGAGCGGGCGATTTTGTGAAGGACGACTTCGGTGTCTGAGGTAGAGGAGAATATTGCCCCGCTCAACTCGAGTTCCTCTCGAACCTGGTTGGCATAAGGCAGATTACCGTTATGGCACAGCGCAAGCTGTCCCCGATATCCATCGACCAGAAAGGGCTGCGCCTCACGAAGAGAAATACTCCCCGCGGTAGAATAGCGGACGTGCCCTATGCAAGCCCGACCCGGCAAGTGGGAGAGCTCTTCCTGCTTGAATATTTCGCTGACGTAGCCCATGCCGCGATAGGCGTGCAGCCGCAGCCCGTCGGACGAGACCATCCCGGCCGACTCCTGACCGCGATGTTGCAGAGCGTAAAGCCCCAGGTAGGTAAGCCGCGCGGCATCTTCATGGTTGAAGATACCAAATACGCCACACTCGTCTTTAAACTTGTCCAGCATATTGTGGTGTTGTCACAACCGAATTCTAGCCCGATTGATCACTGGTAGCAATCACTATCCGATCCTGACGGCATTCTCAAGGTTCCGCGAGCTGAACAATGTCCGCCCGCTGGCGAGCTTGAGAGAGCCAGCGCTCGACTTCGTCGTTGATCTTCCGTTGCTTGAGCGTCGCGCTTATCGAGTCTCGAATTTTCGTGCCGTCCTTTTGAACCTCATCCAATGACGGCGGAACCAGACCGCGGTTGCGAATCGCGGGCGCCAATACCTCGTCGTAGTAGCGCTGAATGTCCTGGTTGGTTATCAGGACAAACGATCGAAAGCGGAAGTCGACAAACCGATCAATCAAGATCCTTTGACGGATCAAATCGTCGATCTTCTGTGGCGTGAGGCCAACCGAACCCACCCGCTCGCGAAACTGCGCTTCCGATGGGAAGCTCTTGATCAGCTCGGTCCGTTTCTTATCTACCTCGTCCTGGGTTATCTCGGTTGTGGGAACGCGAGTAGCCTCCTGTGCGATGAGACGCTCGTCAATCATTACATCCAGCTTGCGGCTAAGCAGGTCCGAGCCGACCGGCCCTATCGGGCTCGGCGATTGCGGGTCCATCGCTATACTCCACAACAAATCAATGCGGGTGATTAGGTCGTCGTTGACCAGAGTCAGGATTTGGTCGACAGTTTGTTGAGCCCCCGCCCTGGGAGTAACAACCGCTACAAGAACAAACAGACCGGCCCAGGCAAGGGGTCTCCGAAAGGCCGCGAGGCCTCGCCAACGATCGATACTCGAACTCCGAAATCGGTGAATTGTCTCGCTAACCGTTTTCAAAACGTCTGTCCAATCGTGAAGTGCTTGTGCGAACGCGCCACGCCTTCAGGTTTGTTCAGGACCAGAAATCCTATGTCGAACCTCACCGGTCCGACAGGTGTCTTTAGCCTCAACCCAAAACCTACAGTCTCGGTGATATTTGCTGGTTTGATGTCGCGCACCCGGGCGAAAACATTTCCAGTGTCGGAAAACACGGCGCCCCCAAGCGGCCCAAAGAGCGGAAATCTCAGCTCGTTGTTGATCACCAGCAAACCGTTTCCGCCCAGAGGGCTCGGGATAAAAACCGGGTTTCCAAACTCGTCAGTCACAACATTTCCATCTATATCGCGTTTCCGCACCGTAATCTGGGGACCCGCTTCTTCAAAGCCGAAACCTCGCAGGTCTCGTGCTCCTCCGCCGAAAAACCGTTCCGAGATCGGGAGCGAATCCTTGCCGCCAAACGGCGAAGCGAGCCCGAGTCGCGCCGTGAACGCATATACCGTGTCGCGAAAACGCTTGATGGAATAAAACCGAGCGTGCTCAACGTAGAGTTTTACAAACTGCTCATTGCCGCCGAGCGCGGAGGCGGCGACGAAGAAGCTTCCCAGAGTTTGGTCGCCCGCAGTTGGATCAAATTTGTTGTCGCGCTTATCGCGGATAAAACTGGGACCGATTCTGCCAAGCCGTATCGGTTGCGCGTTCCGTTGAATCTCTTCGACGCTGAAATCCGGCGGTAGATCGAATATGCTGATGCGCTCGAAGTAGTAACTGAAATACAAAATGAAATCTTGCGAGTAACGTTTTTCAACCTGTAAGTTCGCCGTATAGCGGTCCGTTCGGAAGTCTTTTTCACCAAGCCGTCGCGCAAAAAACGAAATCAGCGTCGGAAATTTCATTCCGAAGGGACGCGGATTTTGAAATGAAATCTGGCCGAAGAGCTCGTTTTGGGAAACTCGGATCTGGGTGCTTCCGGTGTACAGCCTGCCGAACAGATTCGAATAGGTCAGCTGGGTGAGCCCGCGAACGCCGCCGAGAAATCCGAGACCCGGGATCGTCTTGGCGCTGGATGTGTTGGTCTGATAACCAAGGCCATAGACGACGTCCCGTCGCTTCCCCTCCAAAACATTTACCGTGACGTCGCGGTCTTCAATCCCGTTTACCGTTTGGCCGACCGCATCTGAGCTTATAGTCACCGAGTTAAATGCATTGGTCTCGTAGAGTTCGCGCTCGGTCTCCTGGAGCAGGTCTGCCCGGAGCCAATCACCTGTCTTGAAGAGATAAAAGTCTTTCGAAAGCCGGTTTGTATTTGTTACCGCAGTTCCACGCGTACTTATCGCTCGAATGCGAACTCGATTCCCTTCTGTAATGTTGAAAACAAGCCGGACCCGGTCCTGACCATCTAACCTGCCGAGCTCAACTGCATCGTAAACAACCTCAGCCGAGGCAAATCCGGGTCGGGTGTACGCATCAAGCAATTGATCGGCATCGTTGATCACAACGCTTTCAACAAGCGGATCGCCAGGCTTGATTGTCAGACGCTTGCCCAACTCTGCGGTGGTCATCAATTCGTTGCCGCGCATTCCGATGTCTTCAACATATGTGCGAGGCCCCTGCTCTACCGCGAAGGTGATGATCAGCTTATCGCCCTTTAACGATACGCCGCGCCTTACATCTACATGGGCCTTACGATAACCAAGCGATCGCAAACGCTTCGAGATAAGGTTGGCATCCTGACGAAGCATATCGTCGCTGGTCACGCCTCGGCCCCGCCCCATGAACGGGATTGGGATACTCGCCTCCTTTGACTTCATCTGATCCTGAAGCGTCTGGTTCGGGATCGCATCCACTCCTTCGATGTCGATATCGCTGAGCTTGTATCGACCACCCGGATCAACCTTGTACGACAGCTTGACCGCCGGAGCCGAAAGCTTTGGCGCATCTGGCCGCGTCACCTCGGCAAAGAAGTATCCCTTCCGCTGCGCGTAATCCAACAAGCTGCGCCGCCCCTCTTCCAGCGTGAAGTCGTCGATGCCGCCCTGAGTGTAGAACGGAAGCACCTTGCTCTTTTCCTTCGGGTCAATCTCAAGACCAAGGACTTCTACTTCGACGCGCGGTCCAGATTCGACATTGATCGCTACGGCGACTGTATTCGAACTCGCATCGGGCGATGTGTTCGCGGCGACCCGCACTGCAAGGTAATCCTGCTTGAGATAAGCGTCTCTGATGTGGTCCATCGCCTCCTGCACCAGCGCCTGATTGAACGCCTGTCCCTCGGTAATCGTGGGCTTTACTTTGGACAGATCGATTTCGGTGCCTTTGACCGTAAGTTTGTAGCTCGAAACTTTTGCCTGTTCGCCGGTAGTAATGTTGTAGACGACTGTGGCTCGCGTGCTGGTCGGGTCGAGCCGAATATCGTAAGAGATTTTTGATTGATAATATCCGCGAGCCGAATAATATGCCGTAAGATCGCCAAGCCCGCGGGTAACGGCGCCAACCGACAACCGTTCTCCGGGATCGAGTTGATTCAGCCTTGCCCTGAGTTCCCCTGCCGGAAAAACTGGAGTGCCCTCAAAGACAACGCTTTCTACGCGCGCCTGAGGTTTAACGATAAAGCGGATTACGACGCCGGTCGCCCCATCGTTGGCCGCTTCAACTCGAGCGCCTGAAATCAATCCTGAACGATAGAGTCTTACTAAGGAATCGTGAATGCGCACCGGCGAGTAATCCTGATCGGGGGCAACTTCGATCAGCGACCTCATCTCAGGGACAGGCGAGTTGGGCGCTTCTTCAATCACGACCTCAACCCGGGTCACGCGCTTACCAAGAAAATCCCCGACATCGCTAGCCATCGCCGGCTGCGAGAAGAGCAAAGCGCAAAGCGCAAAGAGCAAAGGGCAAAGAGCAAAGGGAAAAGGGCGAGGGGCAAAGGGCAAAGAGCGAAGGGCAAAGGGCAAAGAGCGAAGGGCAAAGGGCAAAGGTCGGACTCGAATGTGTTTACGTCGAATCATAGTGATGGACCGCCGACCGCTTCTTAAGGGTCTTCTCCGCTCGCCCCAACCCATTGCCCCGTGCCCTTCGCCCTTGGCTCTTTGCCCTTTGCCCTTGGCTCTTTGCCCTTCGCTCCTTGCCCTTCGCTCTTTTAGAACCGTTTCCTAAACCGAACATCAAACCCCAGTTCGCCGCGCTCGTTGCGAATACCAACTACGGAAAATCGATTGCTCAGCCGGTACTCAACCAAAACGACCCGATCGATGCCGGACACACCTGACGTAAGGTTCTGTGAATAGGTGAGTGTCAGGTCTTTTGTAAGACGCTGACCAATAGTGATCCTGGCCGTCGGGTCGCTGCCGCGGCCGACCAGCAATGGATCTATCGAGAAGCGACTCAATCCAAACAGCCGCTGAGTGCCGCGTTCGAGTGCGTCGGAAAGCGAGGCCGATAGAATCGACTGAGCCAGCCCCAATCCCGTTTGTCCCAGGGATGCAATTGTTGATCGATCGCCGCCTGAGATACTGCCGGTCAGAATCAATGAAATGATGTCAGGCTCGGGCAGTTCCGGCTCCGATCTCACGGTAGTCTGTAGCTTCGCTATCGTTCCGCTGAAATTGATGGTGATGTGATAACCGCGGATGTCCGCTTCGGTTTGAAAATCGACTGTTGGCTCCGCGCCTCGGCGGCCCGGAATTGTCAGCAGCCCCCTGGTTAAGTCGTATCGTCCGTTCCGGAAGTTAAGGGTACCCCGGGTTAAGAGGATCCGCCCCGACGCCTGAGGTGTGTCGAGCGAGCCACGCAAATTAATGTAAGCACTGCCGACTGCATCAGCCAGATTGTTTTTCACGCTGAGGGTGTTGTCAGCGGTGATGTGAAGATCCACAACCGTCGGCAGACCGGATGGGCCGCCGGCACCGCCGGGGCCTGCCTCAAGAAAATCGGGCTGAAACGGTCCGCCGGTAGTTAACAGCTCTTCAATCGTTATGTCTCTTGTGTACGAGGCACGACGGACCTGCGCGTTCCCGCTAAGGATTTGGAGCTTGCGATTACCCTCAAGCGTGACTTGGGCGTCCACCACCGTCTGGGTGTCTTTTGGATACTCGGCTGCAACCTGATCCGCTCGGGCTTCCAGCCGCCACTGCGACGGCGCGAGCCCGGACAGCGCGGCGCCACCCGAAACCGAAATCGATCCGCCTCCCGGAGTCGACCCGACGAAGTCCTCAATCACTGCCTGATTCGAATTGAATCTGATTCGCCCGTTCCCTCTGGACATAGAGATCGGGAAATCAACAATGCGAATTCCGATGTCCCGCAGAGTTGCCACACCCTGCAACTGCGGCGATTCCAGATTGCCGACTATCGAGGCCTGCACCTCCGCGATACCGGTGGTGAAAATCGTCGGCGTGAAGGATGACAGCAACTTTAGATTGATTTCGCCGGTGACGGTGAGGTTCGATTTTGCGGCGTCGCGCGAGAGCGATCCTTCGAGCGTAACGCTCGTTCCCTCGCCGGTGAACATCACTCGATTCAGGGTTATCTCGCGAGGCGTCGCCGTCAGCACGATGTCGCCTTGATTGAGGATAGTGTAGGTCTGACGCTCCGAGATTGCCCCTCCCAGCTCGAGTTTCGTGAATGTAGCAACCGCCTGTATGCGATCCGGATCCTGCAGCGGCCCCGAGAGCTTGATTGTGC
>DASRIZ010000626.1:0-3031 GCA_035649735.1 Blastocatellia bacterium | reverse complement strand
AAGGCGTTGTTGGGTGTCATCTACTGTTTAGCATCCCGCGACGCATTTCCCCTTACCGTCGAACTCCATCGTCCGTCCGCTGATGGCAAGGTGGGATGTAACTTTTAGCTGCTTGATGAGCGCGGCTGTGCGCGAAGTGGGCCTCAGTTTGCCGCCTTCGGTCACTGCCTCGTTTGGATGAGTGAGGATGACCGACGCAGGCCGCACGAGCTCATTCATGGCGTAGGCGGCCGACATCACGGACATCGCGCTCGGCCCGAAATTCAGCACTGCGAAGTTTGCCTTGTGGTAGTCGTTCACGACCGTCTTCATCTCAGTGTGTATGCCGGTGTCGCCCGAGAGATATGCAGTGAGCCCGTTCGTGAATCGCACCACGTATCCCGTCGGGGGTCCAAGAACGATGCTCGTGTCATCTGGCGCCAAGTTTGCCCGCTGCGCTTCGGAAAGCAGGGAGAGCGGCACATTGTTCGCGTGCGAAGCATAGACTACGGTGATTTCCACGCCCTGCGCCGCATTCGGGGCTTTTGCGATGAACACGCCGCCAAGATGCGTGTTAGAGCGGCACGAAGCCGCGACCGGGACGTTGGTCGCGCCAGCGGTCTGAGGACAAAGACCCACGGGCTTGCCGAGGATGTTCTGTATTTTGCGGCCAATGAACGTGCCCATATCGGTTGTCATGGCGATCGCCGCATTCTTCGCGGCCGCGATTTCCGCCGTTGTGGAGTTCGGTGTGGCCGGCACCCTTTCGGAGTTCGCGCACTCGCCGGCACCCACCGCCTTCAGCTTCTGATCCCCAATGTGGTCCCCGTGCGCGTGGCTGAGTAGTACGACGTGAATGTCGCCGAGCCGCGGATCGTCCGCGCCGGTCACGGTGTGTCCAGAGTCGTAGAGTATTCGCACACCCGTCGGATCCTCGAATATCGTCGCGCGGTCATTCGCGCAAAGCTCGCCAGGGTGTGAACCGACCGGAGTGATTTTGACGTTCTGAGCCATCACCGGACCTGTTGCCAGGACGAGCGTGAGAGCCGCGCCTACGTGTGCGATTTTCATCTCTTGTGCCTTTCGTCTGATAAATTCGTATTTCCCTACCGTCTTGTAGCCCAAACAATCTACACTACAAAAATCATAGCGCCTCAAAATTTAGGTTTTCAATCAACGAGTTGTCAATCGATTTTTTTCGTCAGCCATCGCTTCAATAGAGCTGGTCAGTATTTTCCGAATATACCTGCAACGAATATCTCCCCCCACAGGATTGAACTGAATGAGAATTCAATTCAATCCTGGCATCGGTGCGTGGTCACTTGATCAGCCTACTCGCACGGGAGAGCACGTCCGGTGGAATCGTTAGGCCGATCTGCTTGGCGGTTTTGAGATTGATTATGAAATCAAACTTCTTCGGCTGTTCGACCGGAAGGTCGGCAGGTTTCGCCCCTTTGAGAATCTTGTCGACATAATACGCGACGCGTCGGTAGCTGTCCGTGACGTCCGCTTCGTAGGACATGAGCCCGCCGGCCTCCACAGCTTCTCCGACCGGATACATTGATGGTAACCGGCTCTTTAATGCAAAGCCCGCGATTCGTTTTTGGTTAGCTCTCATCAGAAGGCTGGGAGTCAAGTGGAGTCCATCTGGGCGATCCTTGTTGACGGCAGCGAATACCTGCTCAAAACCGTCCGCGTCTCTTACTTCCCAAGACCGAAGCGTCACCTTCAGCGCGCGCGCCGCAACGGGGAGAACCTCTTTCATCTCGAATATACTGCCCCGACTGGTCGGATCGTAAAGAACCGCGACGCGGGCGGCTTTGGGAACCGCTTCTTTGAGCAGCTCCAGCCGCTTACCGGCTAGTTCTGGAGAAAGGTTTGTAAGGCCGGTGACGTTGCCGCCGGGACGAGCTAGGCTTTCAATCAGACCTGCCTCGACAGGATCGTCTCCACCACCCGTCATAACGATGGGAATCGTCTTGGTCGCATTTTTAGCCGCCCGGACCCAACTGGCCCCTCCCGCTACTACAATGATATCCACTTTGAGACGCACAAGCTCGGCCGCAAGTTCGAGATCTCGATCGCGCTTCCCCTCCGCATATCGGTACTCGATGGCGATGTTTTGTCCTTCTACGTGCCCAAGCTCGCGCAGAGCCACCCGAATGGCCTCGGCACGGGTGGACTCACGAGCTGGATCGCTATTCGATAGATACCCTATCCGTGTGACTTTGTGTTGCTGCGCGTTGGCGGCACTGCAAAGCGCAAAGAGCATAGCGCAAAGAGTAAAGACGGCGGTTTTTTTCTTCATGAGCTTTTGAGCTGAGCAACGTCGAACCATCCTAGCGTTATTTGATCACCTTGTCTGCTCGCGCCAGCACATTCGGCGGAATCGTCAGGCCAATCTGCTTAGCCGTCTTGAGATTGATGATGAATTCGAACTTCGTCGGCTGCTCGACAGGAAGGTCTGCCGGTTTGGTGCCGTTCAGAACTTTACCTGCAAGCACACCCATGCGCCGGTACAGTTCAGCAACGTCAGGACCATAAGCCAGAAGACCGCCCGCTTCGGCAAATTCCCTTTGCCAGTAAATTACCGGCAGTCGACTTTTGATCGAGAGCTCCACGATTTGCTTTCGGTGCACGTTGAAAAAGATGTGCGGGACTAGTACGAGACCGTGAGTGCGATCTTTCGTCGCGGCTATAAACGTTTTGTCAAGCTCGTTATTTCGCACTTCAAGAAATTTCAGCCGGACCTTTAAAGCTCGGGCCGCATCCTCTAACGCTCGGGCCGCATCCTCCGTCGCTTTTAACGCCTCTCTCCCTGGGATCTTGCGCCAGAGAACCCCTAGCCGGCTGGTTCCAGGAACAGAATCAACAAGCACTTGCAGTAGTTTTCCGCTTAACGCCGGGACAACTCCGGTCACGCCGGTGATATTCCCGCCCGGCCGCGCCAGCTCACCAATGAAGTCTGCACTAACTGGATCGCCGACAGAGTGGATGACAATAGGAATTGTGGTGGTCGCCTGTCTTGCTGCGCGGATCGCTGGCGTGCTCG
>DASRIZ010000625.1:0-53239 GCA_035649735.1 Blastocatellia bacterium | reverse complement strand
ACTCGCATCGCCAACGGCTGCGCAAGGATCGCATTTGCCATTTCGAGACGGCCGCTCCCCTTGCTAAAGCTCAGTCGGCTGTCGGGCGACAACACCGAGAGGAAACCTCGTGGAATAACTTCACCGAGATTGTTTGGATTGCCGCGCAGACTGACCGGTAGATCCACCGGCTTCTCCTGATCCGCAACTCCGTGCACATAAGGATATTGAGCCGGCATCTTTTTTCTGAAGCTCTCGATTTCTTCTCGCAGCGCGGCGAGATAAGCGCGGCCTTCCGCGCTCAACTGGCGCTCCAGCCCCCAACCTCTGAACGAGAGGAGTCCCGGTTTGAATTTTTGGATCACGCCCGGAAGCATGGGGTCGTCCAGATCGCGCACGTAAACATCCATAAAAAGATTGGTTCGCTCCAGAGACATCGCTTTTGTTTCGACGCCGCAGCTCGGGCAGAAGTCGTCGTTGGTGACAAACTCGTTTGGTTTGAACAAAGGTTCTTTTGGTTTAGTGCCTGAGAGCGATTTGGCGATGATGATGTCGTTCTGCTCTTTTAATTCCTTTCGCTCGAACAGGACATCCAACAGCAGCGTCTGGAAATCCTCGGCCAGTTTTTTGGCTTCCGGCGCCGTTCCTCCCTTTTGCATCATCGACTGCCAGTCCTTGAGGTAGGGATAGTAGCGTGGAGGTCGAGCGAGAAACTTGATCCACCGCTGCATCAGCTCGAAATCGAGTTTGTTCTTTTCGATGGCTTCGTTGAGGTCTTCCTTTGGCTCGCCGGTCACCCGCCAAACAGCCTGCATGTATTTCGAGGCCTGCAGCGTGAGGCCTTCCGACAACTGTCTCCCTTCATTCTGCAGAAACTCTCCAAGCATCTTCTCCTTGTTCTTGAGCTTCTTTTCAAGATCCTTATATTGATCGACGATGCTTTGCGGAACTTGAGGGTATTCTTTATAGGTCGTGCTGGCGAACACACCCGACATAGCATAGTAGTCTTTAGTCGGGATCGGATCGTACTTGTGATCGTGGCATCGAGCACAACCGACCGTCAGTCCGAGAAACCCGCGGCTGACGACATCAACGCGATCATGCCGCTCGTCCGCTCGGGTAACCTCGACCGCACCGTTGTCGTAATACCACGGCCCCTGCCCGAGAAATCCGAGCGCCGGCAATGTTCTCACACGCTCCTTCTCATCCAGCTGGTCACCGGCCAATTGAGCACGGACAAACTGGTCATAGGGCAGATCCTCGTTGAGGGCTTTAACCACCCAGTCTCGATACAAGTAGGCGTGGGGATAAGGAGCGAATCCGCGGCCCATCGGATCGAGGCTCCGGTAGTCATCTTCACCGTAACGCGCCACGTCCAGCCATAAACGTCCCCAGCGTTCGCCGTATTGTGGGGAAGCAAGCAGGCGATCCACCGCCTTTGCAAAAGCATCCGGCGATTTGTCATTTTCGAACGACTCAATCTCTTCGGCGGTCGGCGGTATGCCGGTGAGATCAAGTGTCGCGCGTCGCAAAAGCGTCCGGCGATCGGCAGGTCCGACCGGCGCCAGTCCTTCCTTCTCCAGGCGAGACAAAATAAAGCGGTCGATATCTGTCTTTGGCCAGCGGGTGTTTTTGACAGCAGGCGCGGGAGCCGCACGTAACGGCTGGAAAGACCAGAACGCGCGCCGCGCCGGATCGACGATGAGCTCTCCTTTCGCGGCACTCGGGTTAGCGCCGATAGCGGGCCAAACAGCACCAGTCCGAATCCATTGCGCGATCGCTTCAATTTGATCCGTCGCGAGTTTCCCGCCTTTCGGCATCTTCAACGCTCCGGATTGTCGGATCGCGGTCACAAGCAGACTTTTGTCAGGGTCGCCGGGAACTATTGCCGGTCCCGATTTGCCTCCCTTTAGCATTGCCTCTCGGGAGTCCAGACGCAGCCCGCCCAGTTGTGACTCGGTATGACATGAGAAACATTCGGTGGCCAGGGTTGGTCGCACCTTGGTCTCGAAAAAGTCGTCCTTGCTTTGAGACCAGACTGGCCATGCGGCCACAACCAACAGCGCGAGGGTTAACACGAGGCGCCGATATTTCGTGGAGGCTCGATGAGTAAGCACTTTCAACTGCCCTTCTTTTCAGTTCAGACTTCTGCACTATAAGCGATAGCCGAAAAACTCTAGCGCAGGAACGCCACCTGAGCAATGTTTTGGAGGTATGGTAGTGGTCATAGTTTGGGGCAACCCGTTACCAGACTGGGAATTTCGTCTGCGTTAGCTCCAGGTTTTTGCTAAGATGCATCGCATGATACGAGTGCTCATTGTTATTCCGATTCTTTTATCTTCAATGGCGCAGACTCCCAAGCCGGCGCGGCCACCCAGACCCGGAGTCAAAGCCCCGAATGTGCGCGTCCCGATGACAGCGCTAAAGCCCGAGGCGGTCTTTGATGTACCCGGCGCGCCGGACTGGATCGCCATTGACGAATCCGTCTGGATTTCCAACTTTCCCAAGAACACGGTCGCAAGGCTCGATCCGAAGACTAATAAGGTCCTCGCAATGATTCCTGTCGGTAACAAACCCTGCTCAGGGCTAACTACCGGTTTTGGCAGCTTGTGGGTCCCTCTTTGCGGCGATCAGGCGTTGGTGCGCGTTGATCTCAAGGAAGGAAAGGTTACGGCGACCATTCCGATCGGGATCGCCCATTCTGAAGGCGGGTTGGCGCAAGGCGCCGGCAGCATATGGCTGCTCACCGACAAAAAAGGGATTCTGTCACGGATCGATCCGGCTACAAACAAAGTGGTCGCTGAGATCCAGGTTCCGGCCGGTTCGTTCACCGCAGCCTTTGGGGAAGGTGCGGTTTGGGTCACTGGCACCGAGTCCAACTCGTTGATCCGGATCAACCCGGACACGAATCTGGTTGTCGAGACTATTCCCGTCGGCAAGGCTCCGCGGTTCCTTACCATTGGAGGCGGGTTTATCTGGACGCTGAATCAGACAAACGGGGATGTGTCAAAAGTTGATCCCAAGACAAACAAAGTCGTCGAGACAATCGAAGTCGGCGTGCCCGGGCCTGGTGGAGAGATCTCCTTTGGTGAGGGTTCGGTGTGGGTCACTTCGTTCGAGTTTCCAATCTCTCGAATTGATCCGGCGGTCGGAAAGGTGGTGCAGCAATTCGCCGGTGAAGGCGGCGATGCGATCCGTGCTGGGCTCGGCTCGGTGTGGCTCTCGAACATCCGCGCTGGCACAGTGTGGCGATTGGATCCGAAACGAATCGCGGCGACCGTAGCCCAATGAAGGAACGCGAGTAGTCGGTCACAACGTTTGTCTTAAGTGGACCAAGGCTATCCCGCGCGGCGGAGTCTTGTCTTAGATATCCTCCCGGTGTGTTTTCTCGATACCTACCCTAAACCTAACCCCCTTTTCTGAGGTACGTACCATAGACTGTCTAGTCTGTGGTCAGGCATCCGATTTCCCCCGGCTGAGTGACAGCGGAAGACTGGATTTTTTTCACCAACGACTGAAGAGAATCCGTTCGGTTGTGTCTAAACATCATGTAGGTTCTGTTTACTCCCTTTAATTCAAGAACAAGGAGTTCAAAGTGACAGCCATAGAAAAATTTCGTTTTCCGTTGCGGACAACCACGTTCACACTGGACGGGGCAAACAATGATGAGGCGTGGGGCCGGCAAACGGCTATCGCCACCGTACCGCTCGGCGCCATCCAGGAAGTGGCGCTTCTCACCAACGCGTTCTCTTCGGAATTTGGCTGGACCGCAGGCCCGGCGTTGAACATCGTCACCAAGTCCGGGACGAATGTCCTGCACGGCGAAGCATTGTTCATGGTGCGGCCGGGCGACTGGCAGGCGGAGTGGTTTTCGAAAACTAACTTCTGTCCTCCGTCGGGGTTGAGCTGCCTGTTGCCGAACACCCTCAAAGCAAGTAACCCGGTGGACATTCCGAATTCGCTTAAACAGTTTCCGGCGCAAGCACGTCACGGGCATGGTTAGTTGCGGTCAGTCAGGGCATAAAGCCTCAACCGGCCGCAAGATTGGCGAGTAACGTGGTCAGCTCATCAAAATCAACCGGCTTCGATAGACATTCCTGGTACCCCGCGGATAGCAACCGGCGACGTTCCTCAACCCCCGAATACCCAGTCAGAGCCACTGCGGGGATCTGCCCCCCGCGTTCCAACTCCAGGGACCTCACGCTCCCTATTAGCGAATAGCCATCTTCATTTGGCATGCCAATATCCGATACCAATACATCAGGTCTCCACTCCCTCAACATCATTAGTGCTTCGCCGGCGGTGGCAGCCGCTTGCACTTCAATGCCACGCTGTGACAAACCCAAATTGAGCACCTCGCGCGCATCCACGTCATCATCAACAATCAGCACGCGGATCCCGTTGAAGGGTGGCTCGAAATCGCTCCGACTCACTTCTTGATCAACTGATTGGGGAAATCGAGCGTTGTCGCGCCCCCCAGACTCCGGTGTTTTGCCGATATCGATGAGCGGCAACCGCACTGTAAAAGTCGCTCCGAGACCCTCCCCCGCACTGGTTGCCCTTACAGTGCCGCCATGCATCTCTACCAAATGACGCACAATGGCGAGACCCAGGCCGAGCCCTCCGTGCTGGCGCGCGGCGGTGCTATTCGCCTGGCGAAACCGTTCAAAGACAAACGGAAGAAAATCCTCGGAGATCCCCTGGCCCGTGTCTTTCACCGCTAGTTCAATCTCTGAGCCGATGCGCTCAAGCCGGAGCTCGACCCGTCCTTCTCTTGGCGTGAATTTGATCGCATTCGACAACAAGTTCCAGACGAGCTGTTGCAAACGGTTTGTATCCCCTGGAACCAACCCAGGCAAAGGCTGCATTCTTGCGTGGAGCTTAATTGCCTTTGCATCGGCAGCGGGACGCACAATATCGAGGGCTGCTTCGATAACCGATACCAGATCGACCGGGCGGACATCGAGATGCAACTTGCCGGTGATGATGCGAGAAGCGTCCAAAATATCCTCGATGAGCGACGTTTGAGCCCGTGCGCTCCGCTCTATCGCCTCCAGAGCGTGTTCCAGGCCTGCGCTATCAACCTTACCCTTCCGCAGAATTTGCACCCATCCCATTATGGAGTGAAGAGGCGTCCGCAGTTCGTGAGAGACAGTAGCAAGAAACTCATCCTTCGCGCGGTTCGCGGCTTCGGCTTCGGCTCGAGCCGCTTTCTCCCCTCCGAGAAGGCGAACCAGTTGATCTTCGCGCGCGACGCGCTCAGTAACGTCCTCTATTACAGTGATCGTCCCAATAACACGGCCGTCTTCAATCAGCGGAGCAATGCGGGCGCTTTGTTGCATATGGATGAAAGAAACGTCGTCCGTGCCCGGTGGGAGCGGGAGGAAATAGCCGTGCAGTCGTTGAGAAATCACTCGAACCTGCCCAGCCAGAACGTCCTTGTAATACTCATCAAGGTCTCGCTTTGCAAGATCGGGATAAACCTCAAGCAAGTTTTGGCCAATGATTCGCTCGGTGCGATGCCCGGAATGGGTCTCCAGCCAATTATTCCACGCACGAATGTTTAATTTGGCATCGGTAATCAAGATGCCCTGCGCCGAAAGGTCATTGAACCAGCGCCATGCTGCGGCCGTCAGCGGCATAGCCTGCTCCTCCGAAATTCCAGCATGTGCTTCGAGTGTCGTTGTCTTAGCCGAAGCATTCTGTTTGTCTTGCGGCTCCATGGTCACTGCCCTTGTCTTTCTTCCCAGCTTTCGGCTTCCTGGATTAAACGGTCGAGTGAAGCAACATTTAACGCTATCACCAGGTAGCCGCGGACCGCGCTGTCGCGCATTCGAAATGATGTGTACACAACCAGAGCGTACCGCAATCCTTCCTTTCCGATAACCAGCGATTTAAGCAGCGCGTCCAGCGTTTCCAAATGTAATCTGGGTACTGAAAAAGTTACGTGCACCTGAAGTAAGTTGCCAAACATCCCCAGGCAGGCATTCAACAAAATGTTGCCGACTTCGGTAAGAACCTCACGATCCGATGCATCAAGCCGGTTGGGTGTTCCAACACCATCGGTCAGCAGGTCAGTGAGCATCACTGCGCCTTCATAACTCAAAAGCATTAGCGCATCGCCGGTAACTGCTCCGCTAAAAACCTGATGAACGGTCGCTATTTCCGCCGGCAGGAATTCGGCAAGCGCGTTGGAGAGCTCATCGATCGGATGAATTGCAACCTTTGGCACCTCCAGCAAGACCCGATGACCCGTAAGTTCAGAGAGTGACGCCGCGGTCCGTGAGAAGGCGATATTGATCAATTCCGATAGGGCATCCTTTTGGTTCTCAGTCAGTTCCATCGTTATCCTCCTCGAGGACCAGATTCACTGTGTTGAGAACTTGATCAACCGTGAACGGTTTGCTTATAAAGGCCCTCGCTCCGCTCGACTGAACCATTTCGCGCGTTGAACTTTGAATGTCTGCGCTGGCAACGATTACTTTTGCTGCGGGATCCATCTCGCGCAGTTTGATGAGTACGTCGATGCCATACATTCCGCTCATCGTGAGATCGAGGAGAACCAGGTCAGGCTTGTCGATGAAGTAGCATTCGAGCGCCGAGATGCCGTCCTGCGCTTCGAAAATCTGGTGTCCGGTGGGTTCGAGGATCTTGCGTAATGATCTACGAGACATCCCGGAGTCGTCCACTACCAGGATCTTTGCCATCATACCACCTCCATAATGGCCCGAGCTATTCGGTCCAAAGGCTCGCTACGATCACTTAGTCCGGCCTCTACTACAGACCTGGGCATACCGTATACCACGCACGTCTCTTCCGCCTCGGTGTATACCAGACCGCCCTGAGCCTTTATCCACGCTGACCCTTGTTTACCGTCCGAACCCATACCGGTCATCACCACTCCCAGCGTCCGATTGCGATAGATTTCCGAAGTTGACTGAAACAGAACGTCCACCGACGGACGGTGCGGTGTATCAAACGGCCGGGTGTCTAAGTGTGTAGTAACGGTTCCATTGTCTTGCCGCTGGAGGCTCAAGTGACGACCGGCGGCCGCAAGCAGCAAAACCCCCGGTGTCAGCCGATCCCCTTCTTGCGCTTCTCTGACATCGAGCTGTGACAGCTCATTCAACTTCCGAGCATACAACTCCGTATACCCGACCGGCATATGCAGAACCACAGCGATCGGCACCGAGAAGTCGGCGGGAAACTGGGGAATCAGGTACTTGAGCGCCTGTGGTCCGCCGGTTGAAATTCCGATTACTACAATGTCTACCAAACGTTCCCCAGCAGCTCTCACCGAGGGGCGTACGGCCTCGGTGCCAGGCCCGGTGACAAGAGTATGAGCTTTCATTGAAACAGTCGACGCCGCCTTGACCTTCTGGATCAACTCATCGCTCACTTCGAAAATCTTTTCCGTTGCCAGCGCAGTAGGCTTCTGAATGAAATCGATCGCGCCCGCGTCCAGCGCTGCAAGCGCAAGTTCGCCCCCCTCGTTTGTAATACTGACGACGACTACAGGCACTGGTTTGCGAGCCATTTGCTCACGCAAAAAAGCTATCCCGTCCATCCGCGGCATGATCAGGTCAGAAACCACGACATCCGGGTTGAGGGTTTCGACCATTTCCAGCGCTTCCACGCCATCGCGCGCCGCCCCAATTACGTCAATAAAAGGGCTCCGCGACAACATCTGCTTTATGACCTTCCGCACGTATGATGAATCATCGACAACAACGACGCGGATTATTTTGTCCATAAGATATACCTAACTCCCAAACCGCTGGTTCTACTTCCCGCTTGCACTCGATTCTTATCACGCCGAGGTTATCGCTTTACGTAGACAAACGCGGCACCCAGCTCCTGAAACTCGAAGTCGGTCTTTAATCTCAACAGTGATTCTGAAGCGCCGACGAACAGATACCCCGGCGACGACATCATTCGATAAAACATTTTCAATGTCTTGAGAATCGAATCTTCGGAAAAATAGATAAACAAATTGCGACAGAAAATAATCTGAGTATTTGTAGCCAGCATTGAAACATCATCCTCCTTCGCCAGATTCGCCACTCTCCAATTAATCCTCCTATGTAGTTCCATCTGAATCTCCCAGTGCCGTTCCCGCTCGGAAAAGTACTTGCTGCGCAAGCGCGGTACGAGATTGCGAAACGCCCGCTCCCGGTAAACTCCGCGCTTAGCCTTCTCGATGGCGGCGGTACTCGCATCGCTGCCGTAGATTTGAATTGGCCCGCGATCAAACCAGCCGCTTTCGCTCAAAGCCATCGCCAGCGTCAGCGGTTCTTCTCCGGTGGCGCACGCGCTGCTCCAAATTCGCAACGGCGTCAAAGGGTTCTGGGAGAAATACTGTGGAACCAGAATATCTACCACGGCGTGCACCTGGTCGATTTCGCGCCAGAAATAAGTCTCTTGCACAGAAAGAGCGTTGAGAACTCGCTTCCATTCTTCCTCAGCCCCGCTGTCGTACCTCAAGAGGTAGTAGTAATCGAGGAACGAATTAAAACCGCGGTCAACCACCAGTGGTGAGAGTTTATCGGTCAATAATTCGTTCTTGCCATTGTCATAGTACAATCCTGTGCGCTCATGGATCAGATCGCGCAGCAATGCAAACGCGCTATCAGGCAAGCCCAGGGTATCTCTGTAAAACGGCATTGTTTCTGATAGCTACTTCTTCAGCGCCTTTTGAGCGGTACGCCGAACGTTTGTATCCGGATCCGTCCGCGCCATCGCTACAATCTTCCTTTCGGCTATTCGAGTGCCCAAATGTGACAGCGCTCTTACAGCAGCCAAACGCACCAGAGCATCAGGATCGTCCAAAGCCCTGCTTAGAAAATCGGAGGCTCGGGAATGCTTGATCCGTCCCAATACTTCAACGGTCCCTCGCCGAACCGCTGGCTGGGTGTGAGTCAGCCCATTGCCGATTAGCTCAATGTGATCCTTGCCCACTTTCGCAAGCGTATCGATGCTGGCGTCGCGCCGATTGGGGTCAGAGGTTAGCCACGTCAAGGTTGCTATGGCTTCCGGCGTCGCCAGCTGCGCCAGCGCGTCAATCGCCGCCTGCGCCACACCCGCATCAGGATCGGAGGCTGCCGACCATTCCATCGCGTCAACCGCACCCGGCCCACCCCGGATGCCCAGAGCTCGCAGCGCATCCATACGCAATGAAGGGTTCGGTGAACGTACCGCGGCCAGGAGTGGCTGGACAGCGTCTGGATGCCCGATTAGACCCAGCCCACCCAAAGCTGCGCGAGCAAGATCCGTATCATCTGACTCAACAATAGGAGCAAGCACTGCAACTGCTCGTGCCCCGCCCATCTGTCCGAGTGACTCAATTGCCGCTATACGAACGTGATTCGCCACATCTGTCTGTGCCAACCGAGCAAGCTCCTCTACGGCCTCCGTGAATCCGTGCATTCCGATCGAACGCGCTGCGAAGTAGCGCACCCAGTCATCAGAATCCAACAGTCCGGCCAGCAAATACGATGAGGCTATCGTGCCTTCAACATGCGCGAGAGCTTGAGCGGCGGAGGCGCGTACTCGTGCGGGCCCATTAGAAAGCGAGTCCGCAAGAATTGAGGTGACCTGTTCGTCTTCCAGGTAGGGTATATGCTCAATCGCGGCGCGACGAACGCTCTCGTCCTCGTCGTTGCAGCGCTTCATCAACAACTCTGTGCATTTAGCATATCCGAAATACCCGGCAATCCTCACCGCCGATTCGCGCACATGCGGGTTGGGATCCTCCAATAGCGTCACCGCTCGATCGGCCATTTCAGGATGCCCCAAAGAATTGATTGCAGCGATTACCGCTTGTCGAACCGATGCTTCAGGATGACCAATCAAACCAAGCAACGCCTCAAACGCTCTGCCGTCGCCGATTTTCGCCAACGCTCCGGCCGCGGGAATTACCAGTTCCGGGTCAGTCGTCAACACTCCCACGAGGGGTTCAACCGCGCGAGTATCGCCGATTCGCCCAAGTGTAATAACCGCCGCTTGCCGGATATCGAAGTCCTCAGCATCGAGCTGTTCGATCAGGAGCGTCGCCGACCGCGAGCCGTGTCGAACAAGCGCCTCGACGACTTCTTTCCGCGCCGTAGCGCGGCCGAGTAGCCTGGTCAAAGCCCTTTCTATCGCCTCACCTTCCAGCCAGCCCAGGACCACCGCTAGTGCTCGCAACGCATCGTCGCCTGTTTCGCCTAACGTATCGAGCAGGTTCTGGGCCCCGGTCGCCTTGATTGCCGGGCGGACGAGGTCTGCAATAAGTGAGCCTTCCTGATAAGACTCTTCAAAGCGATCGTACAACGCCGTTAGCGCCTGAGCGATTACCAGTGTCGGCGCATCTGGACGATTTAATAGCGCCACCAGCGGAGCCACCACGTCCTCGTCACCAAGTCGTCCGAGTGCGTCGGCCGCCGGTACCCGCAGCATATCGTCCTCGAGCAACGGCACTAATCTCGATGCGGTACGCGGGTCGCCAATTCGGGTGAGCGCATCCAGTGCGGGAAACGCTAGATAGAAATCATGCGATTCAGCTGCCTCGGTCAGTTGTTCGACGGCTTCGGCTGCCCGTAACTTGCCGAGCGCTTCGATCGCGTGATAGCGAACATTGGCATCCTCGTCTTCCAGGGCCTGGATGAGCGCCGCAACTGCGCGTGGGTCGCACTGTTCGCCCAACGCTTGTGCCGAGTATATTCTCAGATCCACATCGGCTTCGTTCAGCCACTCAATCAACGGCCCGATTGCGTCTACACCACTTAACGCTAACACCTGAAGCGCACTGTTCAGCACGTTCAGATTGTTATGCTCATCGCGAAGTGTCTGGAGGAGAGACTTGATGGCGTCGGGTCCGCCGTGTCGGGCGAGCCCGTCGATGGCCATTCGGCGAACGCGCCAGCTTTCATCGCCCAATGCCTCTACAAGCGGTGCAGTTGTTTGGATCTCATCCTGCTCCGCGAATGCTTCTGCCGCGTGCAATCGAAGAGCCTCGTCGTCGGCTCTTCTCAGTTGCCCGGCCAACTCGAGCTCCCGGTCGAGACGCGGTGTGACATCCTCTACGGTGACAATGGTACCCACAATCAACTCCCGGTCGCGCAGCGGAGCAATAGTCACGCAGTGCTGCATCTTTTCGAAATTCTTCGACGGATGAATCGGCGCACAGGCGAAGAGATAATGATGGAATATCGGCGCAAGAATCTCGACTACGCCTTCAGTCAACACCCGCTCAAAACGCGAGAGGAGGTTCCGCCCTTCCAGCTCAGGGAACAGCTTCACAATAGCCTTGCCTTGCGCGTCGTCTGCCGAGACTCCAGTAACCTCTGCGAGCCAGGAGTCCCAGGAGCGGACGACCAGGTTGGCGTCAGTCGTAAATATCCCGATGGCATGAGCCGGAGTACTCATCTTGTTAATACGCTGGGCGGTTCGCTTCAACGATCACACGAAGCCAGGGCCGGCTTGGATGAACGCGCATAAAACAGTATGCGCGGTCAAGATTTGCAAAGTTCCTCTATCTCTTGGCCTTCTTCCTTCTGTTCTTCCGCTTTCCGTCTGGTGCAAGGCTTTGCACCATGGCGTTGAAGCCCTGTGCCAGTTCGATCAGATCATCCGTGCCGCGGGTCGTCTGTTGGACTCCTTGCGCGTTGCGCTCAGTGATGTGTCGGATGTCAGCAAGGGCGCCGAGGATCGATCCCGAGGCAGATACGTGATCGCGGTTAGCTCGGCTAACCCCTGCGACTTTCCTGGACACGTCCCTAACAACTCCAGTCATATCGCTGATTGCCCGTGATTGTTCGGCCATTGCCTTTGCCACTTCTTCCGACTGACGGCGCATGCTCTCCGTGGCAGTTGTGATTTGTGTGGCAGCCACTGATTGCTCAGCCATTGCCTTGCTGACGCTTGCGATCAAGTTTGCGAGATGACCGGCATCGGCCGAAATCTGATTACCAGAGCTCGCTTGTTCGGCCAAGGCGCGCGCGCTGGAAGCCGCGCCTCGCCGCATAGACTCGACCGCCTGCATGATCTGCCGGGTCGCGAGTGCTTGCTCGGCGGAGGCTTTGCGTACTTGCGCCGCAACCGAGGTTGTGTTTTGCGCGGCTTTGATGAGTTCCCGCGCCGCCCGGCCTTGTTCGCTAATAGCTTTGGCGACCTCTTGAGCTATTTTTCGCATTTGCGCGGTCGCCTGGACGATTGATTGCGATGTCTTTGATTGCTCGGCGGTCGCAGCGGCCACCTGTCGCGCCTGAGAGGCGGTTGTGTTGACGGCCTGAACGACCGATTGTCCTGCGTTCAACTGTTCATCGGTGGCCCGGGCAATTTGTGCTACAAGTTGTGCGGTTTCGCTGGCTCCCGAAACTATCTTTTTCAAAGCGTTGACACCGTCCTCAACCTGCCGACTACTGTCGTCAGCTACTCGCAAGCCCTCGTTTGAAGCTGCCACCGCCTCCTGGGCAACTTCTTGAAGCGCTTTGATAATGGCCGCGATATCAGAGGTTGCCCTGGCCGAACGATCCGCAAGGTTTCGAATTTCCTCGGCAACAACGGCAAATCCGCGCCCCGCTTCCCCTGCGCGTGCGGCCTCGATCGACGCGTTCAAGGAGAGCAAATTGGTTCGCTCCGCGATTAGATTGATGGTGTCGACGATGCCACCGATCTCATTGGCGCGTTTGCCCATCTCTCGAATCACGGTCGCCGACTGCGCCATCGAATCGCGAACCCGGCTGAGGCCATGAATCGATTTCTGGACGGTTGCGCCACCTTCTTCCGCGTCGCGAGTGGCGCGTCCAGTTGCTTCAGCGGCTTGCTGGGTGAGTGCTGAAACGTAGCGAATCGAGCGGTCCAACTGTTCAGCACTGGTTGCAGCTCCGCTTGCGACTTCGGTTATACGTTCGGCATTCTGCGCCACTCCCTCAACGGAACGGGCTATTTCCTCAATCGAGGCGGAGAGTTGATCGACGGAGGAGGCAAGGTTCTCGGACATCGCTCCGACTTCTTCGATCGAGGCGGCCATTTCGTTTACAGAGGACGCAGTTTCTTCGGCGGACACGGTGAGGTCATCGGCGTTTGATGAGATGCTTTCAACTGAGCGAGACAGCTCTTCGACTGACGCGGCGGTCTCTGAGACCGAGGAGACAAGAGCGTCCGTATCTTCGCCGACGCTCTTGATCGACGCAGCGATCTCATTCATCGCAGCGGTTACTTGTTGAGCCGACGTAGCCATTTCCTGGGCCGTCGACGCGACGCTCTTAATAGACGCGCTGGTTTCCTTAACGGAAGTCGAGGTTTCGGTTACGGCAGTGGCCAGGCTTAGGCCGTTTAGAGTTACCTGCTCGATAGATGCCGCTATTTCGTTTACCGAGGAAGCGAGTTCCTCTGCGGAAGCTGCGATCGAGTCAGCCTGCTCGGCGGTCTCTTTCAGTGAGGACGCAATTTCATTCGCGCTGCCGACCGCTTTATCAAGCGCAGTAACCTGGGCCACCGCGCCCTGTGAAACTTGATTTGTGATCCGGGAAATTTGTTCCGCCGTGCGGGTCAATTGTTCTGCTTGATTCCGAACGACGGATTCGCCGTTTTCCAATTGACCTGATGCTGTTTGAGCCGGTGCTGCCATTAGAATATCCCTCCACGTTTAAATGACTTCAAAAAGTCAACGTCAGCGAATCGCAGAAACTTGCGCTAGATCGAGGCGCTGCTCGGCTGTTCGCCGCCGACGATCTCTGCCTGGTTAATCACTTCCTCAAGATTTAGGATCAGTATCATTCGGTCTTTGAGCGTTGCGATTCCATCGAGGTACTTTCCGCTCAATCCCGATATTGCTTCGTTCGGCGGCTGAATCGAGGTAAATGGAATGGATATGAACTCACGAGCGCTGTCCACGACAAGGCCGACTGTGCGGTTGCCAATATTCACCACGATCAGTCTTGTCCGCAGGTCGATCGGGATTTTTTCAAATCCGAACCGTGCTCGCAAATTCACGGTTGGTATGACCTGGCCTCGCGAGAAAACGACTCCCTCGACAGCATGCGGCGCATTAGGCACCGGTGTGATGTGCTCGGTCATCTCCATCTGTTGCACCAAACGGCTCGGAAGAGCGTAAGTGGTGCCAGCCAGTTCAAAAATGATGAAAGGTTCGGCGTCAGCTTTACTATCCTGCATGTTCAAACTCCTGGTCCTTAGAGCTGAGCGTCTGTGTTGCTTTCAGGTCGGACTCGCAATTCTGTGGCGGACCGAGTGAAGTCGCCGGGGTTCAGGATCAATATGATGTGACCGTCGCCTAGCTCTGTCGCTCCCGCTATACCGGGAACCTGGATCAGTGGATCGTTTATGGCTCGCACTACAATCTCGCGCTGTCCAAGTATGCGGTCCACGGCTATCCCTACCGCGTTTGATTCCCTGCCGACAACGAATGCGTGAAAATACGCAGGAGCGTTTTCCTTCAAGCCAAAAAGTTTCGCGAGACGAATTAGAGGCAACACACCTTCACGATGTTGAATGATCTCGTTTTTTTCAAACGCCTTGACCGCGGATGATTCGACCTCGATAACTTCGGATATCGTTGATTGGGGAACCGCGAACCTCTGTCCATCGACCGAAACTATCAAGGCATCCGCGACCGCAAGAGTCAAAGGCAGCTGAATCGAAAAACTAGTGCCACGCCCCACTTCGGTATCCATATTCAGAGAGCCGCCCAGTGAAAGCACCGTGTTTCTGACAACGGCCATTCCAACGCCGCGGCCGGCAGCACGGTCTGTCTCTTCCCGAGTTGAAAACCCTGCAGTGCAAATTAAATCGAGTATTGTCGAAGTACTGAAACTCGAGGGTTGATCGACCAATCCCATTGCCTTAGCGTGTCTCGCAATGTGCCCCCCATCGATGCCGCGGCCGTTGTCCGCGATTTCGAGCATTACCGTTTCGGCCACTGTGGAAGCGCGCAGGGTGAGGGTTCCTACTGGCGATTTTCCTTGAGCTTCGCGCTCGCCTGGAGTTTCCAGCCCATGACTAATCGCATTGCGTACCAGGTGCAGGATGGGATCCATCATCCGCTCGACCAGGAATTTATCAATCTCGGTCTCTTCTCCGATAAGCTCGAGGTCTATCTTTTTTTTGTTTTCCCGCGCCAGATCGCGAACGACGAAACGCATCCGCTCAAAGATTTCTGAGAACGGAACCATCCTGACTCGCATCACCCCTTCGCGCAGAGCCCGTAGTTCGCGCTCCATCACTTGATTGATTTCCTGGAGGGGACGCCACTCGAGCGCCGCCATGCCCGATTCGAGATGGGTCAGGTGATCGTCAAGCCGAGACCTGCTGATTGTAAGTTCTCCAATCATTCGCATCAGGTCGTCAAGCCGTCCAAGATCTACTCGCACTACATTTGAAAATGAGCGCGACGTAGGGGACTGGGACGCGCGCGGCAACTCGTCTACGACCGATGACAGAATTGGGAGTGCGGATTCGAAAGCCGTATAAGTAAGTCCATCCCCGAGCAAAGAGGCGAAGGATACCTCATCGACGTTTGTCGCAAGCAGAAACTCGAATGCGATCGCGCCCTGCTCCAGGACCCGCGGCGCAGCATGGATCAGCTCACCAATTTCCTGCAACCGAGAGCGGAGATTGTTTACGTTGACTCCGCGCTCCGAAAGAGAAGCCGACGGAACAAACTCAAAGCGCCACACCTTGCTACCGAGTTGCAGCGCTCGCGCCACCCGCTCGTTCTCTGCAGTGCTCAACTCTGTAACGGCGTGTTTACCACTGACATCCGAAACTGAATCTCTGGTTGAGCCGCCGGCCAGCAGCTTTTCGAGCCGAGCCAATACAGGAGCGATTTCGGTCTTTGGGGTCTGATCGCGATGCCCGGCGATAACTTCCTCTAACATATGAGTTCCAGCAATCAGCGTCTCCAGCGCTTCGGAGGTCAGAATCACCTGGTCTTCTCGAAGACGGCGCAAATAACTCTCGGTCTGGTGCGCAATTTGTTCAGCCTCCGTCAGCCCTACCATTCCTGAGATCCCTTTAAGAGAATGAAAACTGCGAAAGAGTTCATCTATCAACGATCGGTCGATCTGTGGCTGGTTGATAAAAGGTTCTAATGCGAGCAAATGCTTTCGTATAAGAGTGAGATGTTCATCGCATTCCGCGAAGTAGTCATCGAGGAACTTTACGAAGAAATCATTCTTGGGATCAGTCTTTGCGATAGACACGGGGACACCTTATTGTTCCAGGCTCAGTAAATCGCTTACTCTTGCCGCTAACACCCGCGGGAGAAACGGCTTAGTCAAATAAGCAGACGCGCCCGCCGCGAGAGCCGCCGAGCGAATTCCGTCATCCGCCCTAGTCGTTAGTACAATAATCGGCATCGAGCGATAGGCCTGATGTTTCCGCACAAACGACAATACCTCCATTCCATTCATTTCGGGCATGTTCAGGTCAACTATCATCAAACTCGTGGTTGAAATCGCCAGCTGCTCGATTGCTTCAAGACCGGTGCCTGCCTCGCTAAAAGCGACACCCTTCAACTCGCCCAGCGATGCTACAATCATTCGGCGCATCGTTGGCGAATCGTCAACTACTAAAATATTCTTGGTGTTCATTCGATGTAATATGCGCACCTTTAATCCGTGACAGGGCTGGATTCTAACACATACTGGAGTTGGCCCGATGTGCTCTGATTGTCTGGTGATTTAAGAATCTTGTGCAACAACCGCTATACCGTTCGTCGTTTTGCATGTTTTACGATTGACGTTCAAGACCCGATGTAGGACTCAATCAGACTTAATCAAATCGCTCTCTTTAAGCTTCTCCCATTCTGTTTGGAACCCACGAGAGTTCTTCACAGGACTAACCCATGGTGCGGAGAAAAAGAGTACGGGAAGCGGCCTTTACATGACGATCCCCGTACTTCCGAGTTTGCCGGCTAAGGATTAACGATAAATCTGTTCGCCGCGATTAGTTTTCCACTCATTTTCGAAGTAGTCCGCGTCCTCATCATTGCGCGGATTGACGCCCATTACGATGCCGCCTTCCTTTATCCCCGACTCGTATGCCTTAGCCCGTTCTTCAGGGATTCCCCACCCGACGAGCCCGCCAATGAGTCCGCCAGCCAACCCTCCTGCGCCTGCTCCCGTCAACGCCGCCACAATTGGTCCCGCGGCGACGATGTTGAGCCCCGGGACGACCAGTGTGCCAGCAGCCGCGACCACGGCAAGGATTGCGCCTATCGTTCCGCCAATTCCTGCCCCTGCTCCTGCACCCTCGAGCGCTTTGTTACCCAGGTCTGTTGTGTCGTTGTCGTCAGACGAAAAGTGTTTCTTGCGTGTGTCGTCGGACATCAGCAAGTTGACGTCATCGCTCTTGTAGCCGCGATTGGTGACTGATTGATAGGCACGTTCGGCACTCTCTCTATCCCTGAACATACCAGTTACAACCCGTGAACGTTCTCTCTCAGCTTTTGAATCTGCCATGCATTTCCCCCTTGTTCGAGCTCTCGCTCAGTTAGTTGAGTTAGTACTTAGAATAATCGTCAGACTATTCAAGACGATGGCGAATAAATTCTCCCTGAATGGTTCAGTACCTGGGTACGTAGCTATCCGAAACTGCTTTGCCGCGATTTCATACAACCAGAGGAAGGCGTTCGCACGTTAACCATTCAACTTCCACGGTTCCAGGCACACCAATCACCAGAGCGGGCAAATATGATGCCAGCAAAACCGGAATAACAATTGAGCCGGAACCGTGTCCTGGAAACAGGAGTTCCGGACCATCTCCCTATCCACTACTAGGAGACATCCGAATATTGTAGACTAGTGGCGCTCGAGATCAGGCAGCCGTCTTCAACCCCGGTCACGCGCCCCCTTAGGTCACCGGTAAGCGATGCGACCGAGCGGCACTCTCCCGCGGACCGTTTGATCACTGGTTAAGCCGCTTTATGTTGCCTCAACTTTTCTTGAAGACCAAACTCCTGCCGCCACGAATTGGCAGGCAGGTCCTGGCTCGCCCGCGGCTGATGGCCCGAATGAAATCATATCTCGACGGGCCGGCTACGATTGTCTGCGCAAACGCAGGGTGCGGCAAGACGACCCTGGTTGCCGACTTCGTTCCATCGTGCAACACCAGGTTTGTGTGGTATCAGATCGATCCGTCCGATGAGGACCTCGGTGTTTTCTTCGGATATCTCGTCTATGGTCTGCAGCGTTTCTATCCTGATTTCGGCCAGGCGGTGCTGGGTTTTATTAGGGCGACCGAAGACCTCTCATCGCAGGCAGATCAACTAGCAGATGTCTTTGTTACTGAAGTCAGCGAGCAGATCGAACAAAAGACCATACTGGTGATGGATGATTTTCATCACGCCGACAAGTCGACCGCAATCGGAATCGCAGTGGACCGGCTGGGTTATGGGTATGGCCTGAGCCAACGGCGATCCTCGATCAACGAAACGCTATTGCGTCAAGAAGCGTCACGGTCTGCCCGACAATCGTAACAACACCGTTCGTTGTATTCACCGTCACGAGATAGCTCACGCGCGAACTCCCAGTGCCCTTAAGAAGCGAACCGTAAAGGACTCCGGTCCCCGGCTGGTAGTCCATCGCGTTTATCCTCGGGAAATCGACGTCCGGCACCGGGAAGACCATGGGCGCTACAAGCGTAGCCAAGCCAGTAGTCTGGTTCAATGTATGTAACTCACTGTCGTTCGAGTGGAACAGCACATCTCCGGGTGAAAACTCTAACCCGTTACCGCAGCAGGAAACAAAGCTACGTCCAAGCGCCGTTATCGCTCCGGTCAGCTTGTTGACCGTGCCGAGACCGTCACCGGCTTCAAGATACGCATACAACACGCCGTCGGAATTACGGAACGAGAGGTCCGACACGCTGTCTCCGAAGCCCAGATTCTCCACACCTGTGGGACCTATCGCTGTTCCGGCGCCGGTTGCTGTGTTGATAGTCAGGAGGACGCTTACGCTGTCCGACGGACGTCGACCGATCGCATATAGTACCCCGGCTGAATCGAAGTCCATCGCGCTGACGGCATTAAATCCGATGGGACCAATCAGTGTCGCCACGCCCGTCAAGTGGTCAATCGAGTGCAGAGTGCTGGGCCCGGAAGGCCCATTGAAAGTTACGCCGAAGAGTCTGCCGGGCCGGATAATCACATCGCCGACGTTTGTCTGACCGCCCGCCACCGGCGCAAAGCTCGCTGAGCTCCCGCTAAGTTGGACCCCGCCAACGTTGGCGGTTGCCGTCGCAAAAATGTTGCCAAGAATCGTCGGCGTGCCTGGAATGGAGAAGAAGCCGTCGACACCTGTAGTGGCCGTTAGCCCGCCGTTTGTTACGACATTCGCGCCTTGCACCGGATTAGAGTTCGGATCCAGAACTCGTCCAATAACCGTCGTCTTGGGATCGGGGATTACGTTCACCTGGACGTTTTGAGCGACGCCGAGATTGCCTCCAAGATCAGTGGCTCTCGCGCCGACGGTGAGAATCGGCGCTCCAACCGGGACCGTTACGTCAAACTGATAGGGAGCTACGGAATCGGTGAAGACCACACTCCCGTTCACCAAAAAGTCTACCGACACCACCTGAACGTCATCCGTGGCCACGGCGCTAAGATGTAGTGTGGTTCCTTCAATAACAGTGCTGCCTGCGGACGGTGAGGTGATACTAACTGTTGGAGGAATACCGGCTCGATCTTCAAGCGCCAAATACTGACCTATGAAGAGCCTCGTGTTTCCCGTCGTGCCATTCTCCGGACCGACGATAAAGAATTCCCCGGTCATATAGACATGGTTCGCGTCGAGAGCGATGCCGGTGCCCGCATAGTCTCCTAACGGGGCAAAATTCAGAACCGTGCGTAACAGCGGAGTAGCGGGATTCGCCACATCGACAATCGGGACAGCGTTCGGGAACAACTGCTCGGCGGCCAATGCGAACCTGCCCGACAGCTCCACATCTCTGGGTACAAAACCATTCGGACTGCTTCCAGGCAGCCCTCCCATGATCCGCGGACTGGTCGCTGTGCTGAAATCGACTATCTGCAGCCCCCCGGTGAATGCTGCGACATAGGCTTCCGTGTTTCGAACAACCAGATCCTTGGCGTCGCCCGGGATGGCGAGGTTGCCGACAATCTGAGGACTTGCGGGGTTGGTTATGTTGATGATTCTGACTGCACTCGATGGCGAACCATCCGCGACGACCGCAAAGTTGCCGGATACGTCGACCCCTTTCGCGGTTCCTGGAGTATCCACCGACCCAACAACAATAGGGGCAGACGGATTGCTGACATCAACGATCTGAAGTCCAGATACTCCATCGGCGATGTAGGCGCGCGTCCCCGAGACGACCACATCCTGCGCCTCGCCAGGGGTGTCAACTGAACCGATCAGAGTCGGACTCAAGGGATTGGTAACATCAATGATCCGCAGGCCGGCCGAACCATCAGCTACATATGCGCGGTTTCCGACTATCCTCACATCATTGGCATTGCCGGGAGTGTCCAACGAGCCAACTATCGCCGGCGTGCGCCTGTTGGAGATACTTACTACCTGCAGACCTGTAGCTCCCGCCGCTACGTAAGCGAAATCTCCCGAGACATCGACGTTGTTCGCGTAGCCGGGAATCGACAATGCCGAAAGCGCCGTTGGCGCGAAGCTGCTTACGTTCACCTGCACCGGCGGCGCGGTAAACCCGTTGTTGGTGACTGTAATGGTGGCGGCCCCATTGATTCCGGCAAAGACCATGCCATCGACCGCGCCAAAGTTGGCCACAGACAGATTGCTCGAATTGTAGTTTGTGCCTCGGCTCCTCGCCGTGAGATTGACGACATTGCCGTCAACCAACCTCCCGGTCACCGCGAGCTGCTGTGAAGCCTCGCCGATGATGGTGTTCACCACTAAGACGATGTTTGTGGGAGTGGCCTGGATCGATTGCAGCGTTTGTGCAAAGTTAAAGCTGTTCGGGTCTACAGGATTGCTCCCGGTTTGCACCTCCAGGCCATCGCCTATGCCGTCACCGTCAGTATCAAAGACGCGGAGACCAGTGCCTAATTGAAACTCGCGCAGATTGGTTAGTCCGTCGCGGTCGAAGTCTTCCTGCGCATCCACGGCGTTGTGCGGGTCGAGTCCCAAAGTGATCTCGACATCGTCTGGAATTCCGTCGTTATCGGAATCAACGTTGGATAAGACGACCGACGCCGTAACGATGCCCGACGCGCCGTCGTTGGTTGCTTGTATGAGGACCGTGCCGCTGCCGACCGCGGTGATGAGCCCATTTGCACTCACGGTCGCGATGGCTGAATTACTGGTCGTATAGTTTGTGCCGGTTGCGCCCGCGGTGACGTTTGCAGTGGAGATATCCGGGTATGTCGCCGTAACAAGGAGCTGGGTTGTCTGTCCCGCGGCGGTTAAGGACGGATTCGCAGGGGTAATGCTGAGGGAAGCAGGAACCTGTGTCGCGGACCCGAGCACGATCGCAGGAAGGTTAACGGCCCCGTTAGCCTGGACGGTGAAGAATGCGGACTCGCCCGACGTTGTGACGCCGTCCCTGACGCAAGTCGCTCGAGCTTTGACTTGACCAAAGCTAGCCGGGATGTTTGGAAGCACCCAGGAGCCGTCGGCGTTGACGCGCACGGTGCGGTTCAGCACGCTAACCGTACACTTGTCGTCGAGGTTTTGACCTAACCCGGCTGTGCAAAGCAACAGCACGCCGACCGACATGATCTGCAACGTTTTCGAAGCTCTGCTTCCCATTGCTACGGCCTCCTTGCGTCGCTATTACCCATCGCCGCCAACTCGGATTTGACGTCCCTCTCGATCGGCTCAATGCTCGGAACGCCATCGATCCGGTATCACTTTCATACTCTCCAAATCACCCGTGTAGCCTCGCTTGAAATCCCCCGTTTACTCTAGAGGGCCGCCGTCAGTTCTTTTGTCTCGCCCTGCTCTGATCTTGAGCTATCTGCGGAGGCCAGGTTCGTGGTTGGAAGTTCTCATCCACGACCCGATCTTTCGTGCCCGGAGGAAGAACCTGCAAGGTCTTAAGGAATTCGATAACGGCATCCTGCTCCGCCGGCGCCAGCGCCTGGAAGGCGAGACGCGACTGTTTTGCCTCGCCTGAATGCGCTAATACCGATTGACGCAGCGTAGTGAAAAGACCGTGATGAAAGAAGGGCGGTTCGTTTGCCGCGCCCCACAATCGTTTGGTGAGAAAGCGGCGGTTGCCCTCTTTGAACTTCTTCGACCATTGAGACTGGTTCATGTCCAGCGGCTCAGCCTCATCCGGTTCGCAAATATCGTGAAGCTTGAAATCGGTATAGGCCTCGACCCACACAGTGCCGGAACCGTCGGGGCGCAGACGCGGCGCCGGCAAAAGATCGCTGGAAAGATCGACCTTGAAATCGCGGGTCTCACCGCTTCGAAGGTTGCCCGGGATGTTAAACGGATTGGGATCGGAGTAAACCCAGCCATTCTTGTCGAGTGGCATGCGTGGAACGTGACAAGTCGCGCAGCCAATCCTCTCGAACAAGCGTTCCCCGAGCCAGACGGCCCGTTCGATCTCCGGGTGGCGAGGGATGACGCGGCCCGGTACCTGAAGCGTCGCCTGCCAAACAGTCACGGCGGTGATGTCCGCGCGAGTGAGCTCGTTCTTGAAACCATCCCCGTCGGGATCGGTTTCCAGGCCGAAACGTTCGCTGGACTGAATCCCGTGATGGTGGTTGAAAGCAGTGTTGCTGAACTCTCGGAGCGAAACCACATTGCTGGCCTGATGCCACGGCCGAATCACGAGGCTCGGCGGGTTGTTAGATCCAATGGAAATCAGGCTCAGGCGACCCAACCCCTCCACTTTTGAAGTGTCCCAGAGACCTTCTTTGGTTAGTGTCAGCCTCCCAAACCGAATGCCTTTTGCAACCAGATCTTTCGTCTCACCACGCTGAATTGTATCTCGGATCTTTTGCAGCTCTTCGGTCATCTGCCGGGCGAGCATCTCGAGATATCCAGCGCCGAACATGCCCGTCGTCGCGCGCAGGTCCCCGATCGTCTGTAAGGATGCCGCCTGTCCGGTTTCATCAATCGTGCCGCCGGTGGGTAATGTGTCCGCCGGGTTAAACGTGGCGAAATCGAATCGTTGTCCCAGTACGAACACGTTCGTGACGAAGTCACCTCCTCCACCGGATATCCCATAAGGAGCGTTGTGACAACCCGCACACGAATTGGCGTCCGGCGCGGATACGCGATTGAACCCACGAACGCCTTTCAACGGTCTCGAAGGATCAGAAATCGGTCGCCCGGTGCCCTTGGTCAGGGGTCGTCCCCCGCCTTCTTGCTCAGTCCAGTTAGCGTTGAACAGAAGCCTGCCGTGAGAAAGAAGCGCCTTTAGCGGTATCGAGAACTCCTGCCCGTCCTGAAGGTGATTGGGAACGGAGACCTCCCGCCCAACTGAAACCTGTTCGGTCTGCCCGGCTTCATTCCGGGTTTGTACCGAGGGTTGTTGGCCAAGCGCGAGCCGGTTCACAACAAAGCACATGGTCAGGACCGACAATACTACGAGCCATCGCAGAGATATCGTTTGGCTCGCCTTGAGCCGGACTCCAGCAGGAATCCCCTTCCGGCCTATTTGTTCGGTAGTACTGCTTCGCGATCTCATGCTCCACCTCAATCCCGAACCAAAGTCACAACCATCGCCGCGAGCAGGCCCAACACGAAGCTGCCGATTAGCAGGAGCCCGCCAAACCAGATCGCTCTTGCTGCTGTCCAGGTGACGTCGTTCCTTAACAGCAACGCCTCAGGATAGAGCAGCAGAAGGAGCGGCACGAGCGCGACACTTTGCCGCCCGGTCCATTCGCAAAAGAGCAAAAACGAAAATGCAACGATTCTTACCGAAGCCAAACCAATGCCGATGGTCACCACGCGCGTTGCTAAAACTTTGTTCATCTCGGGTCGATCTAACCGCCCTGCGCCACTGTTCCCGGCGCGCCGAAGACGCCTACAAGTCCATACTTCCGAAACCGATCTCGAATTGCGGAGAACTGGCTGCTCCCAACTTTGGTCTCTACCAACGTTGCCAAATGTGGGTGCAACAGAGAAACAGCGACCAGCAGGCTCTCCTGTTCACTGTTCGAAAAGGCGCCTTGCTCTGCTTTCAAAAGACGCTCGGGCCAACGCATCGCAGCCACCAGCCCCAGAGTCATCCGAATCTCTTGATTCGGAGTACTCAACCCGTCGAAAGTTAGGTTTTCGCTCGACGAGGTTCGCAGAAATCGAAGCACCCCGAGCAACCGCAGATGCTGTCGGAAGTAGACAATGTTTGCCCTGGCGTCCGTGCTGGAATATGCGTCTTTTAGCATTCCTTCAACCATCTGGTTTGAGAACCTCGCCAGAAATGATGATATTTCTTTGGTAACAAACTCCTCGGCGGCCTTATTCTTAGCAGCCGATGCCGCCGCCGCGGCGGCACGGATAAGCTTCGGAACATCCGAATCCGTGTAAACTGAATCAGCCAACCGTGATTCACTTTGCTCGATGGTTTCCTGGGCGGCGATAGCGAGCCAGAGCCCGCGCGAATATGGATGTGCGAGCGCGGCGGTTCCAAGCATCGATCGATCGGTAGCCAGCGTACTGTTTGTCATCAACGTTGCAGCGACGTCCAGCGCAGTCAGACCTCCTGCATGCTTCTTGTCAACGCTCTTGCGGGTTAAGCTGTCGCGGACAACTTCTCGTGGAATCTGTATCAGCGAGTCATCGGCGCCAACGTTCTGTATCTCCTGAAGCACAGCCAGCTGATTCGGCTCGGACCATCTGGAAATACGCGAACTGATTACCTCCGCCGAATCAGGACTCCGATCTTGCAGCATCGATCTCGCAGCCATCGCCGCTATGGTCTCGTCCGCGGCCCCGGCCAGGGTACGCATCGCTCCGGCTCTCTCCGCCGGGCTTCTCGACGCGACGGCTTCGTAACCGGTCACTCGCTCCGCCGGAGACAGGTTCGAGTCGGTAGCCCGACTTATCGCCTCCTTCAACGATAGAGGCTTGGATCGTGCGGGTTCCTGCGCGTACGCAACGCCGAGCGCCATGTACACAACCGCAATCACAAAGAGAATCTTGTTAGTTCGTTTATTCATGGTGTTGTGTACGGCGGCACCCTCGCGCTTCCGGCCGCCGCCGACGAGGCATCCCCACACCGCCCGCCCGGTGTAATGCCTCCCAGGCCTATACAAATAACTGTCCCGAACGGATATGGATTCGGCGCGAAGTTTCCCAACGGGGAAGCCGCCTGTGGTCTCGTCGAAACCCGGGTGCCATTTCGATACTCGTAGTAGGTCGGGTAAGGCTGCAAAACTAACCCGGGGGCGGTGCCGTTTGCCACGCTGAAAGTGATCTTGGTGCCGATGTTTTCCCAGAACACCGGCGACGACCCCGGAGGGAGATCTTTTCCTGTTAGAGTGTTGAAGGCGCGGATTGCACCCGAATCCGGACTCCCATCATTGATCATCGAGACCCGAGAACCCCCACCACCGGGGCTTGCAGGGGGCGGGCCGTTGTTCGGGCCGGCTTGACCCCCGAACGTGCCGAGGAATCCCAACACCGTGCCGCATGGATTCTTCGTCGTTCCAATCCTTGTCTCCTGATGAAGGATGGTTGGCGCGCCGTTAAAGCCCCCGCCAGACGACACTCTGTACTTGATCTGAAATCGGTTATAGAGCTTATAGTTGGTCGCCGTACCGATGAATGCCGAGACCTTGCCTTCATCGGTGAACGGACCCGCGCTATCGCGGAAGTCTCCTCCCGGTATCACCGTTGTTGGATCGGCGTTCGACCCGAATTTGAACAGCCAGTTTAGAACGTAACTCCTGTCGGTGGGAGTCAGCGTGATGAAATTCGGTGTAGTGAAGTTCTCACTCAGGTCCAGAACGAAAAGATTGCATTGAAGAGATGAAGGCACAGGCGGCGTCGTGAGCAAGCCGGTAATCGCGGCCGAAGCACCCCCAGGGAGTGTAACTCCGGCAGGATTGATCCAACCGACAACTATAGTGTCATCGGTTCGCACGCCAACCTCTACGTCTCTCGTGTCCTGGGCCTGCCCACCCTCGCTAAAGGCGACTTCCACCTTGAAGGTTAGAGTTCCGGGTGGAGCTCCAACCTTCCCGACATTCCATTCCGATGCGGAGGGCGACGGAGGAGGTGGAGTATAGTTTCCAGATCCTGGGCCGGTGACACTCCATGTGTAAGTTGTCACAGTGCCTGCGCCTGGCTCGAGCACCGCTTTCAGTTTCAGCTTGTCTGAGGTTGATTCTTCCGACCCTCCATAGACGGCGCTACCCATCGGTAATATAGCGAAATTGGTATTCTTGGGATCATCGTGATCGACGAAAGTTACCTCGATCTTGACGCTTGGGGTGCATACCCCGTTCTTACAGACGCCCGCACCGCCGGACTGGGTCCTGCAGGTGCGCCCCTCCTGGGCTGGATCGGTCACACACTGATTTCCCTGGCAGATTTTGCAGTCTGGACAATCGGCAACGGTTCCGTTTGCATTTGGATCGCCGCCGCAGTGCCATCCGGCCTTGAGGACTCCCACGCCGGGGCTCGAGCGAATCACCCGACCGTCATCGCTTACAACACCCGTCCCTATTGCGACGAATGACCCAATGTCATGGTCGAACGAGTACATCTCCGTCACCGCCCTGGGGCGGAGACCGTCCACGTTAGGAAGCGTAATCGCAGCAGGCGGATTGAATACGGCGCCCGCTGGTTGAATCGTCACGATGAATCTCGGCTGTTGCCCAAAGCCTGGGACCATCGGCACCTTATCGCCATGTACAACAGTGACGCTGACGCAGCCGGTTTTTGAGCCGCCCGGGAACGTCACCTGGCCCGGGCCAAACGTCAAAGAGAAGCCCGGCGCCTCCGGCATCGTGAGCGTGCCCCCGCCCGTCGTCGCCGTTACGCAAAGCTGATTGGCGGTGCTCAGAGCAAGCAAATAAATCGGCTGGCTCAGAGTGTTATTCCGCCCGGCCACAGTAACGATGTCGTAGTCGAGAGTCGGGTATGTACCAACGCGCTGAGCGGTCGAGCCATCAACCAGAACTTTCACAAAGCCGACTGGCGCTTGCGGTATCGTGAACTGGCCCTGCGCATCGGTCTGAACCGCGGCGACAGATTGGAGAATGCTGCTATTCGAATTCAACAAATTGGTTAGGACGGCTCGAATCGTTACGCCGGGAATCGGCAGATTGCTGTTGTCCAGCACCACTCCCGAAATTGCCGTGTTAACTACGTCGCCTGGAGCCCGAGAGGATGCCGTGAAGCTGGCTGGAAAACCCGTATTTGACGGAAAGGTGGCTTCGACAAGGTTGTTGGCGTTACCTTCCTGCGAGCCGAGCGTTAAGGCGGCGGCGACGCGACCGTCGGAGTCAGTGTTGGTTGTAAAGCTGGGCTGGCCGGCGAAGCTGCCGCCGCCCTGTTTAACGGTGAAGGTTACCGGAACCCCTGCGAGCCGGTTACTGCCATTGTCGATGACGACGGCAATCAATGGCTTGGCGAGCGGCTGGTTGGTAGCCCCGATCTGGTCGTTTCCGGTGTCGATAACGATCTTTCCAGCGGGTCCCTGTGAACCGCTCGCCGTAAAGATAGCCGTCCCGGTGAAGCCCACCGAGTATGCTTCCACAGAGTTGCCGCCTGCCCCAGCGCGCATTCCTAACTTCCACTGCACCTGCGCCTGACCCAGACTGTCGGTTGTAGCGATTACCGTTGGAGCCGGCGGCCCGACTGCATTCACCGTCCCGTCGTTCTGGACGACCTTAAAGATTACCGGCTTGTTGGGAACCGGGATTCCAGCCGCGTCTGTTACGGCAATTACCAGCGGCGCCGGAAGCGTAGTCCCGACTGCCCCCGTTTGATTGTTCCCCGAGATCGACCGAATCAGCGGTAGAGTCGGCGTCTGCCGCGTCACTACGATTTGAGTCGTTGCTGCATTTCCAACGCGGTCACGTCCAACTGCCTGGATGACGTTTGTTCCCATTGCAAGGGGAACGTTGACTGACAGAAATGTGCGGTTAGCAACCTGGGCAGTAACTCCGTTGACGACGACCTGTGCTTGCTCGGAATTCACAGTCCCCACAACGATATCGTTCACGTTGCCGGCGACGGAGATCGATGAATCTGTGGTCACAAACTGTTCCGGTGGAGAGGTAATCGTAACGTGAGGTGGTGTCGTATCGAGTGTCACCTCGATGCTGCGTGTCCCGATCGCCCCGTTGCTCGAGACGGCGCTGGCGGTGACGACGTTCGGCCCTTCAGCCAACGGGAGCGCCAGGCTGAAGCTGCCGTTCACTACCGCGGCTGGAACGGAGTTGACGGTGACAGTCGCGGAAGCGTCGTCCACCGTTCCAGTGACCGTAGTCGGACTGATGTTCAGGTAACTCAGATTGGCGGGCGAGGTGATCGTTACGATCGGAGCGCGCCTGTAGGTCAGGGATAGGCTCGACGTACTGGTGTTTCCGGCAATGTCGGTCGCTACCGCGATTATCGTGTTCGCGCCGGATGTCAGCGTCACTCCACAACTAAAGCTGTCCCCGTTGAGTGTTGCGGGCGCTCCGTTGCAGGTCACGCCGGCAATTCCCGAGAGCGGGTCCACAACAGTTCCGCCGAGAGTTACAGACCCAGTGAAGACCGTCAACCCATTAGCAGGAGAAGTGACATTAAGGACAGGCGGCGTCTTGTCGAGCTTTACTGTCGCGGACGCCGTTGCTGTGTTCCCCGCATTGTCCACCGCCGTTCCCACAACGCTCTGGCCGGTCGTTTCAGTTGTGACAATCACCGGAGCCGTGCAAGAAGTGAGGGGGTTGCCCCCGGGCGCGCAAGTAAAGGTGACGGTGGGATTAGCGTTATGCCATCCAGCCGCGTTCGGGGCAGGCGTCACTGCGGCAGTGATCGTAGGCGGCGCAACGTTCGACGGGCCGAGGGTCGCGTTGAACCTGGAGGCGCGGTCGCCAGCGTCGAAATACAAACGAAGACCGACGGCGTTACTGTGCCCGCCGCACATAGCTCCTGCTGCATTTGTACCGATCCTCGTCAGTATTTTCACTGACAGAAGATCAGTGGAGCCGTTGAACGTAGCCGGCGAGAACGGCGTGAACGCGACGGTGACTTCCTTTGCGTTATTCGCGTTTCTGGTCACTCCTGTAACGCAGAGGGTCGCGCCGGATGAGAGCAAGACCCCGTTCCGGTAGATCTCAGCGCGCAGGTCAAAATTCGTGCCTTGGTCGTCGCTGTTCTTCAGTCCAACCCACACGTGAAGATCGCTCAAAGCGCTAAGAGTCCCGGAAGTGAGCGACGATTGAGCCGTCCAGGTGCCGACCTCTTTCCATAGATTTCCACCGTTAAAGTTAATGGAGGAAGAATCCTTGAATTTTGCGGTGGCCGCGGCCGGGGATGTGGTATCCAGGAATAGAGTGGGAGGATTCTCATTAGGACCGGTACCGTGCAGGTAAAAGTCAGCAGGAGCGGGCGGCGGCGGAGCTGCGATGGTCGTAGGTGTTCCCGTCCCGAGGCTCTTCGCTGGTAGATTCGCGTTTACCGCAAACGAAAGCGGACCGGACGTCAGCGAGACCTTTCTCACCGTTCCTTCGCGCCCCGGCTTTATGCCGGCGAAGACGCTCCGGCGGCTCTCTTGCGCAGCCAGACGCGACCTACTGGCATCGAGCCCGGTGTCACCGGGCATCGGGCGCGCCGAGGGCTGGGCGAAGGAGGCGTTAGTTCGTACCTCTTCTCCTGAATCGCCAAAGGCTCGCTGAGCTGATACCGCAGTCTGCTCGGGTTGGAGAGACGCGAAGCCCACTAGAAGAGTTAGAGAAAAGATGATCGAGACACGGAACCGAAGGGCTGAGTAGGATCGCATATCGCTGTTCCTCCTGGAGCCTCAAGACCGGGGACAGCCGGCCTGAAACGAAGGCGACATGGACTAATGAAAGACTCGCTTGTGACGGTTTTCTGAACTCGAACGCTGACTGAAGACAATTAGCCTGTGCGTGCGGCGCCAGGGTCAGTCAGCCTCAAACATCCCACTGTTTGATCTTCGCTGCTTGGTCCGGCTCAACAAATGCTGCGGGTTTGCAGAGTATCGATACGAGGTTTTAAGGGACCGTTCCGGCGGGTCAGAGTTCTCGTTTTACTGCCCGCTCCGTAAGACGGGTCACAGTCTAGTTAAAGCCGTCTTGCTTGTCAAGAATTTTCTCTTAAGCTGTCGCTAGCAGATAATATGTCCGCCGTAGTAGCACGCGATATGTCCGCTTTCAGCGGCGAAAGGTAGGGCTTCAGCTAAAGTGGGTTGATAAAGATCTGCCAGGACGCTGTGAGGGATAAAGCGATGAAGATTCAAGGATAGGACGCTGAGACAGCTCAGAGTTCGATCCCAAGGATCATTGGAGTAGTGCTCAACACTCGAACTACGACATAGAGAGGCAGCAGATTGTAGAGCACTTGCTATCATAGGCCCCTTGATAGCATCTTATTGGGCGCGATTTCCTCTAAATCAGCTACTAGTAGACGAACGGTTATTGTAGACTTGTGGCGCGGTTTACGAGCTGTCTGTCGGGCCGTTGGTCAAGCGCGACCCCCTGGCGGTATGTGATCCAAAAGAACGAAGCAAAATGCTGCTGCGGAACTCTCTACGAAGCTGCTAGCTTGAGCCGCATATGTTACCCCAGCTCTTCTTAAAGACCAAACTCCTGCCGCCGCGCATTGGCAGGCAGGTCTTGCCTCGCCCGCGTCTGATGGCGCGAATGAAGTCATATCTCGACGGGCCGGCTACGATTGTCTGCGCAAACGCAGGGTGCGGCAAGACGACCCTGGTTGCCGACTTCGTTCCATCGTGCAACACCAGGTTTGTCTGGTATCAAATCGATCCGTCCGATGAGGACCTCGGTGTTTTCTTCGGATATCTGGTCTATGGTCTGCAGCGTTTCTATCCTGATTTCGGCCAGGCGGTGCTGGGTTTTATTAGGGCGACCGAAGACCTCTCATCGCAGGCAGATCAACTAGCCGATGTCTTCGTTACTGAAGTCAGCGAGCAGATCGAACAAAAGACCATCCTGGTGATGGATGATTTTCATCACGCCGACAAATCGACCGCAATCGGAATCGCAGTGGACCGGTTGGTCCAGTATTTACCCGATGTGCTTCACATCATCCTGATGAGCCGAACCATGCCCAACCTGTCGGTGAGCCGTCTGCGAAGCAAAGGCCTGGTTGGAATCATCGATCGCCAGGATCTTTTGTTTGAACCCGAAGAAGTCAACAAGCTTTTCGAAGAGACTTTTCAACGCACGCTCCCGCCCGATGTGATCAACCAGTTCTACGAAAAGACGGAAGGATGGATCACCGGGCTCCAGTTGATTCAACAGTCGATTGAGCGAGTAACCGATCAGGATCCGAACCTGATAAGCAAAGCGGAGGCTGTAAGCGCGCTGCAACAATCCGAGATCGACATTTTCGATTACTTTGCCGATGAGGTGCTTCAGTCAGAACCGCCGGAAATGCGGTTGATGTTGGCTCGACTTTCGATGTTTGAGCGCATCTCGACCGATGTGTGCGAGCGGATTTTTGGCGGGGCCGATTACCGAACCGGTCTGCGAGCCCTGGCGAGACAAAATGTTTTTGTTACGCACACCTATGAATCGGGTAATGAAGAAGAATATAGGCTGCACCCATTGTTCCGGAGCTTCCTCCGCCGGTGGCTATCCAATGAGATGGGCGCGGATGTTGTCAAACAACTGCACCGGCAGTGCGCCGATTATTTCGCGAGCGTTTCGCAGTGGGATCTGGCGGTTCACCACTATTCTGAAGCCTCGGCAATCGGTGCGTTGGTGGATCTGCTTGCCGAGCACGGGGCGGCGCTGGTCAGACTCGGGCGGTTCGAGGTCATCAAACGCGCGTTCGAGTGCGTTCCAAGTGATTCCTTTGTTGAGCGACCTCGTGGCCTTATTGCGCGGGCCGATGTCGCGATGATCGAAGGCGACCGGGCGCTCGCGCTCGCCCTGTACGACCGGGCGGCGCCGCTAGCTCGGGAATCAGGGGACCGGGACGTGGAAGCGGAGTCGCTTCGAGGCAAAGCATACATAGCTCGCCGCGCCGGGGATCTTGATGAGGCGGTCCAGCTGGCCTCATCGGCAATTGAGGCGGCCCCGGATCTTCACTTCCTCCGTGCTCGCTGCTTCAACGTCATTGGGCTTTGCCGGTTCAGATCATCCCACGACACCAGCGGCGCAATTGAGAGCTGGCGGGCGGCTCTGGACGAGGCACGCGAAGCGGGTGACGATCGCTTTGCTCGAATTGTGTTGCATAACCTCGGACTGCCTTATTCAATGGAGGGCGACCTGAATGAAGCAATACACTGGATCAGCCAGATGATCGAGGTTCGCCCTGATGGCTCCGAAAATGAGTCAACCCGGGAGCAGAACGCGCCGTTTCCGCAGCAGGCCATCGCGCATCTGAACCTCGCTCGGCTAAAAACAGCTCAGGGCCGGTTCGATGAAGCGGAATTACACCTGGAGATGGCGCTCGAACGCTGTCGGATGTTTAACCTGCTGACGTCGACCGCCGAAACTCTCGAGGCGTTCGGCAACCTCTATCGCGAGCGTGACGATTACGGCAAGGCCCTCGATTTTTACGATGAAGCCGCTCGAGCCTATCGTGAAGCGGGGCTTTCGCTGAGTGATCGCGAGCTGCTGGACGAGCGTGCGACGCTGTTTCTTCAGATGGGGCAGATCTCGGCGGCCGAGCAAGACGCGGAGGTTTATTACCAGTCTCGGCGCGAGGGTTCCGCCGCCGAGCGCTCAACCGCGCTCATTACCCGGGGGCGGATCGAAATGGCGGCAGGCCGAACGGAAGCCGCGCAAACTTCCCTCGAGGAAGCGGCGCGGCTGACCCACGACCACAACCTGCACTACTTTGAGGTTCGGGCTGTTACATCGCTTGCGCGGTTGTTTTGGGATACGGGCAGGTCCAGTGAGGCGCTGGCGCAGCTTGCTCTCGCGGTGGAGTTATCGCTCCGCTTCGATTATTCGCACTGGCTGTCAACAGAGGCCGCCCAGGCGCCGGCGTTGTTTCAAGCGGCGATCGATGCCGGCTGCGCCAAAGAGTACCTGAACCGTTTGGTGCCCGCAGACGTCACGAAAGCGGACTTGGGAACACCGGCGGTGACGCAAGGTGCTACTGCTACCGCCGAACAACCCCAATTCAGAACCATAATCGAGCGGCCTAATTTCGACCTCGCTTTGAATATGCTTGGCCCAATCGAGGTCTACCGTCACCCGTCGGAACGTTCGCCCGATGACGCCTGGCGTTTATCGAAGTCGCTACACATTCTGTGTTACATCGCTTCACGAAGAAACCACCGCGCGACCAAGGACTCGCTGGTGGAGCTCTTCTGGCCGGACGCCGACGCCGACACGATCTCGAAGAACTTCCACCCGATGATTTCGCACGCGCGGAAGGCACTGAATCTCGGTCAGGTTATAAAAAAGGATTTTATTCAGTATCGTGAAGGTGCATATCTGCTAAACCCTCAATACCGTTACCAGATTGATACCGAAGAGTTCGAGCTCCTGATCGCTGAAGCGAGAAGGAAGCGCCAGAACGGTGATGAGGAAGGCGCTGCCCAAACGACCGTAGATGCAGTTGGACTTTATCGGGGAGACTTTCTCGAAGAGCTTTATGACGACTGGGTCGAGGAGCTGCGGAGTTATTACCGCGATCTTTATTTGGAAGCGCTCAAGGATCTGGCCGGTTTTTACGGGGCCCGAGGCGATCACGAACGTGTTGTCAGATATGGGCAGAGGATATTGCAACGCGATCCCTATCGAGAAGACGCACACTGCCAGGTCATGGAAGCATATGTTGGTATGGGCAACCGAGCCGCAGCGATAGATCAGTTTGATCGGTTGCGCAAACTTCTTAGAAGCGAGTTGGGCGTCGCTCCACTCCCGGCTACGGTTGCGAAATACGAAGCATTGATCAAATAGGGGGTAGCGCCCAACCCACGCAAGCTACCGATAGGACACCGCTACGCGGTTACCAGAAGCCCACCTTTCTTCTTCAACTAAATCGGCTTCCGTTCAACAAAACTGGCATTGAGGTTGCCCTTATCCGGCTCGTTCAGTGGGTCAAATGATTGAAAATGCGTAGAGTCCTGCAAATATTCACTTGTGAGAAGTGGCGTTTGCTCTCGGTTCTCGAACCTTTTTACGTGGTTCTACCCCAGTCGTGTATCCTTCCAGTACGCATTCTCTTCAGGCACCATCACCCACTCGCTGCCGGAAACACCACGCGAATCAAAAGAATCAGCTTTTCCAAGCGTGAAAGAACGCCGATGTCGTCAGCATTTTCGGACTCGAGACCGCAGCGGACAGGAGTTACAGGGTTGGCATTCAAGGTTTGTTCAAGGTGGGGGAATATACTGTACGCGTCGCAAAAAGAACAAAAAACACAGCGATGGAGCTAAAAAAATGAGACGAATCACCTCCCCAGGCTTGGCCGTTCTCTTCTGTCTATTCCTGCTCTTAAACCCTGGACTCAGTGCATTTGCTGGAATTACCTTCGTAGCCGGGCAAGGGCTTGTCTTGACCGGCGCTGACGGTCTGGTGTTGACCGGGGCAGACGGACTGGTGTTGACCGGCGCTGACGGGCTGGTGCTGACCGGGGCGGACGGGTTGGTGCTTACCGGGGCTGACGGGCTGGTACTCACAGGAGCGGATTCCATTACCTATCCGGGTTCCGACGGGCTGGTGCTTACGGGAGCGGATTCAGAGGGACTGCGGAGTCTCGATCCTGAGCTGGCACTGCTCCTCAACGTGTTGCCGGATTCGAGCGCCATCAATGTCTTTGTAATCTTTCATCGAATGCCCACCGAAAACGATCTCGACGCTCTCCGCGCCGCCGGAGTAGTCGGAGGCACGCGGTTTCATAACCTGCCGATGGTATTGATCAACGCGACCAAGCATCAAGTCGCGACTATTTCGGCCCTGCCATCCGTCCGTTCACTCTATTCAAACAAGACTTTTGAGTTTTTTACTCACGACACTCGAGGTATGACCGGTCAGTCGTTAGCGGTCACCGATGCTTCGCTGACCGCTCGCAACATGGGCCTCCCCCTTTCCGGCAAAGGCGTGACGGTTGCGGTCCTGGACACGGGGATTGACTTCAGCCACCCAGACCTGGCTTCACAGACAGTCGGGAACGTGAGAGCGCTCGACTTTCAAGGAAGCGCCCCAGGCTTCGTGTATCCGTTAATCGCAGAAGGAATGTTGAACAGCGATTTGACGATGGGTCACGGAACTTTTGTGGCCGGAGTGATAGCAGGCACCGGAGGATCCTCCGGCGGTTATTACGGTGGAATGGCTACTGGCGCAAAGATGCTAGGCGTTAGCGCCGGGGACGCCAGCCTGTTTTATGTCCTGTCGGGCATCGACTACATCCTATCGCAACGAGTCGCCCAGAATGTTCGCGTAGTGAATTGCAGTTTTGGAATCAGCGGTCTGTTCGACGTGAATGATCCGGTCAACATCGCGACCAGAATCATGCACGACTCAGGCATATCAGTAGTCTTCTCGGCGGGTAATCGCGGGGATCAGCCCAACTCGCTTAACCCCTATTCGGTTGCCGACTGGGTGATTGGAGTCGGGTCTGGAACCAAGGAGAGAAAACTATCGGACTTCTCGTCGCGCGGCGCGGCTGGTTACGGAACTTACTATCCAACCCTGATTGCACCCGGCGAAAGCGTCGTATCTACGCGGGCGGCCGGTGTCAACGTTGTCGGCACCGCGGGGCTTGCGGGAGTTCTGTCTTCTCCCGAAAACGATGTTGCGAACATCGCGCCCGCGTACCTGCCACGATACACGATGAGTTCTGGAACCAGCTTCGCGGCTCCTCACGTCGCCGGTACCATAGCCCTGATGCTCGAGGCTGCCCCACAGCTTACCCCTGACCAGATCAAGCGGATTCTTCAGTCAACCGCCACGCCAATGCTGGGTTATTCGCGTTACGAAGTCGGCGCCGGCTATCTCAACGCGTATGCCGCGGTGCGCAAGGCCGCAACGAACGCGCGGTTTGGAAACTTTCGAAGCGGCTTTAATAACCAGGGAGTCACCTACTCGCGAAGCTCGCTCGCGGGATTCAACGGAGAGGTCACGCCAGGCTCCAGCTACACGACGACAGTTCAGATGCCTGAGGATTCAGTCTTCACAACACTGCAGGTCGCATGGGTCAACTCCGATGGGCTGGGATCAAACCTGAGCGTAACGGTTGCGAACGACAGCCAGACACTGTCATCTAAACCCGCTGCGCTGCTTGCGGGCCAGGGCGTTCAAAAGACCGGAGTGACTATCAATGAGCCTGACGCAGGCTCCTGGACAATAACCGTCCGAAACACTGGTAGTCCCACCAGCGCGCCGCAGAGATTTGTAGGCGCGATCGAAATCATACGAGCGAGCTACAGCAACATCTCCGATATAGCCCAGCTTTCAGGCGCCGAACAGAAAGCAATCAAGCAGGCACTGAGAACCGGAGCGATAACCGCTCGTTCGGGCAATTTTGGCGGCTCAGCAACCGTTTCAAGACTCGACGTAGCGCGGGCAGTGATGCTTGGGGCGGGCGGGCTCGTTCCTCAGTATCTGCCGGCGTCGCCTACTTTTGCTGATGTTCCCACGGACGACAACGCTGTTTTCGTCGAGAGCGTAGTGAATTCGCCAAGCGGAAATCTGATGCGCGCCAGCGGTCTGTATTTTAATCCGCAAGGCGCGTGTGATCGTATGACTGTTGCCATCGCAGTAGTGAAGGCGCTGGGGCTTGACTCAATTGCTCAATCTTCGAGCGGTTCAAACCCGGGCCTCGTGGACTGGTCACTCATACCGGACTCCGCGCGAGGATATGTTGCAGTCGCATTAAGCAGAAACCTGATAAGGCCCAGAGGGACGGGTCTCCGTCCATTTGACTCGATGACCCGAGCGGAGCTGGCCTGGACAGCCGCAGCTCTGCAACGGGCATCTCGGTAGCCGAGCAAATTGCTCATTCAAGATATTTTCAAGCTCCAAGCGTTACTCTTGCTGCGAATAACAGCAGGGGTCAAATGACCGCAAGAGCGGCCATTGTCTTGGAAAGAGCGCAGCGTTAACCTGGGGAGGAGCGCTGCGCTCTATTTTGTTTGCGTGCCTGGATTTAGGATCACACGCGCCTCCATAAACGTCGAACCCCATCCCGAGTCCACGCGATCCGCCAGTCTCGAAACTCCTGTCAAAGTCCTTTAACCCCTACCTTTTCATTATTCAAGCTCTATTCAAGAGTCGGTCAATAGCCCTCTCGTAAAGTGCCTGCGTAGGTCCGACAAACTTCAGTTTGTCGATTGTTGCATGCTGATTTGAACGAAGGGCGTGAATGTAGGGCTTACGACACTGAAAACGACAAACTGAAGTTTGTCGACATTTCTAAGGAGACGAAATGACTGCAATCAAGATCAAACACAATCGGAAGCGATTCGCGTTTCTTGTCACGCTGGCAATCGCCGTGGCGCTCGCGGCCGTATTGACGCTCGGGCCGATCGTGACATCGCAAGCCACCGTCATCCCGCCTTCGTTCGAGTTCAATCAGAACAAGCGACCCGTGCCCAACTATGACATCAATCTCACCCAGTTTGTGAGACGGTTGCCCACCGCGGCGCAGCTCCAGGCGCTCGCTTCTCTTAAGACGCGTCTTGGGGATCAAAACATCACCGCGCGCTGGGACAAAGCGACCGGCTCGGTCGACTCCATCTACGACTTCGCATCGGCGCCGTCCACGCTCGAGCCTGAAGCGGCCGCGAGAGATTTCATAACGGCAAACTCTGCGCTGTTTGGCCTGACCGATATCAGCACGCTTCGTTTAAAACGCAATGTTGATGCGTTCGGCGGCAACCTGCTTTATTTCGAACAGACATACGGAGGCTTGCCGGTAGCGAACGGTGGCGTGGGAGTGCTGATGGACGGCCAGCGCCGGATCAAAATGATCTCCGGTCCGTATCACTCCAACCTATCGTTTGGCGTCACTCCGAGTCTAGACGGAGCGGCGGCAGTCGCGGCCGCGCAAGCCGAGCTCGAACCTTACCGGCGTCCGTGGGTGAGCGGCGTGGCTGAAGTCCTGAACCCCGCCCTGGATCTGCTTGCATCGCAGCTCGGTGTGCTGGCCACGCCCCATCCGGAGTTGAACGTCTTCCCGACGCCGGGCGGCGCGCGGCTCGCTTACACGTTTCTTCTTTTCTCGCGTAATCCATTCGGCTTCTTTCGGTACCAGGTCGACGCGCTCACGGGTCAGGTTCTGAGCCGGAATGACCAGGTCCGCTATCAACAACAGCTCCCGCTGACCGCTGACATCTATCCGAACTATCCGGCGATAACCCAGGAGCTAAAAGATCAGGGAATTATCAGCGTCGATTCAAACGGGGTTCCACTCGGACAGCTTCGGATTGGGTTGCGGAACTTCGATCAAACCAATGCGGCGACCGGGGTCAACGGTACGCTTACCGGATTGCATGCACATATCGAAAGCGCGCTGGCCGCGCGACTCCCTTTTGCACAGGCGGCAAGAGGCACCTGGCACTTCAGGAACAACGATCCGACTAACTTTGAGCAGCGCACAAACGAACGAGATCAATTCGGTCCGAATGCCGAGCCCGCTCAGCATCAGGATGGGATTTCTCAGTTCTTCTATATCAACTCGCTGCTTGAGTACGTGGACTACCTGCACCGCGCGGGCGATGCGGCGCACAATCACGGGTTCGGGCAGGGCGACTTCCCCGATGTTTACCCGAATCAGGACCGGCCGCTGATCGGCAACGTACACATTCCGAATGTGCTCAACCCGCCAAATGACACAAGCGATCCGGCGTTTCTCGAGAAGTTACTTGGATTGGACAACGCATTCTCGCTAAACGGATCTCAGGAGGTCGGCGGTCAACAGATCATCGTTAATCCGACAAGTTACGGACACGGGTATTTGCTCAACGATTTGGCAATAGACTTTGCCGTCCCTTATCACGAAGGCATGCACTCGATCTCATCGCCCATCGCCGGACTCGAAGGCGTGCCGGAAGGCAATGCGCTCAATGAGGGACAGGCTGATTTGTGGGCGTACAGCGCGGCGGAGAATCCGGCTCTTGGTGCCTACGTGGTCAACGGATTCAAGCTTCGTGAGCTGACTCGAGCCGCGGGTGGAAACCCCGACTTGCGGCAGTACCTTCGGCACGCAGACTCGGGGCTGAGTTATTCCCGGCTCGGCACATCGGGCGCGGCGGATTTCGAGGAGCATCGCGACGGGGAGATTTTTGCCGCAGTCATGTGGGACATCCGGGAGTTGATGCTGATGTATGAGACTGGCGGCAGCTTCAAGCGCCCTGATCTTATAACCGGCGCGCCGACGGTGAGTATTCCGCAGGGCAAAGAGAACTGGGAGCGAATCTTCCTCGGTTCGATCTATGTACTCGGCAGCTTTAATCCCGATACGTTTGTCCGCGCTCGCGATGCGATGATCCTCGCCGACGCCGCGCTTTATCCTTCGAATCCAACCGACCCGGACTCGCCCGGGCTCCATCGGTCTGTTATCGAGCATGCTTTTGCTGCGCGAGAGATCGGCTTTAATGCTGAAGCTCCGGTTGGCGGGCGACAAGTTATCTCCACTCGAGTCTCAAATTTCAGCGGTACGCAGGGGCGATTGTCTGCTCCCGCCGGTGTTACCGTCGCGCTGACGTCGCCTACCTCGACCGAGGTATCGTGGCAGCCGGTAAGCGGCGCATTTGCCTATGAAGTATTGAAGCGCGAAGTTGGGCGCGAGAATCAACGGGTCAACCTGCCTGTCTTTGGCCACGAGTACATCGACGGTGATGGCTCAACCGACGGCTATTTGCACGTTGCTTATGTAAACGCGAATCAGACCAGTTACGCCGACGCCGGGTTTATCGAAGGCGCGTTTGTCCCGCGCGGCCTTAAGAACCCGGTTAGCCCCGAATATGTAGTGCGAGCGCTCAACGTAAACTCGAACCGGCAGGTTGGCGTTTCCAACAACAGCGCCGCCGCGGCGCCTCCGTCCGCCGAGCTCAACGTGAGCACGCAGATTGAAACAATCATCAGCAACTTAAGCATCGCCAACGGCAAATTCGAGTTCGACCAGGCAATCACAAACCTTGGCGCCGGGTTGTTCGACGGCGCGGTGTACACCCCGGTTGAGTTCCGGATTAAATCCATTTCCAACCCGACGGTGACGGTTGCGAATGCCGATAGCTGCGGGACCGGACAGCAGGGTAGCCAGGCGAGTTTCTTCTATCGGGAGAAGCTGCTCTCGGGACAGACATCGGCGGCACGCCGTCTCGTCTTCAACAACCCGACCGCACAGTTGTTCACCTTCGACGCGATCATTGTCGCGCGTGTTCAGGTCGACCCGGCTGCCGCCACGCGCTATCAAACAGAGCCGCCGACCAACTTCGCTTGCTTCGAAAACAGAACTCACGCCGCCTCATTCTCTGGCATCGTGCCCGGAGGAGACACCGGATTACAGCTGGTTCCCGGGGTCTCATATGTAGACGTTCCGTTCACCTCGCAGGAAGGCGCGTACGCGGTGATCGGCGATATGACTTCGTCACTGGGTCTTGACCTGGATCTCGAACTACTGGACTCGGCGGGCAGGGTGCTCAACTCATCCGGGTCCGGAAGTGCGAATGAGAGAGTCGCGTCGCCGATAGAGCCGAATCGGAATTACATCTATCGAGTGATCGGTTGGGCCGGCGTCGCCCAGGACTTCAACATTCAAAGCAGCCAGTATCTGCTGGTACACCAGACCTCCACGGCGGGATCGGGCGGCGGCGGAACAAGCACGGGCGGTGGTATTAACCCGCCCACCGGCGGAATTCTTACGAGCCTGATGCGATTCACCGTCAATCCGATCACTCGCACGGTGACGATTCAGTTGCTGCGCTAAGGCGATCGTGGGTAGTCAGGCGGCCCTTCGTGGCCGCCCCTTCCTCACATCGCGCGGTTCCTCTACCGGCTCCAACGAGGGACCTAGTCGCAGGGGGCGGCCACGAAGTTTCGCCAGGCTGTTCGACAAACTTCAGCTTGTTGATGCTCGGTCGGAGGATGGAATGCACAACGACAAACTTATGCAGAACGACAAACGGAAGTTTGTCGGACATTTCAAAGGAGACATCATGAGGGTTCAAAGAGTAGTCCGAGTAATCGTGCCTTGCCTGTTTGTGGTGTTGGTGCTCGTTTCTGCTGAAGTTGTGTTCAAGTCCTCCTCCGCACAAGCGGGACGGCCCGTCGAGTTCGACGTTCGAGGCCCGCAGGGTGTGCCCAAGGGGACCGCGCTCCACTCTCCAACACTAGCTCAAGTCAAAGCGCTCACCGCGCTTCGGTCCGGCGTAGGCTCCGACGTTCAGGTGCAATACAACGGGCTGACCGCGACTCCTCGACATATGTTTAGTTACTCGGCGTACCTCACCTCAGCCAGTTCCTCGCAACCCGAAACCATCGCACGCGGGTTTCTGAGTCGCAACAGAGAGCTGTTTCGGTTTAGTGACGAGGACCTGGCGAACCTCAAGCTAAAGAGTCGCGCTTACGTTCCGGACATTGGAACGACAATTTTGTTGTTCGGTCAACAGGCTAACGGCTTACCCGTTTATCACGGCGAAGTGCTGGTCAACGTTAATCGTTCGGGTCAGATAATTAGCGTCGGCGGCGAAAGCTTCCCACAATTGAGAGTCATCAATGCCCGTACTTTAACCCCGGAGCAGGCCATAACCGCGGCCGCGTCAGCGATCGGAATAAATAGTTTTACTCCTCAATCGATAGGTACGAAGCAAACGCCGACAACCTTTGGCAATCTCCCGCCGCAGTTCGTCCAGGCTCCCGCCTTCAGCGGCGGCGGCATCTTCAGCGATGACATCATCGTGACCCAAACAGTGTTTCCGCTCGGTGATGTTGCACGGCTGGCTTATAAGTTCGTTCTAACCACTCCTCAGTACGAGGGAATCATGTGGGAGAACGTCGTCGACGCGCAGACCGGTCAGGTGTTGCGGCGGATCAGTCTTACAGCTTCGTTCGGACCGCGCGGCGGCGGGCAGGGGGTAGGTCGCCTCGCCACCTTCCGCCCGGACATACAGGACAGAGTTGAAGCAATGAACCCGAGTGGGAGCGCTCAAGGAAAAGTCTTCGACGGAATGCCGACAGCTCTCTCAGGCTACAGAGGGTTTGGAAGGACGAACACGCCGGGCACCGCCCCGGCTTACGCTCCAGACAATACCACTACGGGGAACGGCGTAGGCTTTCGGGAGAGCCTCGTCATGCTTCGTAATCAAAACCCGCTTGTGTATGGCGCCGGCTTCGGCCAAGTGACCCGCGGCTTCCCGGATGCGACGAACCCTTCGGCCGAGTCGCCGTTCGGTTGGTTTTATCTGCCGACTGATACGGGCGGCGCCGAGATTAACAACTCGAATAGCAATCGCGCTGCTACTCGCGGGTTTGGCTACTCGATGGCTGCCGAGGCCCAGAGCCGGAATCTGACAGCGAACTCTCCGGTTGCCGACAAGAGCCAGCCCTTCTCGGCGACGCTCTCGCCGTTGTTGTCCACGATGATCCTAGCCGACGGAAGGACGTTGAGTTCTGTGTATCAGTCAAACTACACCGAAGGTAACAACGCCGTCGCAGCCGATGATCACGGAGACGACAATGAAGCAACGCACGGGATACGAGGCTACGGCCAGGGTCGTCAGTTCAACGCCTCGTATTTCGATTTCATAAACAGTTATGAGTTTGGCGGCGCGAATGCCGGTGGTACTCCCTTTTTCCCGCCAAGCAGTTTCCCGGATGTTTATCCCGGGGCGGTGACGCTCTTCTACTACAACAACGTCATCCACGATTACCTCTACAGCATTGGATTTACCGAAGAGTTGTGGAACTTTCAGCAGGACAATTTCGGCAAGGGTGGAGCGGGTCAGGATGCCGTGAGCCTGCAGGTGCAGGACGGGTCCGGCACCAATAATGCCAACTTTGGCACGCCGGCTGACGGCGCGTATCCGCGAATGCAGATGTTCCTGTTTACCGAGAGCTCATTCAGGAGATCGGATGGCGACTTGGACTTCGACGTCGTATCGCACGAGCACTATCACGGCGTCTCGAATCGTTCGGCCGCGAAGGGCGAAACGGGCGGACTCGGACTTGCGCTTGTGGGCGAATCAGGCGGCCAGGGCGAGGGGTGGTCGGACTTTATTGCGGATTCACTGGCAGACGATGACGCGATCGGCGAATACGCAACCGGGCTATTCGACATCGCGATTCGCGCGCTACCTGTCACAAACTATCGATGGTCCTACGGCGCGGTCAACGGGGTGGCTCTCAATCGCCGGGATGGACAGCCGCCGGACGTTGCCGTCGGCGCGATTCCAGTTGAGGTTCACTGGATTGGGGAACTATGGAGCGCGACGCTCTGGGACATGCGCGAGCTGCTGATCATGAAAGACCCGGGCGGGATCTTCTTTGACGGCGCTCGCCGTCTTGGCAGCGGCTCCAGCTTTTACATCGGTAGCCGTTTGGTGCAATCGGTCGACAGCAAGCATCCGATAGACTATCGCGCGGCGTTCAACTCCAGCGACCCGGCAACCATCATCCCCAGCCAGCACATAGTCCGCCCTGGCATGCTTGCAGCCGAGATAGCCCAGCGCGGCGATCGACGCGGCACGCTTGCGACTGCAGTGGGCCGTGCCGCGAGGCTCGCGGATACACTGGTGCTTCGAGGCTTGCAGCTTTCGCCGCTCAATCCTTCTTTTGTCGACTCGCGAGATTCGATTCTTCTCGCCGATCGCGAGCTGACGGGCGGTGAGAATCAGGCAATCATCTGGCGCGCCTTCGCCAGTCATGGCGTTGGAACCCAGGCCAAGTCAACCGCCGGGCTTGCGGATGACATCGCCACTCAATCAGTTCCGGTTGTGGTCGAAGACTTCAGCGTGCCGGCGACCGTCAGCGAGTGCGAGGCACTCGGGCCCCTTCCCGCGCCGCCGTTCATCGTTTCAAACCTGCTGAAGAATACCGCTACCATAAATATCAATGACGGGGTTCGAGTGCGTGACGCGCAGACTTATGTCATCTCGCGTGGCGCCAGCGCGGACGGACCCTTTGTTAGAGTTGCGGAGATTCCCGCTATCACAACCGTCTTCCGCGATGACAACGGCGGACAAAAGCTCCCAGTTGGCCAGACCTTCTATTACCAGGTTCGCGCGAGCCGCAACCCCGAGTGCGTCTCGCCGGCAAACACCCGCAGCGTCGCGATCGCTATCGGGGATACGGTCAGCGTGAGTCCGGCGCCGATCTTCGACGGAGTTGAACAAGTGAGCGATCCAAAGCAATGCAATCGCCTTGTCGTAAACTGGCGACCCGCGGCTTCAGTGAATCCTGGTGCGAATCTTGTTTACGATGTCTATCGTGCAACCTCGGTGACTCCAGGCAACGGAACGCAGGAACCTTCTTTTGCGCCTTCGACCTCCAATCGGGTGGCAACCGGATTGACCGGCACGTCTTATACCGACACGGGTCTCAGCCTCGGCCGCGTTTATTACTACGTCGTCCAGGCCCGCGATCTGAGCAACGGTAAAAAGGACGCTAACAACGCCGGTAACACGATCGTGAGGTTCGGCGCCCCGACATCAACAACATCGACTACGGTTTTCGCTTTGGAGAACTTCGAAGGTAGTTCTGCGAACAATCGGTTTGTTCCGCCGCTGGTTGATTCTGCAACTCCGAATCAGTCCGTACCGGCATTCCAGCGAGTCCCAGGGATTCAAGTCAACGGGAGCCCGACTGCGATGATGTATGCGGCAGACTTCAGCCCAAGCGAAGGCCAGCCCGATCCCGCGGGGACAGGCGGCGGAGCCCCAAGCGATTTCTCCACAGTGATCGGTCCGCTCACACTGACAGCCACATCGTTGATGGAGTTCGATCACAAGATTGCCGCCGAAGCTTTCTTCGACGGTGGGGTGATCGAGGTTGCGTTGGGCGCACCGGTTTTCGACGCTACGCCGTTCCCAAACAACAACACGACCTTTGATGCAGGCAATTACATCATCGATGGAGGCTACAATGCGAAGCTCGATGGCACGCTCGAAGGAGCAGTCATCGGCTCGCCGTTACAAGGCCGTCGCGGTTACACGGGAACAAAGGGTTTTCATCACGTTCGCATCGCGCTTGGCTCATTCGCGGCAGGCGGGTCTAACAACTCGTTGGGATTGCCGGTCTTTCTCAGGTTCCGTATGAGTTCGGATGTAGCTACGGCGATAGGCTCGGGCGGCGGTTGGTACATCGATAATCTGGTCATCAACAACCTGACATGCTCGGGCGGGCTTGCGACGTTGGAACGTGTTGATAAAGCAAATAATCCGATTCTCAAAGACGCTCTGGCGCGGCGCAGAGACACCGGTGGCCGGCGCGCCGCCTGAGAAGCTGTACTGAGTTCAGTTCAGTTTGCGAGCGGGCCGCAAACCACTCAGTAACGAATTCATTCGTTCCATCTTTAGGATTCTATTCAGAAGAGAAGAAACATGAATTCGTTACTACGTGGAGCTTGAACTCTGAATGTCGCTGATCAGAGCACGCTTCCCTTAACTCGTTTGATTGCAACTGGATCACGCTGACAACTGACCCCAAAAACGGGGCTCAAGGTTCGTTCAAGAAACCGTCAATAGCCCTCGCCTAACCTCACAACGTAGAGCTGGAACGGGACTTTTACGGTCTGTTCCGGATTCGATTTGGCGACTCGCTCCGTCGGTCTTGTGGATCGATAACGAGGCGGATACCGCGAGCGGTGGCGAGCGCGGGGCGGCCCGGTTGTTGGAGCTCCCTCCGGCAATCGCGCTTGGTACGAACGAAGGGGACTCGCGCTCGCTACCATTCGCGGTATCGCCGGGCCGTTGGAACGTTGAAACTTTGGAGGGTCTAGTGAGATACCGACTTCTTCTCTTTGCAGTTGCCTTAGCGTTCAGCTTTACAGTGCCGGCGTCGGCTAGTCCGCGGATCGATCCGGAGCTGACCGCGCGGCTTGCGGTTGCCCGGCCTGCAACTCGTTTCGGAGTTGTTTTGACCTTTTATGGCGACCACATCACCGACGCGCACATCAGTGCGGTACAGGCGCTTGGCATAACCAGCGGTGTTCGGATGGTCAACTTTCCGATCATGGGAGTACCGGCTACTCCACCGCAAATCCAACAGATGATGAACTGGCCGAACCTTCGGTCCATCTACTTAAACACGCCGCTTCAGCTCAACCTGCATCAGTCGAAAACGCTGATTGGTGTCGGGCGGCTGAGGACCGATATAGCATTGACGACGCGAAACGGCGGACTACCGGTGTCCGGTCGCGGAGTAACCATTGCGATCAATGATTCGGGAATAGACGGCGCGCACGGGGATCTAACCTTCAACCCTCTAAATCCCTCCAGCGGGAAAACCATTCAGAATGTCTTGATCAATCCCAATGACAGAGATGGCTTACCGGTGCGTTTGGATTCGCTTGGGAATCCGCTTGAGGGAATACTGCCGGCGACGGTTGTAGAGAACGTAATAAACACCGACACAAACGTCGGTCACGGGACTCACGTTGCCGGGATCGCCGCCGGCAGCGGTCAGGTGAGCGGCGGACTCTATCAAGGGGTCGCGCCCGGCGCGAAGCTTATAGGCTTAGGCTCGGGCGCGGTCTTATTTGTGCTCGGTCAGGTTGCGGCATTCGATTACTGCTTCACACACCAGTATGACTTGAACATTCGAGTCATCAACTGTTCGTGGGGAAATTCCGCGGTGCCGGTAGACCCGGATCATCCGGTAAACGTCGCCACCAAAAAACTGCATGCTGAAAGCAACATCGCAATCGTTTTTGCCAACGGAAATGACGGTCCTCGGCCGAACTCACAGAACCGCTGGGCGTCGGTACCCTGGATCATCACCGCGGGGGCGGCAACCAAAGACGGCAGGCTAGCCAGCTTTTCATCGCGCGGAATTTTTGGGGATCCGGTGATTCACCCGACTGTGCTTACGACGGGAACGGGAGGCCCCGCCGAAAAGGGGTTCACTTCCGACATAATCGCGGCTCGCTCAAGCACAAACCTGGTTGCGAATGGAGCCAATGCGGATTTGGAGATACCACCGGCCTTTGTAGCCTATTACACACAGATCTCCGGCACCTCGATGGCTGCGCCGCATCTTGCCGGAATCATCGCGAATATCCTCGAAGCAAACCCGAGTCTCTCGGTCGACGAAGTGAAATCGATTCTCGAGCGGACCGCCACGCCGCTGGCAACCTACGATCAGTTTGAAGTTGGGGCCGGATTGGCGAATGTTCACGCGGCGGTCGATCTCGCGTTCAATCCTCAAAAGCCGTATGGAAATTTCGGATTCAGCGGAAAGGGCTTTGCCGTTCAGGAGCAGGCTGGCGGCTCGTTTCAAGGGACGGTGCCGGCTCGCGGCTCGACGACTCACACGTTTACCGTGCCGCCCAACGCGCGATTCACATTTGTGCAACTTGATTGGGACGGGGCCGCGGGCGAGGACGAGGTAGTGTTTGACAACACAAAGATTACGATCAACGACCTGGCTCTAACCGTACTCCGCGGGGCGACTCAGGTTGCCGGTTCGGATGCGATAAATCTGGCAGCGCTCTTTGGGTCGCGCGAAGCAGTCAAAGTAGAGTTCCCGGCAGCGGGAACGTACACCGCAAGAATAAGCGGGGGGATCGCGGGTTTCGGACAGAACGTCGACCAGCCCTATCGAGTAAGCGTCACCCACTACGTTTACGACCCAAACCAACTTTCGGACATCGCCGAGTTCAGCGACGCGACCAGAGCAAAATTGCTTCGGTTGGTATATGACCGGGTACTGTCCGGAGACGGCGGAGTCTTTCGACCAGACAGCGCGCTGACTCGGATCGAGCTTGGGCGCGCGCTGATGTTGGGCGCCAGGGTCATGCAGTACCTGCCGAACCAGCCCGGTTTCGTCGATCTGATGGCGGGAAGCTCTGAAGCGCTAATTGCGGACTCGCTCAAACGCGAAGGCGTGATGGGTTTAGACGGGCCCACCTTTGGCGCGGGCGCTTCTATTGCTCGTCTCGAGCTCGCGGTCGCAGCCGTTCGAGCGCTCAGGCTCGACGCAGAGGCGCGCGCTCGCGCGAACACCAACGTGACCTCGGGTGGACAGGTGTTGGTCGACAACGCTCAGATTCCGGGCGCTCTTCGAGGCTATGTACAGCTCGCGCTTGACCAGGGCGTCTTGCAGACATTCCCGGCTGAGGTAAGAGAAATTTCGCCCGGCGTGTTTCAGGCGGTACCGGGACCGCGCTTTGAACCGAGCCGAATTGTAAAGCGAGCTGACTTTATCGACCCGATGCTGAAAGTGATCAATATCCTGTTCGGCGAGTAGCGGTCTGCTCGAAATCCTACGGGTGGATTGCCGCCGTAGGAGAGCCCTAACAGCCGGCCTGCTGGGGGCGGCCTCGGTTCCTGCTCGGGTTTGCCACTAGGCGCGCGTGCCGCCGCTGAAGTGGGAAGCGGCTAATACGTTGCCCTCACCTTACCCGGGCAGGGCTTCGGGTTAGAGGTCGGAGGTCAGAAGGCAGAAGGCAGAAGGCAAAAGGCAGAAGGCAGAAGGCAGAAGGCAGAAGGCAGAAGGCAGAGGTCAGAAGGCCACTTCTCGGAATCCCCCAACCGGAAGGCTGGAGTGAAACATCCCCAATCTGTGAGAGGTGCTTTGGTGATGCTGCAGCTACAGCTCCGAGCCGTGCGCTCCAGGTGAAACCGTGCTCTATCCCGCCAGGAACTTATTAAGCTCAGTGACTGATGCCTCAGCAAGGGACTGATTGATCGGGTTTCCGTAAAGGGCATCGGCAATCGTACTAAACGCGCCCTGCAGCCCTCGCTCGACATCGCTGACCGGCGCCAGCCTTACATTCAACTGGACCTGCTTCATATCAGCCGGGACTCCAAGAGAGCGGCCATCCAGCGGTGCGAGTTGCAGGTAGAGCACGCCGCAAAATGAAAGCGATCCGGTGCTTTCCACAATCGGGAAATCCGGGCGCGGTGGCGGAACATCGGCGGGCACGTTCTGTCGCGGCGGAGCGGCCCCAACCGCCCCCTGAGTTGCAAGCAGCGTTGCCCGAACATTGGGGGCGCTGCGCGAAGCATCGCGGGCGTTTGCTCGTTCGGCAATCACGCTGAGGGTTCCGGTGAGCTGCAGTTTACCGCCGGTGACTGCCGCACTTGCGGGCGAGTATGTGAACCTGTATTTGACACCGCCAACCTCGAAGCGGCCGGCAAACCCGCGCTCACGCATTACTGACGCGATCGAATGTAACTTGACTGCCTTCGCGCCCGCTTTCGCTTGTCTCTGTGCTCTTCCGAACATCGAAGCTCCTCTGTTGGGATTGAGGGAATTGCGGATTGACGGAATTGCGGATTGCGGATTGCGGAATTCAGACGGCTCCGATCCTCAATCCTTAACCTCAATCCTCAATCCTCAATCCTCAAAATCCTCAATCCTCAAAATCCTCAATCCGCAATTCCTACAGGTTTCCACGCTTATACTCATCCGCGATGCGGTCACACGCTCGCATCGTAAGCGCCAACATCGTAAGAGTCGGGTTCTGATTGGCGCTAGTTACGAAACACGCGCCGTCAACCACAAACAAATTTTTCACATCCCAGCTTTGATTGAACTTATTGAGTATCGACGTCTTGGGATCATTGCCCATTCGCGCGGTTCCTAGCTCGTGAATGATTCGTCCCGGGGCGGTCATACGGCCTCCGGTCGAGACAACCTCCGCGCCCGCCGCGCGCAGGATCTCTTCGCTGGTTTGCGCCGCATCACGTGCCATCTCGAGCTCATTATCCGAATACTGGATGTGAATCTTCAGCACCGGTATTCCCCAGGCGTCCACGACCCCGCTCGGATCGATTTCAGCATAGTTCTCAAACCGGGCGAGCATTTCCGCGCGAGTCGTAAGGCTCACCGGGCTGGTGTAATAGTGTCTTACTCGCTTCTTGAATTCCGAACCAAAGCCGGGAGTCACAGCCGGGTTCTTTACAAACGCGGGAAACATTCGCGCGCCCGAACCGCACTCAAAACCGTAACCCCGAATAAACCGCTGCTGCTTTGATTGTTTGTCGACGTTGCGGAACCGCACTATAAGCAAACCCGAAGTCTTCCCGTCTTCATTCACCGGATCGCGGCTGGCCAGCACGTTGAAGTAACCGCTTGCGCCGATCCCTCCGAAATGATCCATCAAGTAGTGACCGAGCTTGCCCGAGGAATTCCCGAGCCCGTTCGGGTGCTGTCGCGACTTCGAGTTGAGAAGTATCCGAGTCGATTCAAGAGTCGAGGCTCCGAGCACTATAATCTTGCCGCTTACTTCGTACTCCTGATGAGTAACGCGATCGACAAAAGCGACGCCCTTGGCCTTGCCGGACCTGGTGTCGACCACTATGTGACGAACAATCGAGTTTGGACGCAGAGTCATCCGTCCGGTAGCTTCGGCCACCGGCAATGTCGAGCTGAGCGAGTTGAACATTGCTCCGACATCGCAGCCGTCGCCGCAGTTGCCACAGTAGTGACATTTCATACGGCCCTTCATATGAGGCTTTGGCGGGCCGGTCAGCATTGCCAGCCGCATCGGAATTCCGCGTCGTCCGACTTTCGCCGCGCCTTTACGCAACATCTGCTCGCCGCAATTCAGATTCATTGGCGGCATGAAGTTTCCGTCGGGCAACTGCGGCAACCCGTCGCGGTTTCCGCTCACACCTATGAACTCTTCGGCTTTGTCGTAGTAGGGTGCAAGGTCCTGATAACTGATAGGCCAGTCGTTGTCGAACCCGTCGTGTGACGCCGCCTTGAAATCCAGATCCGAGAGACGATAGGACATTCGTCCCCAGTGAAGCGTCTTGCCTCCGACGATGCGCGCTCGCACCCACAGAAAAGGTTTGCCAGGGTCAGTGGTGTAAGGATGTTCAGTGTCCTTTACGTAGAAGTTTCGACTGAACTCGCCCGCGGTGGCCTGCATCCATTGTTCCTGATCTTTCCAACCGGGGGCACCGAACCCGCGATACATCGACTGATATGGCCAGCGATGCGTGCTGAGATCGCGTTCGGGATTTACCGGCGGGCCGGCTTCAAGCACGAGCACTTGCATGCCGCGTTCGGTCAGTTCTTTTGCGGCCATGCCGCCGGTCGCGCCCGAACCGATGATGATTGCGTCGTAGGTTTTTTGCTGTGCCACTTGTACCTCCGATAGAGCGAACCGCGAGCTTCCGCGGAACGCTTCGACGCGCGAGAAGCTATCACAGCGAGCAAGCAAAGGGCAAAGCGCGCGAGCAAGGTTCGCCCTTTGCTCTTTTCCGCTTCTTACAATATGATGCGAGCCGTTCACTTCACTACGCGTCTGTAGATCGGGCAGCCGGTATCGATAAGCTGGAGGATCAATCGTGGAACAAATCACGCGAAGACAATTCGGCGTTGGGCTCGCCGGGGCGTTCGCCGGCCTGACGCTTGGGTCATCGAGAGACCGAGTAAAGCCTTCCGTGTTCGGCGGTATTCAAGTCGGCGTGCAGAGCTACACATTCCGATCCTTTACCATCGATAAGATGATCGAGGCGATGGCGTCAATCGGGTTGAGCAGCGTCGAGTTGTGGGATGGTCACTTAAACCCCGGAAAGGCTTCTGAAGCCGATTTCAAGTTGGTCAGGAAAAAGTTCGACGATGCCGGAATCAAAGTCGGCGCCTACTGTGTGAATTTTCCACTCGACTCAAAAGACGACTATCTGGATCGCGGATTTAACGGCGCGCTGCTGCTCGGGACGAACGTGATGACTTCATCGGTGAAGAAACCGATCGTGCCGAGACTCGATCAGTGGTGCCAGAAGTACAAGATCAAACTCGGACTGCACAATCACTGGTTTGGCTACGCGGGTTTCAAAGGTGACAGGAGTCAGGAGTTCGAGACACCCGATGACTTCGCGAACGCGTTGAAGGGCGCGTCTCAGTACATGAGCATCAACCTGGACATCGGGCACTTTTATGCGTCCGGGTTCGATGCGGTATCGTATCTTCGCGAGCACCACAAGCGGATCGTGAGCCTGCACATCAAGGATAGGGACAAAGATACCGACCATTCGCAGCGTAGGTTCGGACAGGGCGCTACGCCGATCGCCGAGACGATGAAGCTGCTCAAGCAGCTCAAGTTCAAATACGCGGCTAACATCGAGTACGAGGCGGAGTCCGACAATCCGACAGAAGGGACTCAAACGGCATTTGAGTATATGAAGCGCGTTCTATCGTGAGCGTCGAAAATGCTGGACACTAAGCACCTTGAGTTGCAATACGTAACCAACGACGCGGGAGAAAGAACTGCGGTCATAGTGCCCATCAACCAATTCCGTGAGCTTATCGAAGATATTGAACGAGTATTGTTCGCCAACGCTGTGACGAACGCTAAAGTAGAATAGGCGCTGATGATATCAAGATGCTCAATTGCATTTCGATTCTCGAAGGTGTTCCTTCAAGCTTTCGCGGTCTTGATATACCTCTCTTCTGTAGCATCAGGAACTCAAAGCGCCATTCAAGGTTCAAACGAACGAGCTGTTGCTGCTGCTGTCAAATTGGAGAATTTCAAGCGAGTTGAGTTCATCGACAGACGTTTCGGATGGGCCGCAGACGATCATAACCTCTGGCGGACGGCGGATGGCGGCAAGTCGTGGCAACGTATTAGAAGCGCTTGTCGAAGACAAGTTCAGGGTTGGCCTTCAGGGTATCAGGACGTAGATAACTACATTGACCGCATTCAGCTACTGAATCGAGACACGGGCTGGGTACTCGAGAGCAGCTCACTATTTGGAACGACGGATGGCGGCCGGACCTGGAAGAAATTCGAGCGAGATCGCCTCGACATACGATCTTTCAGGTTTGTGAGTGAATCAAACGGGTTTTTTGTGGCCACGCGCCTGCACTATGGTTCTGTTATCGACTACTGGCGCGAAGCCGAGATCTACCGTACCACTGATTCCGGCGCTACCTGGCGTAAAGTTTCCTTGAAGCGCGATCTAAAGTGGATATGGCTTCTCGACATTGGGACGTCGTCGCCCACCGACATCTGGGTCGTTGGCGATGTGACGCTAAACAGTGCGGACGGCGGCAAGACCTGGAAAGAGATCGAGATTAAGCCGCTCTATGGCAGAG
>DASRIZ010000624.1:0-5698 GCA_035649735.1 Blastocatellia bacterium | reverse complement strand
GGTGTTGAGAAGCGGTTCGGTTTTGACTCCGGTTCAGACCGGCGTTGACTTTCAAACCGTCGCGAATGCGAACGGCGTCGTAAACACTACCGGCTTCATCGATTTCGTCGATGGCCGCGGCGGTTCTTTGCAGCGCAACTTCAGTCGTGGTCCGGGCTTCGGCTTGTACACCGCGCAGGATCGCAACCGGTGGGAATTCAATTCACACATGCAGAACCTCGCGGGTAAGCACACGATCAAGTGGGGCTTTGAGTGGTTCCAAAACAAGTACAACATCAACACCGTTTCCAGCGGTCAGGACATCACCTACGCGAATCCGCTGGGTCTGGCGTTCACCAACGGTGCTGACGTCAACCAGACGCAGGGTTCGCGCATTACCAACAACTGGTTGGTTTGTACCGTTCGTACCAGCCAGATCATTTGTCCCAGTGCCGCGGGTACTCAACGCGCATCGGCCATTCCGGCCGCTACGCTCGCTTCACTGGGCCTGACGGTTGGCCCAACGGGAGCTGTCAGTACGGTCGAAGTCTCGAACAACCCATTCCTGCTGAGGAACACCACGCGCGTGCGTGACTTCAGATTGGTTGGCTCCACCAACACGAACTCGGAGGCGTTCTACATTCAGGATGATTACAAGTTCGCAACCAATTGGCAGGTCAGCATGGGCGTGCGCTGGGATTACCAGCAGGCTTACAGCAACGATGGCACGGCCTATGCGAAGTTCAATAACTTCTGGGACAACGCCGCGCCGCGCATCGGCTTGACCTGGGACTTTACCGGTCAGGGCAAAGGGAAGTTGTTCGCCAACTACGCGACCTTCATCGAGGTGCCGTTGCCATTGGATGTTAACGTTCGCGCCGGTGGTGGTGATGTGCAAACCGACAAGAACTTCAACGTCAACCGCCTCAATGCACCGGCCAACGCCACCATCGCGGCTGGCTTCGGGCCGACAAATCTGGGAGCCGATCCAACGCCGCTTGATCCGGGGCTGAAACCTCAGAGCGTCGGTGAATACAGCATGGGCCTGGAGTACGAGATCGCCAAAGATCTCATCGTGGGCGCGCGCGGAGTCTATCGTCACATGAGAAATGTGATCGAGGACGGCTCGTTCGACGACGGCAATACCTATTTCCTGTTCAATCCGGGACGAAACGAACCGGGGACAACGGAAAGGGCGGCCTGCGAGGGGGATCCGGTAACGGGACGCCTGCCTCGTTGCTTCGGCAGCGCGGCTCGTTTCTACCGTGCGCTCGAGCTGACTGCGACCAAGCGATTTACCAATAACTATCAGTTTATCGCTTCGTACGTTTTCTCGAGTTTGACCGGTAACTATGAAGGACTTTTCCGAAACGATAACGGCCAGGCCGATCCGAACATCACTTCGTTGTTCGACCTCCAGAGCCTCCTGGATAACACCTATGGGCGTCTGCCGAATGATCGTCCGCATCAGTTCAAATTCAACGGCAGCTATCGAACTCCGTGGCGGCTAATGATTAGCGGCAACTACTACGTGCAGTCCGGTACGCCGTTCAACATGCTGGTGCCACACGTGGTCTATGGAAATAACCAGGGTATCGGCGTGACGCGCGGTACAGCTGTGGTGCCGGTGGTGACTGCAACTGAGCCTGGCTTCCCGAACCGGGTTGAGAGTGTGGGTTCGACTCGGACACCTACCACCATGAATCTTGACCTGGGTGTTTATTATCCAATCAAGATTGGTGAAAACAAGGAGATTCGTCTTAGTGGTGACTGGTTCAATGTCTTCAACAGCCAGCGAGCCATCACTCTCGATCAGACCTTCTCGATCAACAGCGGTGTGACCGGAGTGCCCGCGGTTGCCAATCCGTTTTATGGATCGGCACAAATCGTGCAGTCTCCTTCGGCGTTCCGCTTTGGGGCGAAGTTCACGTTCTAAATGCTGTCGAACTTTAGTTGACAGCATCGCTGATGAGGGCGGCCAAACCCGACCGGGGAGAGTGCTCGAGAATCATCGGGCACTCTCCCCACTTGCATTGTGTCAGAACCCCGAGCGGTAGCGACGGGATCATCAGACCCTATCTGCAAGTTAATTGCTGCGCCGACTCGCTTATGACACTTACAAATTTTTGCAGGTGCTACCATTTGATCGAAAACTTTCTTTACAAATCTTAACAACTTAACGGAACGTGAAGCCAACCTTTCGTCGTAAATTGAATTCTTAGTTATTTGACAGTCTTGGTGAATTTGTCTTGATTGGGCGGTCGCGCGGTGCACTTGGTCCCGTTTGAGATGCCCGGTCAAAAGGTTTCCGCAACCACAACTAGTAAAGAATCGGAAGTAGAGGCGGGACTGTTTCCCGCTTTTGGTGAGGTCAGAGTTCTTCGGTTTCGAAACTGATTACCCTGACGACCTGATCCTTTGACATCCGATTCTTAGAAAATCCTGGGGTCGAGACTCAGTCCCAAAATCGAACTGAGACGGCTTCCGGGGCGTTTCGTATTTTGGCGTCAGAACCGGGTCGTCCCAGTTTTGACGCAAGGCTAAGGTTTAACTTGCGCGCAAACTAACCGTTTGCTTCAGCCAAAACTTTGATAGGTTGATTCAGGGAGTTGATCATGAATGACGAACCATCATTGTTTTACGAGTTCGGGCCGTTCCGCGTGAATGTGGCTGAGCGTGTGCTCGAAAAGAATGATGAATTGGTGTCGCTCACACCCAAGGTGTTTGAAACACTGCTGGTTCTGGTCGAGCACAGCGGACACGTTCTGGCTAAAGATGATTTGATCAGCCGGCTGTGGCCGGACACCTTTGTCGAAGAAAGCAGTCTGACGCAAAACATTTCGCTGCTGAGGCGGGCCCTCGACGAAGCCCCGGGTGCTCCCAAGTACATCGAAACAATTCCGAAGCGCGGCTATCGCTTTGTCGCTGACGTGCGGCGTTTGTCAATCGACACGCACGAAACCACGACGCAAGAGAGTATCAGCACGCAACTGATGATTGCTGCCCAGATCGAAGAAGAGGTCAGCGATGCTCCGGCACCGGCGGCCATTGCGCAACGCTCCGCCAGCGTGCTGACTCGCTACAGGCTCATTGCCGCTACCGTCGTCGGGTTGATTCTGATCGTGGGGATAGCGGCAGCGTATGTGACCTATCGAAAGCGTGCGACGGCGAACCGCATCGCCCCGGCGAGTATCGCTATTCTCCCATTCAAAACAATTGGCAACGCTGAGAAGACCGATGTCCTGGGCCTGGGAATGGCCGATGCTTTAATCATCAGACTGAGTCATCTGAATCAAACCACTGTGCTGCCGACCAGTTCAGTGTCGCGCTATACCAATCGCGACAAGGGCGCTGTCGAGATCGGAAAGGACCTGGGAGTCGAAGCGGTGCTGGATGGGACGGTGCAGCGGGAAGGAGATCAGGTTCGCATCACGGCCCAGCTGATCAGGCTGGCGGACGGGAAATCAATCTGGACCGCCAACGTCAAACAGGACTATCGCGATCTGTTTGCTTTGCAGGACGCTATCTCTGAACAGTTGGCTGCTTCTCTGATTCCGAAGTTGTCGGCGCATGAAACTGACCACCCCGACAACCGCAGCCCCGCGAATCAGGAGGCTTACGAAGCCTATCTGACGGGCCTGTATTTTTGGAATCAGCGCTCAAAAGAAAGCCTGCAAAAGTCTGCCGAGTATTTTGAGCTCGCAACCAAAAAGGACCCGAACTATGCGCAGGCTTACGCCCTGCTCGGCGACGTTTACTTCCTGAGTTATGCCGACGGCTACGATTTGGTGCCGCCAAACGATGCTTTGGTAAAAGCGAACGCCGCGATAAATAAGGCTTTGCAGCTAAACGAAAATATTGCCGCCGCCCACGTGACTAAAGCCGGGCTGATGCGAATGGATCCCGAGGGAGCCGATCGCGAATACCGGCGCGCGCTCGAGCTGAATCCAAATCAGGGCATAGGTCACATGCGCTATGCTCAATTCCTGTTCAATCAGCGCAAGCTGGAAGAAGCGGTGGCGCACGCCAGGCGGGCGGTCGAACTCGATCCCATCTCGCCGGTGGCCCACATTTCTTATGGGTTCATGCTGTCAATGTCTCGCGACAACGAGGGGGCGGCCGCGCAATACACCAAAGCGCTCGAGCTTCAGCCCGATCAGGTCGTCGCGCGTTACAACATTGCGAATGTCTACGCGCAGAAGCATATGTTCAAAGAGGCCATGGCCGAATTCGATCGCATTGGTGAGAAGGATCGGATCTTGAGCACGCTGGGCCGCGCCTATGTCTATGCTAACTCGAAAAAGCGCGACGCGATGCGACAGGAATTGTCGAAGCTGGATAAGGAAAGTCCCGGGCGCATAGGTCCGCTTAACGTCGTGGCCCTGTACGGCCTGGCTGGCGATAAAGAAACTGCTTTTGATTTGCTCGACAAGATTGATCCGGTCCCGTTCGTACTGGCGCGGCTTAAGTTCGATCCTGATCTGGATCCGCTGCGCGGCGAGCCGAGATTTGGCGATTACCTGTCGCGGCATCACATCGATAAACTCTGATGACGTCCTCGTTCGTCACAGCAAGAACGTCCGCAGATTACGCAGATTAAGAACCTGTGAGAAATTATTCATGCTTGAGACGAGAGCCGGGAAGTATCAGCTGAACTCGTTCCTCATTTCTTCTTCTTAGTCTATGAAATCTGCGTAATCTGTGGATTAGACAATCTCTCCCCTGTTCACAAAATGGAACAACGATTTCTCACCTCTCGATCCGAATACATCGAAACCTCTTACTAAAATCCAAATCGCGCAAGCCCCACTTCATTTCTCGCGTTCCTATTCACAGAAATGCCGCTTCCAAAGTTTTGGCCGCGCAAACGGCATGATGGTTGCGCCTTCATAAATCACCAGATCCACCGCTCGGGGGTTTTGTTCGTTAAGTGGAACAGGTTGATCCAAATAACGGGTCGAGCGGCGCACAAAATCGGATCACAGTCGAACAATTTTCGAAGGGAGCCATCTATGAAGAGATTTGTTTTTAGTCTGCTGGCTGTTTGCTTGTTTGCAATCACCAGCGCAGCACAATCGAATCGCGGTAACTTGACCGGCACAGTCTCCGACTCAAGCGGCGTCATCCAGGGCGCAACCGTAACTGTCAAAGACAATCAATCCGGCAAGGAAGTAACTGCCGTCACCAACGAATCCGGAGGTTTTACCGTCGCCCAACTGGACGTCGGAACCTACACCGTCAAAATCAGCGCGGCCGGTCACAAATTGTTTACGGCGACAGACGTAAAGATCGACGTCGGACGCGAGTACACTCTAAGCGCGACGTTGGAAGCGGGAAATATCAGCGAGAGCGTAACCGTAGTCGCCGGAGCCGACATAATTAATTCAGCGGATGCTCAGCTAAGCAACTCGGTTAGTCAACGCCAGATCCTCGAACTGCCTCTCAACGGGCGCAATCCGCTCACGCTGGTGCAATTGCAGGCGGGTACATCTTCAAACAGCGCGCAGACTACCACCATCAACGGGCAACGTTCGTCTTTTACCAATATCACCCGTGACGGAATTAATGTGCAGGACAATTGGATTCGCGCCAATGCCGTTGATTTCCTGCCCGATCGTCCTAACGTGGATGATACGGGAGAGTTCACCATCGTTACCCAGAACGCGGGAGCCGAGGCAGGCTTTGGCTCGTCGCAGGTACAGTTGGTGACGCCGCGCGG
>DASRIZ010000623.1:0-2545 GCA_035649735.1 Blastocatellia bacterium | reverse complement strand
TGGCCCTGATTTCTTCGAACGCATGCTCCGGGAACGTTCGGGAAATGCGGTAGTGATATCGGGCCGCAATCAAGGGAAGATCGCCCGTGTAAAGGCGTGCGTTGACGCCGGCATGAACGTGCTTGCTGATAAGCCCTGGATAATCGAACCCGGAGGTCTCTCGACGCTCGAAGCGGCGCTCAATATGGCTGATCAGAAGGGAATCGTCGCCTATGACATCATGACCGAGCGATACGAGATTACCACCATCCTCCAAAGAGAACTGGTCAACGACTCGAGTATTTTTGGATCGATCAGCGCCGGCAGCGAGCAGGAGCCCGGGGTTTACATGGACGGAGTCCATCACCTGATGAAGTCGGTCGCCGGTGTGCCGAACCTGCGGCCCGCGTGGTTTTTTGACGTCAATCAGCAGGGCGAAGGGCTAGCCGATACCGGTACTCACCTGGTTGATCTCGTGCAATGGATGTTGTTTCCGGAACAGGCGATCGACTATCGAAAAGAGATCAAAGTGTTTGCGGCGAAACGATGGCCGACCGTCATCGATAAGGCACAATTTCGAAAGGTTACCGGCGAGCCCGACTTTCCTGCCAATCTCTCTCCGAACATAAGACAGGATCGTCTTGATCTGTTCTGCAACGGTTGGGTCTCGTACGCGCTCCGCGGCATACACGTGAAAGTACGAGTGGGTTGGAACTACGAAGCCGAGCCGGGCGCGGGAGACACGCATTTCGCGGTGTTCAAGGGAAGCAAGGCAAGGATCGAGGTCCGTCAGGGCAAAGAGGAGAAGTATCGAACCGAACTCTACGTCGTGCCCAACAGTCGCCAGAACAAAGCCGAAGTGCTCGCAGCCTTGAACAAGAGAATCCAGACGCTTCAAGGGAAGCTGCCCGGAACTGGAGTGGAAGACCTCGGCGAACAGATCCGGGTAACCATTCCCGATAAGTATCGTGTCGGTCACGAAGATCATTTTGCTCAGGTGACCGAACGGTTCCTCGAGTATCTCAAGAACCGAGGAGCAATGCCTGCCTGGGAGAAGTCTAATATGTTGTCAAAGTACTACGTGACAACCAAAGGTGTTGAGCTCAGCCGGGCGGAATAGAATGTTAGTCCGTAGTCCGTGGTCCGTAGTCCGAATATACGTCCGATACGTCCTATAGGTCCTATATTCGGACACCCAAAATCTTGATTGCCCCAAAAGTAACTGCGAGGTCCTTCAATGATGAGAACATTCAAGCTCTGTCTGCTCTTTTTAATGTGCATTGTCACCGCATTCGCGCAAACCGCTCCGCAGGAGTCACAGGAATGCGCGGACGCAAAAGCCCAGGTCGCGAGGTTACAAACGCGATTTCAGGACTGGCCTGCACTGGCTCGGTATCGCGACGCGAACGCGGGTGTGTCGGCGCCCGCGAAAGACGAAAAGCGTGTTGTCTTCATGGGTGATTCCATTACCGACGGTTGGAAGCTCGCCACCTATTTCCCATCCAAGCCCTACATCAATCGGGGCATAAGCGGGCAGACGACTCCGCAGATGCTGATTCGCTTCAGACCCGATGTGATTGCGCTAAAACCACAGGTTGTAGTAATCCTGGCCGGAACAAACGATCTCGCCGGAAACACCGGGGCGATGTCCCTCGAAGCAATCGAAGCCAACCTCACTTCAATGTTTGAGCTTGCGCGAGCCAACAACATCCGAGTGGTGATCGCTTCAGTGCTTCCAGTCAGCGATTACGCAAAAAACAGGGAGGGCAAGCCGATCATTCAAACCACTCGACGGCCGCCCGAGAAGATCAAGGCTCTCAATGAGTGGGCAAAGAAATATGCTGCTGACAACGGGCTGACTTATCTCGATTACTTTTCGGCTACGGTCGACGAGAAGGGGTTCTTGAAAGAGGAGCTGAGCGGAGACGGGCTCCACCCGAACGACAAGGGCTATGTCGTGATGCAGCCGCTTGCTGAACAGGCTATTGCCGCGGCTCTAAAGAAGAGGAAATAAGCTCCCCGCGATGCGGAAACGGCTAACAAACAGATCACAGATCGGCCGGAGGACGCTGATCGGGTTTTCACTGCTGTTAATACTCGCAGCCGCGGCCGGTTCGTATGCCGCGCCGGAGCAGCCATTGCGTCTTTGGTATCGCCAGCCTGCTGCCGTCTGGAATGAAGCTCTTCCAATCGGAAACGGACGACTGGGAGCGATGGTCTTCGGCGGCGTTCAAACCGAACAAATCCAGTTGAATGAAGACACAATCTGGGCTGGGGAAAAGCGTGATCGCCTGAACCCGGAAGCCGCCTCCAATCTCGCCGAAGTGCGACGCCTTCTCTTTGCCGGAAAACCCAAAGAAGCGGAGATTCTTGCCGAGAAGACAATCATTTCAATCCCTAAACGGATGCCTCCGTATCAACCGCTTGGTGATCTGTTGATCAGCTTTCGGGGTCAATCGGAAGCGCGCGATTACGTCCGCGAGCTGGATCTGGATACGGCTATCGCACGGGTTAGCTATCAGTCGGGCGATGCGAAGTTCACGCGCGAAGTGTTCTCATCTGCAGT
>DASRIZ010000622.1:0-28989 GCA_035649735.1 Blastocatellia bacterium | reverse complement strand
CTGGATGGTGCTCTTGCCTATATCGAGTGCCGTGTCGTGCACGCTTATCCCGGCGGTGATCACACCATCATCGTCGGCGAGGTCGAAGCTACGAGCATGGCGGAACACAAGCCCCTGGCATATTATCGCGGCGGTTACACTCACCTTTCCTAGTCGCACACCAACCTGTCAATCCTGAAGCATCCGCCTGTCGCAAAGTTCGACAATCTTCATGCTCTATTCCGTTCTGTGCTATGCTCTTCCGAACGTAGAGGCAGCGAACGGTGATTGAATGTTCCAGAATCAGCCCAGGGGTGGAGTCGTTAAAGTGGCTCCCAGAGCCGCTTCTGTGGTGTCGCGTTCTTAAGCCCGGATGCTCTCGCAGAATGTGCGTTTCAAGAAACTGCTGAAGGGCAACGTCGGGTTGTAAGCGTGGACTTGGATTCCAGATGGAACTGACCGGCGCCTTAAGTAAATACCGGATCATCGGAAAGCTCGGGGCGGGCGGAATGGGCGAGGTGTACAAGGCCGAGGATCCCGCGCTGCTCAGGACAGTGGCAATCAAGGTGCTGTCCAAACATGGTGAGGCCGCCGCCGATGCGCAGACCCGATTTCTCCGCGAGGCGCGCGCTGCCTCCGCGTTCAATCACCCCAACATTGTTACGATCTATGAGATCGGGGAAGCGGATGAGCATTCGTACATCGTCATGGAGTACGTCGAAGGCCAGAGCCTGCGAGAGATGATTTCCAGGAAGGCGGTCAAACCGGAGAGTCTGCTGGATATCGCAATGCAGACTTGCGATGCGCTTGTTGAAGCCCACTCACACGGCATTATTCATCGTGACATTAAACCGGAAAACATACTTGTAACGGATCGCGGACGCGTCAAGCTTGTTGATTTCGGCTTGGCGAAGACGGTAACACGAAGCGAAAAGGATGGCGCCACGGCCCCTGACAGCTTGACCGAAACTGGCGCGGTGATGGGCACGCTGTCTTACATGTCGCCGGAACAGCTTCGAGACGAAGATCTCGACGCTCGAACCGACATCTTCTCTTTCGGCATTGTCCTGTACGAGATTGTAACGGGTGATCTGCCGTTTCTCGGCTCGAACGCCTTTGAAGTTGCTGCCTCTATTCTGAAAGATCCTGCGTTCGATATCGGCACGGTTCCTCAGGGAGTGCCGCCCGGTATAAAGCACGTTGTGGCCTGGCTGCTTGAGAAGCGCCGCGTCGATCGTCCCGATTCGTTTGTCGAGGTCAAGCGAGCGATTGAATCTCTGTTGAATGATTCTCAATCGCAACCGCGAGCGACAGGTGAGAGCCGAACAACGGTGGAGTTGCCATCACCGGTAAGCGGCCACAGGTCGGAGAGTCTCGCGGCAGCGCTGAGGTCATCCTTGAAAACCGACGCGGCGCCACCGACGATACTCGTTCTACCGCTTCAGACGGTCGGCTCAGATGAGAGCAGTTCGTACATCAGCATCGGTCTCGCCCATGCCATAACTACTGACCTCGCAAAGATTAAAGGACTATCGGTGCTTTCCAAGTCCGCGGGTGCGGGCCGTGTAGACGAAGTAGGCCGCGGCGCAAGAGAGCTCGCGCGAGACCTGGGCGCGACGATCCTGCTTGAGGGGGAGGTCATGCGAGCCGGTCAGGTTATAGGAGTGATGGCGCGGCTTACCGATGCGGAGACGGGCCGGGTTATCTGGGGTTCACAGTACCGTGGCGACGCGGCCGATCTCTTTAGCATCCAGGATGCGGTGTGCGAAAGCGTGGCAGAAGCGCTCAAGCTCAGCATCTCCAGCGACGAGCGCGATGAGATAGCGCGCCCGGTCACGACTAATATCGATGCGTTTGAGCTCTATTCTCAAGGTCGCGCTTTTCTCGAGCGCCGAGACGTAAAGGAAAACACCGACTTCGCAATTCAGATGTTTGAAGAAGCTCTCAAGCTAGATTCCGAGTTTGCGCTTGCGCACACCGGGCTTGGAGAAGCTTACTGGCGGAAATATGAGATCTCTCGCGAGAACGTTTGGGTTGATCGCGCGGTCGCCGCAATCGATCACGCCCTAGTCCTTGACCCGCGTCAAGCACAGGTACACGTCTCTCTCGGGATTATCTATCACGGAACAGGCAAGATAGATCAAGCAATCGAAGAATTCGAGCGGGCGATCGGGTGGCAACCTCTAGGCGACGATGCGCACAAATGGCTTGGCCTCTGCTTCGCTCACAAGGGAGAAATAGACCGGGCGGTCGACGAACTCAAGAAAGCCATCGAGATTCGTCCCGGGTATTGGGAAAACTATAACGTCCTCGGAAGATGTTACTTCATGTTTGGCCACTACCGAGATGCAGCAGAGCAGTTTCGTCGCGTCATAACGATTCAGCCGGATAACTATCAGGGTTACGACAACCTAGGAGTAATTTACGTTCTACTTGGCAGCTATGATGAGGCAGTGGTAATGCATCAAAAGGCCATCGAGATTTACCCGAATGAAACGTCTTACTCTAATCTGGGAACAGCGTACTTCTATATCGGCCGATATGAAGATGCCGTTTCCGCATACAAGGATGCGATAGCGCTTGATCCTCGGGACGATGTTTTGTACCGCAATCTAGGCGACGCTTACCAGCGAGTTAATAAACAGGACGACGCACATGCTCAATATGAAACCGCGTTGCAGCTATTGGGAGAACGCCTTAGCGTTAATCCGGATGACGCACAGAGTTTGGGTGATCTCGCAATTTGCTATGCCAAGCTAAGAAACGAACGAGAGGCGTTGGCAAATATAGAGCGAGCGGATTCGTTGGAATCGCACAACACCAGCTTGATGTACGCAAAAGCAGTCGTATACGCGCTGACCGGACATCCTGACAGGGCGATAGAATATCTCGGTCACGCTCTAGCCTCGGGCTATAGCGTTTCGGAAGCTCAACGTGACCCTGATCTGGCATCGCTCAGGGAGAAGCCGGGATACAATGCGCTTTTTGTTTCTCAGCCCGAATCTAACTAACAGAAGTCTCAATCCTAGTTGAGAATAACGCGCGGGGTCGGGCTTGGTGGTGTCCCGCCTGACGCGGTTGTCACGTTGATCGAGTACTGAAAAGTTCCGGCAGTTGCCACGCAGCCACAGGTGTCAGTACAAACGGCTGGGTCGTTACCGGCGGGAATGTTTGTTAGAAGCAACGTTGGGTTGTTATCGCAGGGAGACGCGCCGGTGAACGATATGGATACCCGCGTTAGAGCCTGTGAAGTGTTGTTATAGACGCACCATCGAATTTTTTGCGCCGTCTGCATCGCGTATGTCGGATCGGTTACTTCGACCGTAGGCAGCTTCTGCGCCGGGTCCTGAGTGACAACAATCGCCACGGTGTTCAGGCCGGGGCTAGCAATCCCCGGCGATGACGATCCGTTGCAGGCAAGAGCCAGCGCCATTGTCAGAACCAGGGAAACAATTGATGCTAATCTCATACTCAGGTTCTCCTTTATCTGATTCGTGAAACACAACGTACTGGATGTCGGCCGTGGCTCCGTAAGATCGTTCTAACAACCCGGGAACGGCCTCTATTATTGTGATCGGCCGGTCGCCTTCCAGGGCTGGAGGTGAATAGTCACCGCTACGGCTGTTGGATCTGTCCTCAGGGTCTCCAGAAATGCGACCGGATTCTACGTGAGCCAGCGAGCAATGTCTACAGGTATTTCATGGATCGCGGTTGTCAACACCTCTTAAGGCTGGCGGTTCATCATCGTGGTATTCGGACTTCCTTGATGAAGTCAATCAAGGCTGCATTGAACTCTTCGGGGCGCTCCAGGTTAGAAAGATGACCAGCGCGCTCGATCACCCTCAGGCCTGCCCCTGGAATACCGGTACTCAGGTTCTCGGCCTCGGTCACTGGAGTGAGCATATCTTCCGATCCGACGATCACCAGCGCCGGCAACTCGATGCCCCGAAGGAGTTCTGTTGAATCGGAGCGTTCGGCCATTCCTCGCTGTGCACCGGCAATCCCAACGGGAGAGTTAGCTTCAATCATCGTGCGAACCCGCTCGACAATTGAGGGGCGACTCCCGAGTGTAGTGGGTCCCAGCAGTAGGGGGACCATATCGTCTGCAATCGCGTGTGCGCCATCTTTTTCCGCCTTCGCGGCGGACTTTAGCCGCCGCTCGCGAGCCTCGGGAGTGTCAGCGCTTGCGCGTGTATCAGCCAGCACCAACGCCATAACCGATTGAGGATACCTGCGATAAAACGCGAGAGAAACGTAACCGCCCATAGAAAGTCCGACGAGTATTGCCCGGTCGATTCCGAGTGCCGACATCAGGTCGCGTACATCGCCCGCCATTTGATCCATCGAATACGGACCTTGTGGTGCGTCCGACTTTCCAAACCCACGAAGATCGAGAGTGATTGCGCGACATTGTGTTTGTAGCTCAGTAACCTGATCGTCCCACATAGTCTGATTCAGTGGAAAAGCGTGAATGAAAATTACCGGAACGCCCGAGCCAGAATCGCGATAATCGACGCTGATCTGGTTTGTTTTTATCAACACTTAGACAAGTTGCGGCAAACGCAAGAAAATTGCAAGATTCGCTTTAAGCCTTTACCCGCCTGCAACTAATCGCTGTTATAACAACAGTCGCAATATCCAGCGTTCCTCGAACTAACTTGATTCCTAATTTCGCGTGCTATACTCGCCGTTCTCCATGAAACATGCCGCTTTGAACTTTAAGGTTTTTAGGGTCTGGCGAGGTGAGAGTCCGCGCCTGGGTGGCTCCGTTCGGCTAATGTCTGCAACGCAGCAATCAGGAGGTGGAATGCATCGATTTACTGCTAAGGGGCTCGCCACGTGCCTCTCTCCGAGTTTGTCAGTCTTGTTTCTCATTGTCTTCATAAGCGGTTCATTTGACACCGTATTTGCGGCCGACGATAAATCGACCGCCGCAAGACCTTCTCAAGAGTCCCTCGAAATACCGGGCTCGTTCAAGGATTTACCCGAGGCTCGCGATGCAGTCACCGCGAAACGTTCAACGCGAGAAGTAGCATCGATCACACCCAGCAGTCCTGCATCCGCGGAGCTCGTCGTAGATGCAGAGAAAATTGCTCGGCCGGGCGGTGCGGTGTACGCCGATAGCGAGTTGGTAGATTTTCACGCAACGGCATACTGCCTGAAGGGCCGAACAGCGTCGGGGATTCATACTCGTCCCGGCGTCATAGCTGCCGACCCCAGCGTGTTGCCTCTGGGCACAGTGGTTCATCTGAGAGCGGGACGGTATACGGGAACTTACACGGTGATGGATACGGGTGGGAAAATAAAGGGTCGACTAGTTGATGTGTATGTCCCAACCTACAAAGAAGCGGTTGAGTTCGGAAGAAAGCAAGTAAAGATAAAAGTTATCGGACGTAATTCGACCAAGGCCGCTATGAAGTCCCTCCTGGAAGCTGAACTGTAGCTCCCAACACATTTCCAAACACAAGCGCGCAGTAAGCTAACTTCGAGTGTGGATGTTTGTCTCTCTAGGCGCCGCCAGCGAGTAATGGTCAGGCATTATTCCTTTAATGACGCATCCATCGAACCGCGTCCGCCGGTCGACAGCGAAAAATATCTGACAAGGGCGTCGCGATACCGGGAGATCTTTTCGAGCGTAGAACTCGAAGGCGACGTGCCTTTCCGGGTTAGTAGAATGAACGCAACACGGACTTCTTTTGGCGCGCTGTCAGAATCCGGAATTCGCGGTCCCTCGCGCTCCACTATCTGCGCTGTCGATGTAGTCTTGCGAACGGCACTCAATGAGAAACCAACAAACGGAGATTTCTCGCGCAGAAACCCGGTCAGTTGGGTATCGGTTACCAGATACGGAATCTCACCAACCTCCTCCGGAGAACGCAGACCCATAAGATACTGATCGAGGGGAGTGAAGTAATTAACCGCTGATTCAATGGTTGTGAAGGTGCCTGCGCCGCTATCACGCCACGCGTTGCCTTCCATGAGTGATGAGAAGGTTCCTTGTGAATTGGTCCGAGTATCAACCAGAAAACTCCAGTGCGCGTTTTCGCGGCCTAGCAGGTCATCTTTAATATCGTGTTCGGCGTCGAAACGGACATACGCAAGCCAGCGATGACCCTGCTCGTGACATACTATGCTAATGGCTGAGTTCAAGCCGGCAACGTGAGCTTGGGGGTCCGACGGCCAGTCGGCGGCGTTCCCCATTGTTATGATCGTCGCCAATCGCGCTGGACTTCCATAAGCCGAGCCGCGATCAAAACTCTTCAAACCGATTCCGGTAATGTTGTTTCTTACGTTAAATGCTCGCGCTATCCCCAACCCATTGTCGTAGTCGAAGTCGGTCCACACGTACGCAGTGTCAAAACTGTCGGAATTGCTGCGATAGAACGTGTGCAACAGAGACGGGAGATCGATTCGCTCCTGCTTGCCAAAGATTTCGAAGATCGGACCGCTCACCTTTTCAGCCGGCGGCTCCGAGAAGTCTATCGGTTGGGGTTCCGCTGCGGAGCCTCCCGGCGAAATGCCAGTCAGGGCTGCTTTCGCCTTCACCTTTCGATAAGCGAACGCGATACGTCCGTCGTCATACAACAGCGCTTGAAACGTGCTGAATCCGCCGTACGCAGGCTGACCCGCACCCTCCCAGGTGACCAGATGATGCCCTTCGAGCCGGTTGTAGTAAATGTTGCCGGAGTTGATGACCTCCAAATCTGCCCACAGCGGCGCGATACGCGGAAGGCTCTGTGCAAGAGTTGTTGGTGATAATCGCGGGGTGGTGTCGCCCAGGGTAAAGGTGATGTACCCGTTAGTGCCTATGAAGATCGTATCGTAGGAAACACCGTAGAAAGGAAACGGCGCGCCTATGAGCGTAACGTCGCGAAAGCCGTCGCCGCCGTCATCCAATTTGTTATCCACGCCGAAGAAGAAACCAAGCCGGAACCCAAAGTCCTTGTTGAAATTCACGTTGGCGGTCGATATTCGATAGCCATCGTCGTCAGGCGTGAAGAGTATTGAGCTGTTTTTCAAATCAAACTTGGCCGGGGAAACCACAATCGAGCCGTCATCCTGAACGAGCGCAATATCTTCGGCATTCTCGACCGGGGCACTTGCATGGATTCGTCTTGATAGAATCTCGTGATCTCGGTTACGGAGTGCCCGGAGCTTACTTTTATGAGTCGATAATTCGTCTGTAGAACCGTGGGGCTCGTAGCCGCAGACGAACCGCTCGGCTGGAACTCTAGCGTCACTTTGGGCATGTACAACCGGATCGGAGGTTGCGTGGAACGCCGCGAAAGGCGCAGCCAGCGCAATTGTCACGAGTCCGGTTGCCAAAAGTTGAGGAATCCCAGCCCGCTTGCGGCTTCCTGGCGATAAACTTCGAAACCTTGCTTTAGCCGGTAGGCACATAAGTCACTCCGTGGGGCGCCGCGTGGGGGAGCGGCCAGATTATATTGAAGCAGCGGCTAGCCTTACAACACTCTTTTTTAGCTCGAGCCCTGTCACGCAAGAAATGTTTTCCTTGACAAACAAACGGTCATTAGCATAAAAGGGCACTAAGAGTTGGCCCCGGTTTGCGATAAAGGTTGCGGCGTAGAAGGCGGCGCTGAGTCAGAGTTATACTTAAACCGAGAAAACTTCTTCACTTTCCAAAGCATCCAGCCAAGGAAAAGTTGTTTGCACGTACACGAAGGATCGGCCCCGACGCCATAGGCACTCCTTGCCTAAACGTCTGTGGCTTGCTAGTAGTCAAAGTTGGGAGTGAGCAAAGTGGACGATAGACAAGACCAAACGCACAGTCGGGTATCTCTTAACCCGGATATGAAAAGCCCGCGCGCTCAGGAGTTCGAGAGTAAGCTCGGGTCGCTGATCGTCGGGCAGGAGCGTGCTGTCCGAAGGATTTCCGGGCTCTATCAAATATACCTCGCCGGCATGCAGAATCCCGGCAGACCTGTGGGGACCATGTTGTTTTTGGGGCCCACGGGTTCGGGAAAGACTCGAGTTGTGGAGGCCGCCGCGGAGGTGCTGTTTGCGGAAACCAACGCCGTCGTTAAAATCGATTGCGCTGAGTTCCAGCACTCCCACGAGATAGCGAAGTTGATCGGGTCGCCGCCTGGCTATCTCGGTCACCGCGAGACCGCGCCGATGTTGACCCAGGAAAACCTGGACAAATATCACACTGAGCAGGACAAGCTCACGTTTGTCTTGTTCGACGAGATTGAGAAAGCGTCCGACGCGCTTTGGCAGCTGCTTCTGGGGATCCTTGATAAGGCAACCTTGACGCTCGGCGATAACCGCAAGGTTGATTTCTCTCGATGCATGATATTTCTGACGTCGAATCTCGGCGCGAAAGAGATGAGTGAATTGATTACCGGCTCGATCGGTTTTGCTCCGGCGCGAGGCAAGAGATTGTTGGAAGACGACGTCGACCAGAAGATTTATCGTACGGCGTCGGAAGCCGCAAAGCGCAAATTCTCACCTGAGTTCATGAATCGCATCGACAAAGTAGTCGTGTTTCGAAGCCTCAAGGAGTATCACCTCAAGCAGATACTCGAGCTCGAACTCGGTCAGGTGCAGAACCGGATTATGAGGGGCACCGGAGAGAAATTCGTTTTTAGCTGCACCGACGAAGCTAAAAAGTTCCTGCTCGACGAGGGCATCGACTTTAAATACGGCGCGCGCCATTTGAAGCGCGCAATCGAGCGCTTTCTTGTGTATCCGATTTCGAATCTGGTCGCGACCCAGCAGGTGGCAACCGGGGATCTTGTGATCATCGATTACGATTTGGGCACCGGGAAACTCACCTTCACCAAGTCCGAAGGAGGCGCCCTGATCGATCCATATCGCGAGGCATATAGCGATATGTTCGATGACGCTCAGCCGGAAAGAGCAGCAGCCGCCGAAGCAAGCGACGGCGGGCTTGCTACTGCTCCGCTCAAAGCGATTGAGAAGTAGGGTCATCCGTTAATCTTGCAAACAAATCAGCCCGGCGAGACGTTTTCGCCGGGCTTGCTTTCTTTCGACGATGAATGTTCTTGCCATCCTGGCGTTGCCATTTCTAGCCGCATTGCCCGTCGATCGGGCGGATTCCGTCACCTTTAGTCTTTTCAGTTTGTTCAAACCGGAGGCGCTGGAAGTGCGGCTTGCGGCGGGCGATAACGCAATCGTTGATGCGGCGGGTCTGACTGCCAATCGATCCATTACTCGCGGTGAATCGATCAAAATTCGCGTTTCAGGTAGCCGGCTCAATATGGTTGTTTCGAGTTCCAACGGCAGCATCAACAACTCGTTGGAAACCGGAAGAGTCCGCATTGAACCGGATACTTCGGCAAGGCTTGAGCTGATCCTGCCGGGCAAGATCAAGCGAATCGTGCGAGGAACGCTGGAGATTGACACAGGGTCCGGCGGCCGCGGTCCGCTCAGGATACTGCTTATTACTGACAGAGAATCAGCAGTCGCGTCGGTAGTCGGCGCCGAAACCGTCCGGCGCGAGACAGCCGCCTTGATGGCAATCGCGGTAGTCGTTCGGACATTCATGCACTCCCACACCGGTCGTCACTCAAGCGAGGGCTTTGACTTCTGCGACACAACACACTGCCAGCTTTATCGAGGCGAACAGGATCTCTCCGACAGGGTTGGGTCGCCGGCAGTTTGGCGCGCTGTTGCAGACACCTCGGGACAAGTCTTGAGATTTGAAGGCCGACCGGTAGAGGGTTACTACACTGCAGCGTGCGGGGGTCTATCGGTTACTCCGTCGATGGTTTGGGGCGGTGTCACCAATTACCGTTATACTCGAATTGCGTGTGGGTGGTGCGAGCGCTCACGATTTAGCCGTTGGCAGCGGGCAGCTCGCGCCAACGACATCCTGGATTCACTTTCTGGATTCCTCAAAACAAAGGTTTCACCGGCGACTGTACTTATCACCAAAGCCGATCCGGAAAGCGGCTTCGTGCAATCGGTTAGCGTGCGCGATGGAGACAGGAGTATTGTGTTGAGCCCCGACTCGTTTCGACGCGCGATCGGATTGCGGCTCGGATGGAATACAGTGTTGAGCCCGACGTTCACTGTCGAGCGCAGAGGATCGAGATTCATCTTTCGGGGCAGGGGCTTTGGGAGTCAGGTTGGCTTATGCGAAGAGGGCGCGATTGCGCAGGCGTCGGCTGGACGAGGCTATCGCGAGATTCTGAGCTTCTATTACCCGGGCGCCGAGATCGTCGATCGAACATCGAATGAATGAAGCAGCGATCATAATCTTTGGGATCAAGAGCGCCCTTGCAGGCCTGCTTGAATGGTTGAAAGCTCTGGGTCCTATTGGATTGTTCGGAGTATCGCTTATCGATTCTGCCGGCATTCCGCTGCCGGGCGGCCCGGACCTGGTGATGATTTGGCTAAGCGCGAACAACCCGTCGCTGATGCCGCTCTATGCGCTATCGGCGACTGCAGGCTCGGCGATTGGTTGCACGCTGTTGTATCTCATTGCGCGCCGCGCCGGAATCGCCGCCCTAAAACGAGTCTCACCTATAAAGCGACATCGAATTGAAAACCTGCTTGGCCGGTATGATCTTGTAGCGGTGATGGTGCCTGCGGTGCTGCCGCCGCCGTTTCCGTTCAAGCCGTTTGTCCTATGTGCCGGGGTGTTCAAACTCAAGACAGCGCGGTTCATCACCGCAGTCTTTGTCGGGCGAGCGGTGCGGTTCCTAATCGAAGGATGGCTGGCAATCGAATTCGGTGAGGATGCGGGGGGCATTATAAGACAACATGGGTGGAAGGTGCTCGTCGCTGTGGCCCTGATTGCGGCGGTTACGTTCACAATTAAGGTCTTTCGCGCCCGGTCACGCAGCTCGAGCAGAATGCCGGTTGACCAAGCTCCAGTCGACCAGGAACCGGTAGGCCCGGCGCAATAAACGATCTAAATCATTGAAAACCTGGTTAACACCAGGTCGACGGCTCGAATGTGCGATTGACGGCATCAAATAGAGTGATGCGACTTTCGAGTCGTTCGGCCGTTGGAAATGGAACTTTTCGACGCTGCTGGGCGTGTGGTAGCATTAACAGGTTTCGGAGGAGTGAATCGGCCCTACATGAGAAAGTTTCTGTTGATTATAGCGCTGCCCCTTCTAGCACTACCGGGTCTCGCGCAGTCGTCGCGTAACTGTCTGCGCGTTATGCCGATCGAGGAGGTCGCGCGGCAGGCGATTCTTATCGCGCGCGTCAAAGTCCACAAGGTCGAAAAGGCCAGGTATCGTGGTGAGTTTAGTCAAATGGCGGTGCTCAATCCCGTCGATGTAATCGAGGGCGATTTCACGCTAAAACAAATCAACGTGCTGGCGCGATCGAGTGTGCGGTGTGCTGAGGACAATTATGTTAAGGAAGACGAGATGTTGGTCTTTCTCGAGCCCGAAGACAGCTTATTTCACACAGTAAATTATCAGTACGGTCAGTTCCCGATTGTAGGTGAGATCGTCAAAGGGTGGCGCGACAAAGCCAACAAGCCGGTCGATAAACCATACGCGGAGGTGCGGCGCGAGATTCAAGCCTGGATTGCGGTCTTCCACACGCCGAAACCTGACGATCAGCCGCAGCAACCTGCGAAGCCGGTGAAACCTCCCGATTCCCCTCAGCAGTAGATCACTCTACGAGTTTAGCTCTATCCTGCAAAAGCCTAACGGAATGCGCCTGCAAGTGCCCCGGTTAACAGCACGAGTCGCTTGATTCCAAGTTCGCGGCCGGTGGCTTCGTACCACTCCGTGAGGCTGTGGCAGTTGCTGGAGATTCCGCCAACCCCCAGGGTTATTGCGGGAATACCCAGCGAGATCGGTATGTTTGAATCGGTTGAGGAACAGTCGAGCCGCGGCTCGATGCCCAAAGCTCGAGAGCACTCAATTGCTGCACCCACAACTCTCGAATTTAGAGAAGTCTCGCCCGATGGACGATCCCCGACCTGCTCGAGCTCGTAGTTGAGGCTTGTTCCGCTCATCGATCGCTGCGAGTTCTCTTCGCGCACGGCTATCTCAACGACGCGCCTAAGATATGCTTCGAGTTTTTCAATCTCATCACTGGATACCGATCGGATATCCACGAGCATGCTAGCGCGTTCGGGTATTGCGTTAACAGAACTGCCGCCCTCAATTATCCCGATGTTGTACGACGTCCGGGGTGCGAGCGGTGCGGGATAGGATGCGAAGCGCGCTATCGCGCGTCCAAGCGCGTGAACCGGATTAACTATGCCAAAATCGCCCCACGAGTGTCCTCCGGGCCCAACTACGGTGACCCGGTAGCGGCGAGACCCGAGCGCTCGCTGGGTTATCCGTTCAAGTCCCGGGCCGTCGAGTGAAATAAACGCATCAACTCCCGATCGAAGGTCCCCTTGAGTGAAAAGGTGCCGCACGCCGCGCAAGTTTCCCTCGCCTTCTTCGCCTACCGTAGCAACAAACCAGATAGAGGCGTCAGTCTTGAGGCCTCCAGCCTGCAGCGCTCGGGCCAGGGCGATAAGACTCACGATGCCGGATGTGTTATCGCTAATGCCTGGCGCGTGGAACCGCGCGCCGTCGCGCCGGACGGTGACATTCGTGCCTTCAGGAAAAACGGTATCCAGGTGTGCGGATATGACAATCCTCGGCTCAGCGGATAGCCCGGGCCGCTCGGCGATGACATTACCTTCTTCGTCGAATCGAACCAGAGCGAGACCAATTTCTTTAAAGCGGCGGGCGATTTCTCGAGCACGCTGCTCCTCCTTGAACGGAGGCGCCGGTATTTCACAGATGCGAACGAGTTCGTCGTCTAGCTCAGAGCTAATTCCGTCTATGAATTGGAATGCCCGCTGAATTTCCGGGGTTCCGAGCAGACTGGTGATCGATAGGCGTTCTTCTATGCGCGGCGCGTAGTTTTGCATCTGCAAGCTCGTGAGAGTCTGATTGTCGAGTTTCTAACCGGGGCTTCTGCGGTCTTAGTCTAGATCAGTCGCGTTACTTCTTCGTCCGTAAGTACTGAATCACTCTGCTTGGCACGATTGAATATTCTGTCGACGCGCTCCTTTGTGGGATCGATTCCATTTCGTTCGAGCCAGAATATTACGTTCGACTTGCCGCTCATGGGCCCAATTTCTATGCTTTGTTCGCGGTTGAGCATACTTGCCGGCACGCCCGAATACACCATGTCAGCGAGCCAGTCATCACCTTTATGAAACGCCTTGATGACCGCTGCAGCGTGAACACCTGTGGCGGTGCGAAAGGCGTCGCGCCCGACGATCGGATAGGAGATCGAAATCGGAACGCCGGTTGCGATACTTACTGTGTCGCAGTAGCGCGTGAGGTTTGATAAGTCTCGTTCGATGTAACCCATCAATTGAAGATTGACCAGCAACTGGTCCATCGGCGCGTTCCCGACTCGTTCACCAATTCCCAGGGCAGTGCCGTGCAAGCGGTCAGCCCCCGCCTCGTATGCGGCGATCGAGTTGATGACCCCGAGCCCTCGATCCTGATGACCATGCCAGTCGATCTTGACTTCATCGGTCAGTCCCATTTCGTCAATGACAGTCTTAATGTAGGCTATGAGAGCCCGCACGCCTTCCGGAGTGGCGTGACCTACGGTGTCACACACACAGATTCGCTTGGCGCCCGCGTCGATAGCAGTTCGATAGAGCGCCCGCACGGTTGCCGGGTTTGCGCGCGTCGTATCCTCAGTTACATACATAACAGAAAGCCCATGCGAGACGGCGAACTTCACGGCTTCCTCGGTCGCGGTGAGCATCATCTCGAGCGACCAGCCCTCGGCATACTGCCGGATAGGGCTCGATCCAATGAATGTGCAGGCCTCGATGGGTATGCCGGCCTTTTGAGAGATGTCTATGATTGGCTGGATATCGGCGATAACAGTTCGCGACGCACAGTTCGGTTTGATATCGAGCTTGCAGTCGGCTATCTCCTGCGCGAGACGAGTCACATCGGAGACAGCGCGCGGGCCGGCGCCGGGTAACCCGATGTCGGCGGCGTCGATGCCGAGCGAATCCATCAGGTGAAGTATCTCGATCTTCTTGTCTATCGGAGGGTCGATAACCGAGGGAGACTGTAACCCGTCACGCAACGTTTCGTCGTTCAGCTCCAGCGGCCGTGGCGCCGTTTCCGAGCTGCCGATGCGGTTCCAATCGTAAATCAACTCGCTCTTATCCATTGCTTCTTTCCGCCTTCGATTAGAGCAAAGGCGAAAGGTGAGCGTCAAGAGAATGAACATGCAGGGAAGGCCGCGAGCCCGACAAGTCAGAGGTCAGAAGTCAGAGGTCAGAGGTCAGAAGTCACGGATTTATTGAGGAGCGTCGGCCTTATTTGGAGTGCGCCGCCCATCTACGAATTGCGTGACTTTCGCATGTGCGGCGGCGCTTTCGTGGTGTGGTGCTAAGCCGCAGAAAGCGTAGAAAACTTGGAGGGCCCGCTCGAGTCGGACAAAGCGCCGCCGCAAATGCAAGAGGCGCACAATTCGAAAAAGGGCGGCGCACTCCAAATAAGGCCGACGCTCTTCAATAAATCCGTGACTTCTGACCTCTGCCTTCCCAGGGGTGCGACAAACTAAAGTTTGTCGGGGCAATTCCGGACGCGCCGGCTTGATGTTACCATTCACGGTTCTCAGGGGGACCGCATCTGAAAGCCAAACCTTACAGTAACCTCGCATCCGATTCGGGAATCACCAGAAGTCAGTTGATGGTTGCGTTTGGCGGACTTTTTTTGTTGAACCTGCTGCTGCGCGTGTTCTACATCCGGTATGATTTCGTTAACGGCGACGAAGGCTTGCGCGCGCTCAGTGCCGTTCAATTGCTCGACGGCGCGCGATTGTATACCGATGTGGTGACCGATAAGACGCCCGGCACATCCCTGTTTTACGCAGCCGTTTTCATGATGTTTGGCCGGAGCATGAAGGCGGTGCATCTGGCTGCAACGGTTTGGAACTTCGGAACGGCGGTGATTGTCTATCTTATCTCGTCCCGCCTCTACAGCAAACGAATCGGCCTCTGGGCCTCGCTTTTATTTGTTTACTTCAGCACCAACTACTTCACTCAGGATATGATGGCGGCCAACACGGAGTTGCTGATGGCACTGCCGTACTCGGCAGCTTTTTATTTTTTCATGGTTGCCGGCGTACGTTCCCGAGGCGACGCAAATAGTGTTTTCTCTGGCGGCGGGGGGTTGGTAGTTGCCGGGCTGTTGACCGGAGTCGCTGCTTTGTTCAAGCAAATCGGAGTTCTCAACCTGGTTTTCTTTGCGGTTTATGAGGTTCGAATGGTTTGGATGACTCGGGTGAAGGGTCGCCCGCAAGGCGCCTGGTTAACGGAAGCTGTCCGAAGGGTTATATCGCGTCTTTCATTGGTAGCTGTCGGCTTTGTTTTCGTTATAGCTGCGTTCGTGCTCTGGCTCAAGGCAATGGGGGCGCTGCAGGCTTTCTGGCGAAACGGCGTTCTTCTTGGCACGTTGTATGTCGATTCGGTTCCGTTTGGATTGTGGATAAAGTTTCTGCTGGGCCGCGGACTTGGGTACATCTTTTTCAACGCAGTGCTTTGGGCCCTTGCCGGTTGGGCGGTGTGGCGGTCCTTTCGGGAACGAAAGGGCGATCGAAATGGTCCGGTTGATGGAATGGCGTCGAGCCAGTTTGCAGGTTTCGATATCGCGATAGCGTTGTGGTGCGCATTATCCCTCGCCGTCGTAATGCTAAGCGGCCGGTTCTTCGGGCACTATTTTATTCCGGCTCTGCCGGCGCTTTCGTTGCTCGCTGCCCGCGGATTGAGATTTCTGGTCGAGGCGCTGAGAGCGCCGCGCAGTAGACGACGTGCACAGATTGCAGTTATCGTCCTGGCGCTCTTCTTTCTGATTGGCTTCTTCAGATCTCATCACCGAACAGCGGTACTGGCTTACGAGACGTTATCGGGAACTCGCACGCGTTGGAGTGCTAACTGGGGAATGACCAAACGCGAGCAGGAAGCAGAAGTCGTTTCTGAGTTTGTGCGTGAAAGAGTGTCCGCCGGCGAGCCATTGTATATTTGGGGCTACGCTCACGATGTTTTCTGGCGCACTGGTTGTCGGCCCTCGTCGAGGTATCTGACACCGTACTATATCGACGGCCGATTTCCTGACACTGAAGATAGTGTGCCGCCATACGGCGAGGAACTCAGACGCGAGGCGGCTGCTAACCTCCTCGAAGATCTGCGCCATCACAAGCCGCGGTTGATTCTCGACGTTGAAGGGAGCTTCAGGTCGCTCCCTCATCGGGACCTGGTGGGGTTTGTCGAAAAGGAATACCGAGTTGGGGGAGATGCAGGGACCGACCCAGGCCGCCCATTTCGTGCATTCGAGCTCAAGCGTTAGATCCAGCAGAACCGTGAGTGGGAGGGGAAGTTTATCATTCAGGCTTGCCGGCCAGTCTTTCTTTAATCCACTCATCAATCATCGGTAGCGACTCCCGTGGAAAAACGTGCCCGACCGGGAAGCTGCGGAATTCCACTGAAGGCGATCGCCTGGCCATCACATCCTTGAACGTGCGCGTCCGTTCCAGGGGATAAAACTCGTCGGTTTCGCCTGCGATTATCAATAAATCCGTCTCGCTGTTGTAATACTTGTCCATGTCCCAGTCCCCCGGTATTCCTCCACAAACCGCAATCACCCCTCGAACAACTCCGGGGTAAGTAAACGCGAACCGGTAGTTCAGCGACACCGATTGCGAGAACGCGAGCAGAAAGATGGCGCTGCGGTCAATCGAGTACTTTGCCGCTATTTCCTCGATGATCGATCGAAGCGTCTCATGATGCAGCCTGATAGTCTCTTCTGCCTTGTACTGCATCATCCATCCGAACCCAATCTTCGGCTTGTTTGGCTCGCCCTCGGAGCGCACAAAAAAACCGTTGGGCCCTTGAACCGACGCGATAATGAAATCGCGCGAGTTAATCTTTTGAGAAAGAGCCATCATCGATTCTTTGTTGCCTTCGTATCCGTGCAAGGCGATGAGCAGCGGTCGCGGCGCTTGATCATTACCATCGGGGATATACAGGTCGTAGTACAGGTTGGTGCGTTGCTGGGTTGTTTGTTCGATGATCATTCTGAGCGTCTCGGGGCTTTGTCGCAGCTGCCCTGCAATGCGATATTATCTGAGGCCATGACCATTGAAAAGCCGACCAGATACGTGATCTTTGGGGCGGGCGCAATCGGATGCGCAATTGCCGGGCTGCTCAAACGTGCCGGAGCGCGTGTGATTTGCGTAGCGAGACCGGCCTACACAGAAGCGCTGAGGAAAGGGATCATCATCAACGACAACGGTGAGGAGCTGACCGTAAGCGTCGACGCTGTGTCTACGGTTCGCGAGCTTTCACCGGAGCACGAGGACGTTGCCTTCATCACTACCAAGTCTCAATCTACCGAAGCGGCGGTCGAAGAACTTCTTGCAAACTATGATCAGACGCTCCCTGTCGTCTGCCTGCAGAACGGAGTGCGCAACGAAGAGATCGCCGCGAGGACATTTCGGACGGTGTATGCCGGTCTCGTTTTCTTTAGCGCGGTGCAGCTCGAGCCGTCGGTGATCGCGCTGCCTCAAGGCCGCTCGATGGCAATTGGCTGCTACCCATCCGGTATCGATCATATGGCTCGCGATCTTTGCGCCGAACTTACAAACGCTGGTTTCGAAGCGATGGCGTCGGCGCATGTTATGTCGATGAAATGGGGAAAGCTCGTCGCCAATCTCAACAACGCTACCACCACGATCACCGGTTATTGGCTCGAGCAGGCGATGTCCGACCCGGCTATGCGAAGGCTGATGCTTGCGGTTCGAGAGGAAGGCCTGCGGGTGCTGGACGCTGCGGGAATTGCCGTCGAGCCGCCGGTGAATGAGCCTTCGCCGATTAGAATTCGAGAGATGACTGATAAGCTCAAGGAACCTCCTAAACACGCTTACGACCCGAGCAGGTTGAGCCGGGGACCTCGAACCTACTCATCGATGTGGCAGGACCTTCACCTGGGTCGAAAGGCCCACGAGGCGGAATTCCTGAACGGAGACATCGTCGCCCTTGGCGTGAAGTTCGGCATCGCGACTCCGTTCAATTCGACCTTGTTGGAAATGATTAACCGTATGTTCGAAGAAGGTCTCAAACCGGGACTCTACAGCCCGGATCAACTGACTGATCTCATCCATTCTCGAATCTCGGCGCAAACAGGGCAGCTTTCCTGACTCGTGCTAAGCGGAGGTAGCATAGACTTTAGCCTGTGTCTGCGTTTCCGACCCCAACGGACACGACCTGAGACGGTCGCAGACTAAAGTCTATGCTACTGCGTCACGGAAGCTGAACCGAGGTCAGGCCGCAACAAAATTACAATATTGACATCAATTGGTTTGCTGCTATATTTCATACCAGCTATAGAACGAGTCGGCCCCTAAACAGCTAACCGACAAGCTTTGATGTTTTACTCGCAGATGCGGAGCCTTCTGGCTGTGTCGTCATGCATTGGGTTCAGGGTGGGAAAGATGTTACAACGCAACAAAGTACGGTCAAGCGTAGTGATGTTGATGCTCGCGTTTGTGATACCGGGCTCAATCGGTTTTGCGCAGACGAAAAAGGACGCCAGACAAGCCGAGACATTTGATCCCGTCGGGTTCATGAAGGGCTTTCGGATTGGTATGGGTTACGATGAGGTGCTAGCGTTGTTACCCAAGACTGCACAACAGGATGCGCTCGCCTACATCGTCGGCGAGGAAGCGTTCCTGTTGGGTGTCGACATTCCGGGCCAGGTAATGTGGAGCGCATCATTCAAATTTGACACCCTCGATATGCCTGCGCGCAGGCCCGAACAATTGATCGAGTTTAGCTGCAGCGCGGGGTCAACAATCCGGAGCGAATCATTTGAAACGATAGTGCAGAAAGTGACCGCGGCCTTTGGTGACCCTGTGGATTTAGACCGGTCCCAGGAACGCTTTCAACAGGCGGGCTGGCGAGTTTCGGGAGGATCGGTTCTGACCCTTGAATACTCAAGAATGCCGGGTGTGGTTGCCACTAACGTCAATATCGAGTTCGTCATCAAAAAGAACCGACGCCGCGATACGCCTGACTCGAAGGCTATCGCGTAGATTTACGGATCTAACCGCTAGGTCTCTGTGCGCGGTAGTTCTACGGTTTCTTTGTTTATCTGTTGAGAACCCCGGTAAACGGAAGGCGATCTTCCTGCGGATCTACTCCCCTCCAACAAATCTCATCCGTTCAATGCACGCTCAGCAAATCAAAGACAAAGACTAGCAATAAGTGGTTTTGAACAGGTCGCGCCAGGGCCCGGTTTGCTCCGGATTTGATTGCTTCCATAGCCTTTTCCATTCCGTAAGACGTAACCGCGAGGATAGGGATGTCCTTGAGGTCCGGTCTTTTTCGGAGCTCTTGTATCAAGCCGAGCCCGTTGAGCCGGGGCATAGCGATATCGGTTATTATTAGGTCGGGCACTTCCAGTTCAGCTTGTTCCAGTCCTTCCTGTCCATCGGCAGCCAGGATAACGTTAAGCCCCGAAAGCGTCAGGATGGACTCGATCAAGTTACGAGCGTCTGGGTTGTCCTCAACTACAAGGATCTTTTTTGGCATTGATACTGCTTTCCGCCCACTGCCTCAGTTTTACGCCAGTCGGAGATGTTTTGCAAGCGTCTTCTGGGTGCGAAATCCAGTCTGTCCAATAAGTTGCAAAGGGCCGGGTTGGGGTTGTTTGTTTGCCAATTTTTTTGTGTAGAGCCCCTTACGCCGCTATCCCCTTAAACCACAACATATTGTACTTTTCGATTGACACGTGCCTATCCATAGAGTACACTCCGAAACCGCTACGGGGAGAAACACAATCGGAGAATCGGGCGAAGCGTTGTAGTCAACTGATCCCCAGCGCTATCATAGGTGTTCAAGAACGGCCGTTGATGGCGCATGGCAGCGATCCAGGTGGACGGTTTCGGCACTCTCTCGCCTCGTCGCAGCCCGGTCCGGCAGGCAGGGCCAGAGCTGTAACGACAAACCAAAGCAAGCAGGCAAATCGATAGTCCCCGATTTTACCCGGCTCGGTTCGCAGGGTCTAGGATTGATATCGCACAAACGAGCTGAACAGCCCGTTTTGAAAACCCAAGTATGACACGCTAAGGAGACATCAAATGTCCACTCGATCTATTGGCGATATACAGAAGTCGAACGGCCAGACCCCAGTTGACGACTCGATCTCGCCTCTTGTTCCTCACGCGGATGTGCGCAAGACCGGAACTGCCGCTGAAAACAATCAGCTCACCGAGCTTGGACAAAAGATCTTCCTGGACCGCTACGCGCTGAAGGACATGAGCAAACGCACCCTGTCGACCGGCGATATGGTGATTGTTTGCACGGACGCAAAGACCGGTCAGCGAGAGATCGGTATTGTCACCGCCATGGACGAAACCGGAGCCGCAGGCGCCGAACGCGTTACTGTCGAGCTGCGCGATGGAACCCAAATCGATTGTCTGACCGAGCACGTATCAAAACCCATTGAGACCGATCCCGAACAAATGATGGAGCGCGTGGCGCGCGGGATCGCGGCCGTCGAAGGCGAACGCGCTGATGAGTGGTACCACAACTTTCGCTGGCTACTCAACGGATGGAAGTTCGTTCCGGCGGGGCGGATACTTACCGCGGCGGGCACCGATCAACAGCTCACTTTTTATAACTGCTATGTAGTGCCTTCGCCAAAAGACTCACGCCGCGGAATCGTCGACACGCTGTCCCAGATGATGGAGATCATGTCGCGAGGAGGGGGCGTCGGAATCAACGTCAGCAGCCTGAGACCTCGACATTCTTATGTAAAGGGAGTCAACGGGCGTTCGTCAGGCTCGGTCTCGTGGGGCGCGCTGTATTCGTTTGTCACTGGTTTAATAGAGCAGGGCGGATCGCGACGCGGAGCTCTAATGCTGATCCTCAACTGTTGGCATCCAGACGTGCTCGAGTTCATCACATCAAAACGCGAGATGGGTAAGATCACCAACGCAAACATCTCGGTCGGCATCAGCGATAAATTCATGGACGCGGTCCACGCAAATGCGGACTGGGATCTCGTTTTTCCTGATAATTCTGATCCCGATTATGCGCAAACGTGGGACGGCAACCTCGACAAGTGGCTGGCTGCCGGAAAACGAGTCATCGTGCACAAAACGGTGAAGGCGCGTGCGATCTGGGATTCGATCATCGAGTCGGCATGGGCGTCGGCTGAACCAGGTGTGTTTTTTATCGAACGCGCCAATAAGACATCAAACTCCTGGTATTACGACGCCGGCTACCTGGGTTGCACGAACCCTTGCGGCGAGCAGCCGCTCCCGGGATTTGGCGTTTGCAACCTCGGGGCGGTCAATCTCTCGAAATTCGTCAGCGACGGCGATGTAGCGTGGGATGACCTTGGGAAAGCCGTGCGCTACTCGATTCGATTTCTGGACAACGTAATTGATGCAACACCCTACTTCTTCGACGAGAACTATGCTCAGCAGAAGGCTGAACGCCGGGTGGGTCTCAACACGATGGGTCTTGCCGAGATGCTGATCCGGCTCGGGATTCGTTATGGTTCAGAAGAGTCCGTGCAGTTCATAGACCGGTTGTATCGTTTCGTCGCCGGTGAGGCCTATCACGCCTCGGCAGAAATTGCCGCCGAGAAAGGCCCCTTCCCGATGTTTGACGCGGACAAGTTCTTACAGTCGGGATATATGAAGAAGATGCCCGAGGATGTCCGGGAGGAAGTGAGAGAGAAGGGCGTGCGGAATGTCACGTTGTTGACTCAGGCGCCAAACGGCACCATTGGCACGATGGTCGGAACGTCGACCGGTATCGAGCCCTTCTACTTCTGGAACTACTTCCGCAAGTCGAGATTGGGCAAACACGAAGAGCGAGTAAAGGTGCTGGAAGAGTGGCAGCAGGCTCATCCTGGAGAACCGTTGCCGGGCTATTTTGTCACCGCAATGGATCTTGCGCCCGAAGAGCACGTCAAGGTGCAGGCCTCTATTCAGACATGGGTCGACTCGTCGATCTCGAAGACCTGCAACCTGCCGGCGTCTTACACAATTGAACAGACTCGCGAGATATACGAATTGCTCTACAGATCAGGATGCAAGGGCGGGACGGTCTATCGCGACGGCTCGCGCGATGTACAAGTCCTCAATCTGAAAGAGGAAGACAAGACAGTGAGCCAAACCGCTGCTGCTGTCGCGGCGCAGACCGCGCTTTCGGCGGCCGCGAGCGAGCAACGCGCTCAAGAAGCTTCGGCGGTCACCATTGTGGAGAAAGAGTCCGGGGCTTCTTCAAGCGAACTGGTTCAGAGTGACGGCGGCTGGCAGCCTAAGGTGCGGCCCCGTCCCTACAAGCGCCGCGGCTACACGGTGAGCAAGGCGACGCCGTCTGGCACCGCCCACATCACCATGAATGAAGACGAGGACGGTCATCCGTTCGAGGTCTTTCTTGAAATCGGTAAGGCAGGTTCGGACATCAAAGCAATGGCCGAAGCAATGGGCAGATTGATGTCGTTGATTCTTCGGATGGCGTCCCCGGTCTCGCCGCTGGAGCGGGTTCGCGAAATCGTCAAACAGATTTCCGGCATCGGCGGCGCCCGCTCTTATGGGTTCGGCAAGCGGCGTGTACTGTCATTGCCCGATGCTGTAGGCCAGGCGCTTGCGGAGAACTACTTAAACATTAGCCAGGGGACCGAGGCCGACGGGCAAGGCGCTGAAATGGGTGTTGAACCGGCAGCGGCGATGCCAACCACTCACAGCTCGGCGGCGGCGGTCGGCTCTGTTGATCTTTGCCCAAGCTGCGGCGACTCGGCGTTTGTTCGAGTCGAGGGCTGCCAGACTTGCCACGCTTGCGGCTATTCCGAGTGTTGATTTACTTCTGAGCGCTACTCTCAGACTAAAAAGGGCGAGCAGCAAAGCGCACCCGAAAATTGCTTTGCGGCTCGCCCATTTTTCGAAAGATGCGGAAGGCTCAAACTGCGGGAGCGTCGGAAGGATACGTTTTTCGAATTCGGGCTTCGATTTTCTGCTGGTCGGCCTCTGTTGTAGCTGCCGCCAGTTTTAACCGGAGCTTCTTGCGCTTCTGATAGCGATGTCTGCGGCGTTTTATCTCGCGTTCGCGTTCTCTCATGTGCTTTAATGTCTCTCCTTTGTAGTGCTCCTTCTCATCATTTATCGGTCCGGCGCGAATTCTAGACCCTTGTATCCGTCAGGTCAATGCGTGCTAGATCTCAAGTACTCCAGGAATTCCAGGAATTCATCGGGTTTGTCGCCGGACTCATGCTAGAATAATCCAGACTTTGGCGCTTTACGGCTGGTCTAAACGTTCAGATAAGAGTATCGGATACTTGGCGGTGCGGATATGGGGAAGCTCCGAGGACTTTCGATGGTATTTGCGACGGCCCTGATTATCGGGACAATCGATGTCTCGACCGAGGGTCAAATCCGTCGCGATAACCGTCTGCCCGGGGGGCAGCGTGGACTAAAACGAGCACCGTTCGGCTTTCCGCCGCCCGGCCGCACTCGCCCGCTCAATCCCAACGCGGTCAAAAAGCAAGAGTTACAACAAAGACTGATGCAGGCAATCGGGCTCTCTTCAACTCAGCGGATGCGAATCCAGGAGATCCGTCGAAGTCACGACGATGACGTTATCGCGGCTGGCCGACGCATAAGACAGGCGCGGCAAGCGCTTGATCGAGCGATCATGAACGAAACATATAATGAATCAGAGGTCAGACGCGCCACCGAGGCACTAGCGGCCGCCCAGGCGGATAAGATCAGGCTGGACTCGAGTGTTCGCGCCCAGGTCCGTGGTGTACTTACGTCCGATCAGGTTCAGCGTTTTCACCAACTCCAGCGTGAAATGCGCCGTGATATGAAAGAACAGCAACAGCGGGAACAGGAAAAGGACTCCGGTCCCCAGGGCGTCTCCAGACCTGATGTAACTGATTTAGCCGATTTCCTTCTTTCTCTCCGCTGAACTGCAAGACCTACTCGAAAATCAGCTCCCCTCAATATACGGTCGAGACTGGACGATATAAAGGCGTCCCCGGCTATAAACCCACTCGATGTCCTGATCGCGGGCGCCGAAGATGCGTTTGATCCGAAGCGCCGCGAGAGCCAACTCCCTTACAAATGCATCAGTCAGCACGCGTCGTTCTTTTTCGACTGCCACTTCTTTGACGCCGCCCCTTTCATCGAACACCAGCATGGAGTCTTCATCTGAGCGAGTGAGCACTCGAATCTCCCTCGACTCAGGGTGATAAAGAACCTGCTCGGCGACTCGCCGGCCCTCAACGACCTTGATCCCCAGACCTCGTTTCGCGTTAACGAACACGGCTCCGCGATCCGCGGGGTTGTAGGGATCTTTGGTGATTGCGACGCCGGCGCTGTCCGCATTGATCCCTTGCTGGATCAGCACAGCCGGGTAGACGCCGAAGTGGTTCATGCCGAAGTTCTCACGCGCTTCGTAAGCTTCATAATTCCAAATGGAAGCCCAAACGGTCTTTATAGCGTCCATAAGCTGGTCATCGTTGCGTACGTTAGGCACCGTCGTGTACAGCCCGGCCCCGCTGAAGTTTGCCAGGTCTTCGGCGTTGGTTGAGCTCCGGACGAACAGCCCAAAACCCGGGTACTGGCGATGTGTTTTTTCCAGCACGGCGCGACGAAAGGTCTCGTCGTGATTTCCTTCCTGGATCCATCGTCGAATCTCCGACAGCTTCGTCTTTCGATAGCGCGCATCGTGGACGAAGCGTTCCTCTTCGACCGCAGCCGCGATTCGTTCTTCGAGATTGTTGCGTCGAATAAAGTCCACGTAGTAGCGGAATGGTATGGTATAACCGGCTGGAACATCCAAACCGGGCACGCGTGAGTTAATGATCTCACCGAGATTCGCGGACTTCGCGCCAAAGCGAACGGCATCTCGCGCGCGCTGTAGCCTCAAGTCGGTCAGACGCCTGAAAATGACATCGGCTCCAGGGGTGATTAGATCTCCGCGCTTAACCCATTGCTTATTACGCTCAGCGACTTCGCGGGAATTGGCCGGCTCGAGAGTATACCCGTTCTCTCCTACTTCGAGCCGAACGTATTTGCCTTCCAGCACTTTGAAGAGAGCATCCGCATTCCTGATCGTCGCATTCGGAATCGCCCACGACCGTGCCAGCAGGTTGACGTGTGAGAGTGGTGACGCCGGCTCGGTTGTGATGAGCCCTGATAACGGCGTCAGATGGATCGGGACTTCCTTGAGAATAACGATCTGGTTCCGATCGATAACTGTATCCTCAGTGATACGATCGATTATTCGAAGCTGTCCAATGCCCACGCCGAGGTTGAGCGGTTGATACTGCTGATTAGTTGCGATCTCACCTGGCGTGAGGATCAGCACGTTGGGGGTGGTCTTTTTGAGTTCGTTGGCTGCTTGTTCCTGTGCCAATGAATTAGGTTTGAAGTGCAGCGGAGCGAAGAAAGTGCTTCTTAGAGCCTTGATGGTTTCGGCCAGCAGCGGTCCCGATAGCTGGTCTCCCTCCCAAAACTCAAATGTAAACTTGTCAAACGTAGCCTGGTAGGCAATCGTGCCCAGCAGAAACCGGCGATCGCCCCTTAGATGATTATTATCTAAGAATGCGCGACCCCGTTCTAAGGATAGATACATAGCGTTCACGAAGTCTTTGTGGAATTGGTACAGCCGCGAATTGACGAAATAGACTCGGTTGTGTGAACTGCGATCGATCACGAACATCGCGTGTGGCAGCGCCTGAAGGCGCCCTCGATGGTAAACACGGGAAAGTAAGTCAAACTCAGCTCGTGTTTTGATTTCTCCGAGCCAGTTTGGAAGCGCGTTTGTGCTATCCTGAGCGGACCCAGTGGTTTTGGAAATCGTTGGTTGCGACTTCGAATAACGGTTATCTCCGAACGATGGTGTTGTCGCTGATAAAACCAGGCTGGATACGATGATCAGACAATGCAGAACAGGGTAATACCGGTTGAGGCGGTTTGAGAAATCGGTAACTGCGGATCGCATACTCGGACGAATTCTAGCACAGGGCGTAATTGATCAGTGCTGGCGGTCAGCCATGAATGGATTTACAATGATTGATAGGTGATCGGTAGCTTTAAAGGTATGTAGTCCGTTGACTTTGAGGTTAGGTCGATCTATGATTGCCCGGTCTGCTACGTGCCCAGAAAGCAACCTTCTTGACTGTACAAGAGCTTAAGCGAGTCTATGTCGCTAAGCGCCGAGAAATCAGACACAGGCTGGCTGAGTTTGCGAAAGTGGGGAGGACGGGTTCCTCTGAAACGCTATTTGAAGAACTGACTTTCTGCATCTTCACAGCGGGCGCCAGCGCTCGAATGGGTCTTCGATCAGTCGAAAGCGTTCGCCCGGTTTTGATGAGCGGTACCGTGCTGGACATTCAGCGCGCGCTGACGGGACGACACAGATTCCCGAATAATCGCGGAGCTTATGTGTACGAGACTCGTGAGTATCTAAGGCAACACTGTGGTCTCCGATTGCAGGAAGCACTCAGGGATCTGACGCTTGCCGATGAGCGTCGTGATTTTCTGGCCGCTAATCGAAGCGTCCGGGGAATTGGTTACAAAGAGGCAAGCCATTTCCTGCGCAACATCGGATATCGCGGATATGCGATACTCGACAAACACGTGCTTACACGGCTCGCGGAGTTGGAGGTCATCGAAAGCTCGAAGCCGCCGTCTACAAAAAACGGCTACCTGGCAACCGAAGAAAAACTAAAGCATTTCGCGAACTCGATAGGGATAGACTTCGACGAATTGGATTTGCTCTTGTGGTACACAAAGACCGGAGAAATTTTGAAATGAAGGTCGACAGTGCAAAGAGCTCGTGGCTGCAACGCCGAACTATTCGTCCGGCCGGTTACATACTGCTGACCGTCATCACTCTGTTTTCTTCCGTTCTTTTTACCGCACGCGCCACCTCCACTCAACAGACACCCTCGCAACCACAGACGAAAGAAGTCAGGGACGCAAACACCAAACTTGATCGCGAAGCAAAAAAGGCCCTGCGGCAGGGCAAGTATGAGGTCGCCTTAAAGATCTATCTCGGTATGATCGAAGCGGACGCGCGCGATAACCGCGCCCGTCTTGGCGCAAGCTTCGCGTATCTGAAGATGCAGAACTACGCCCCGTGTTTCCAGCAGGCCAAGGAAGTACTAAGCACAGACGCAAACAATGCTCGGGCTCACGCGCTGGCAGGGATATCGCTGCTGCGTTCCGGGTTTATTCGCGCCGCGGTAGCCGAGTTGCAGCAGTCGTTGGATCTCGATCCAAAAGAGGCGTTGGCTTACGGCGGGGCTGCGGAAATAGACTATTACGAAGGTAGACCGAAGGAGGCGCGCTCGAAGTCCTATTACGCGCACAACCTCGACCCCGAGGAGCCTGACTACCTGGTCACCTACGCTCGGGCTTCTTCAAGAGTAGAAGATTTCAAAGAAGCCGCTGATGCATACGAACTCTTTCTCGAGATATCACCCCAGAGCGATTCGGAGCGCCGCGACAGGATCCGCGGACTTATACAATTCTATCGGCAACTCGCTGGTCTGAGGGTCCATCAGGTAGGCGGCCCACCGGCCACCGTAGTGTCGTTCCAACTTGGCAGTGATCGGCGGCCCTATGTTCGAGTAAAGCTAAACGGACGGGACTCTATATTCGTGATAGACACCGGTTCCGGGTTCACGGTTATCTCAAAAGATGCCGCTAAGCGTTTTGGCGTTACCGAGATAGCGCGCGGCGGTAAGTCTCAAGGTGTCGGAGGCAGCGGCAAGTTCCAAATTGTCTACGGACTCATCAAGTCGCTGGAGATCGGCGAGGCAAAGATAAGGATGATCCCTTGCTTCGTCCGGCCGTTCCACGGGGAAAGGGATCGCATCCCCGATGAAAAAGCAGATGGTTTTATTGGTCTGTCGGTCCTATCCCATTTCCTGACAGAATTGGATTACAAGGCGAACCTAATGCGTCTCGATCGCAGCGACGATCGAACGGCGCCGGCAGCCGCCCCCGGTGTGACTTTGGTTCCGTTTCGCACTACCCAAAACGGGCTGATCAGCGTTGAGACCGAATTTGACGGCAACCCGTTTGTTAACGCTATCCTGGATTCGGGCGCAAGCTCGACGGTTATTTCGGAGGCCGCGGTCGAACGGCTTAATATGGGCGATCAGATTATCAAGGGGCAAACAACCAGCGTAATCGGAGCGGCCGGCATCACTGAGAATGTAAGGATGTTGTTTATTCGCAACTGCCGGGTCGCCGATCAGCTTCAGAGCAATCTTCGAGCTCTGGTGCTGGATTTCGGGGCGATCAACGAGACTTCAGGTTTCGAGCAGAGCGGAATACTCGGCGGCGACTTTCTGCGTCATTTCAGACTCACCATTGACTTCAATCGAGCGCTGCTTGCGCTGCAACCACACACGCCGGCGGCGACCAAACAGTAACCCCTCCAGGGCTGGGCTGAGCCTCTGTCTTCGGCTGAACTACGACACAAACCGGCACTGATCACGACCTGCGCGGAACAATGGGTTAAGGCGCATGCACAGACTAACCATCGCGGTGCACTGTGGTAGAATCTTGTTGCGTCATGAAGAAGAGCTTATATCTGGAGACTTCGGTCGTCGGCGCTTATCTTGACAACGGCGAACCCTTCCGCCGGGATTTGACGATCCGGTGGTGGGAACACGAGCTTGCTGATTACGCGCCGTACATTTCGCCGCTGGTTGTCCGCGAGCTCGAACGAACCGAAGAACCGCGCCGCACGGCGTATTTGAATCTAATACGCGACGTGCCGTTGTTTGAAATTAGTGAGGAGGCGGCGATACTTGCCGAAGGCTACGTCTCGCGGGGTATATTTCATCGCAAATATGTGGCCGATGCGCTGCACGTTGCGATCGCATCGGTGAACAAGGCTGATCTGCTGGTGACCTGGGATTTCGGATATATCGCCAATGTACATCGACAATCACGAGTGCAATTATTCAATACGATTGCGGG
>DASRIZ010000621.1:0-3456 GCA_035649735.1 Blastocatellia bacterium | reverse complement strand
AACTTTCATCTTTTACTCCCTAGCAGATTCCTAATTGGACTACTGGAGTAATGGAGTGGTGGAGTAATGGGTTCCGGACCGCCATCACTCCAGTACTCCAATACTCCATCACTCCATGTTCTCACTTCCTCACCTGATTCGCCCGCTCCAGCAAACCGAGTGGAATCGTATGGCCGATTTGTTTTGCCGCCTTGAGGTTAATGATGAATTCAAACTTCGTCGCCTGCTGCACCGGCAAATCAGCCGGTTTGGCACCTTTCAAGATCTTGTCCACGTAAACAGCCGCGCGCCGATAGAGGTCATCGAAGTCTGCCCCATAGGACATGAGGCCGCCTTCATCGACAAACTCCTTCTGAAAGTAAATGGACGGTAAGCGGTATTTGCCGGCAAGCTCGACGATCCGCTTTCTTTCGACGAAAAGTTGGCGAGCGCTAATCGTCACAATCGCGCCCACCTGCTTCTGCTTTGCAGCTTGAAAGGCGTTCTCAAAACCTTTGGGGTCGAGTTGAGCCACGATCTCCTCTAATTTGAGCTTCAATGCGACAGCCGCAGGCCTCAGGTCTTTTAGTTGGCGGTCTGATCCTCCCGCCGGCCGCAGGACTCCAACTCGGGCGAGCTTGGGAACCGTGTCCTTGAGTATCTCCAGCCTTTTGGTAATTAGCTCGGTCCCTAAACCCGAGAGCCCGGTGACGTTGCCTCCCGGCCGCGCCAGACTAGTAACCAAACCGGAATCTACAGGGTCCGCAGCGTTCGCCATCACAATGGGGATGGCAGTAGTCGCTTTCTTCGCCGCCAACGCTGCCAGTGTTCCTACAGTCACGATCAGATCAACCTCAAGACGAACCAGGTCCGCCGCAAGCTCGGGTATGCGATCATTTTTTCCTTCTCCAAACCGGTATTCGATGATGAGATTCTTTCCCTCAATCCACCGTAGTCTGCTCATCTCCTGCCGGAACGCGTCCCAGAGAACCGCGCTACCAGAAGGAGTGCCATTATCCAGCAAACCTATGCGGAAGATTTTCCCTGTCTGCTGTGCCTGGACGGAACCGCAAAGCGCAAAGAGTAATGCGCAAAGCACGTAGGGAACGAGTTTCAGTTTTTTACTGTTGCCTACTGCCTGTTGCCTGTTGCCTATCGTCATTTGATGACCCGATCGGCCCGCGCCAGCACATTCGGCGGAATCGTCAGGCCGATCTGTTTTGCTGCCTTTTGATTGATCACCAACTCGAACTTCGTCGGCCTTTCCACTGGCAAATCGGCAGGCTTGGCTCCCTTCAGGATTTTGTCCACGTAGGTGGCTACACGCCGATAGCCGTCTGCGACGTCCGCCCCGTAGGACATGAGCCCACCGGCATCTACAGCTTCTTTGTCGGTGAACGACGACGGCAACCGGCTCTTTAACGCAAAGCTCGCGATCCGTTTTCGGTTAGCAGCCATTAGCGAGCCCCCGGTCACGAAGAGTCCATCTGGGCGGTCTTTATTCAACGCAGCGAATACCGTATCGAAACCGTCCGCACCTCGTACCTCCCAAGACCGAACAGTTAACCCCAGCGCACGCGCCGCCACTGGGAGAACCTCTTTCACCTCGATTACATTGGGCCGATTGGCCTGTTCGTAGAGAACCGCGACACGGGCAACTTTGGGAACGGCTTCTTTGAGCAGCTCCAGCCGCTTTCCGCCTAGCTCCCTGTTAAGGTTTGTCAGGCCGGTGACGTTGCCGCCGGGACGGGCAAGGCTTTCAATGAAGCCTGCCTCGACGGGATCGGGCCCGGTGCCCGCCATAACGATAGGGATCGTCTTGGTCGCATTCTTGGCCGCCCGGATCGGACCATCCCCTCCTGCCACCACAATGATATCAACCTTGAGGCGCACCAGCTCGGCCGCAAGCGCAGGGAGCCGATCGCGCTTCCCTTCTGCGTATCGGTATTCGATGGCGATGTTCTGTCCTTCTATGTAGCCACGCTCGCGCAGAGCCAGTCGAATTGCCTCGGCACGGGTGGACTCACTAGTTAGATCGTTCGCCCCGAGATACCCAATGCGCGGGACTTTCGTCGGCTGCTGGGCGTGAGCTATCGCGACCACAACCACCACCGCGACGATTAGAAGGATTGAAAAAAGTTGTTTCATCGCGAATCCCTAGCGAAGTTCTGAGTGACGAGTCCTGAGTGCTGAGTCTTGAATGCTCGGAACTCGATTCTCACACTTCATAACTCAGCACTCGTTACTCTGTACTCAGTACTCAGAACTGTCATCTTATGACACGGTCCGCCTTCGCCAGCACGTTGGGTGGGATCGTCAAGTCGATCTGTTTGGCGGCTTTCAAGGTGAAGGTCAGAGCGAATTTCGTCGACTGCTGTACGGGGACTCAGGTTGGCTCGGTAACCTTCGAGGCTTAATGTATTCCTGTGACAATAGTCACAGGCCAAGTGATTGGCGTAATTTCAGGTCGATGGCTTGCATGTCGGGTTTCGGCATCGTGCCTACTTTCCGGTCGATCATCGTTTGCTTAATCGTGCGGAAGATTCCTGTCACCAGGGACGGGAAGAGGAGCCCAGCCCCCTTCCAACCCGCGAGCAGATAATCGCCGAAGAGGCGGCGTTTGGTGTTGCTCGTGATCGCGGCGACGATGATCTCTTGTCGGGAACGGTTGTAAGCCGCAGAGCTAATGACGACAGCGGGGCGGAGTTTTTTGCTGATTCATCGGAGAACAGGAAACCAACCAGCACCACATCGCCCCGATTATAAACGGTCATAGGCGGAATCCTTGGAATTGTCCCACAGTTCGGCCAGCACCGGATCAGCCTTCGCCGTCAAGGTCATTACTCCTTCATCGTCTTCTCCGAGATCTTCCCGAAGCTGTTCTTCGATCGCCCCGATGACATACTGTCGCACTGAAACATCGCGTTTTGCCGCTGCCAAACGAAGGCGCCGTCGCACCTCGGGCAATACATCGACACTGATTCGCGGTCGTTTGGGCGAAGACTGCATCGGACGTCCCATAATAGTTCACCTCCAGTGAAACGATGACATCAGGCCGCCATGGTGTCAATGACACCGCCGCGTCCAAAGGTTACCTCAACTTACCTGATAATTCGGTCCGCCCGCGCCAGCACGTTGGGCGGAATATTCTGGCCGATCTGTTTGGCGGTTCTTAGATTGATGACGAATTCGAACTTCGTCGGCTGCTCGACCGGCAAGTCGGCTGGCTTGGCGCCTTTGAGGATTTTGTCGACCATCAACGCCGCACGCCGATAGGTTTCGGCCGGGTCGGCCCCGTAGGACATCAAACCACCGCTGGTGACGAAATCTCCCCGAGGGTAAATCGCCGGCAGCCGATTTTTTATCGCGAGGTCGGCGATTAGTTTTAAATTAGATTGGGCCAACGAGTCCTGCGCCACGGCGAGAGCGCTGCTACGCGCCTTAGCTGCTTCTTTGAACGCGCTCTCGAATTTGTCA
>DASRIZ010000620.1:0-5589 GCA_035649735.1 Blastocatellia bacterium | reverse complement strand
AGAAAAGAGTTAATCTTGAAGGCGCTAGCCACGACTCGCGGAAATCGCTCCGCCGCGGCCAAGATACTTGGCCTTGAAGCCAAATATCTCTTTAAACTGATAAAGTCCCTAGAAATAGAGTAGGCGATCTCTTCCGATTCTAACTAATGTCGACTCATACTTTGTAAAAGAACATCACGTCTTGTACTCCTAACCCGCGTTGCCCAGCCATTCAAAGAACGACGCCTTCTAGTGCGACGACTTCACTGGGGTTCCAGACGTTAACCAGCCAGTACAGCAGCAGTGGAATTGTCGTGAACGTCTTCATCGGTGAGTGCTACTCCTTTCGTTACAGAAACCTTAATGTTCGATTAGCCGCGGTGCTCATTTCTATTTGAGGTGCCTCTCGATAAATTTGAGAACGTCCGGACCCCAAGTCTCCGTGCCACGCAAACAGAAGCTGTGACCTTCCCGCGGGCCTGAGCCGATGGGAGGATAGACTTTTGCTTCTACCGGCTTGCCGGCTTTCCGGACCTCTTCACTCAAGACGCGGTTCGGAGTCAGATCGTGGTCGTTTTCCGCCTGCAGAAAGAAGACCGGCATGGTCGCTTTACTCGCAGCCGCGGTGAGACGCGAGCGCAAAGCCGAGGAGCCTCTCCAGGTCTCAGCAGCTCCCGAGCAATTCACGGCGACGCGATAGCCCGGGTCCGCGCTCGACGGCAAGCATCGTTTGGATCCCGCCAAAGGAAAAACCCATGACCGCGATTCGATTTCTGTCTACGAATGTTTGATTCTGCAAATATTGCAATCCGGCCAGTTGATCTTGGAGTTGTATTTCGTGAAGCTCCACCAGCCTCCGACTACGTTCATCCCTCGATAACGCATTTAGCTCATCCATGATGTAAGGTCCCGGCGAACGCCCCTGCCCGCGACGATGCGGTACGAAGAAGACGTATCCTTTGCTCACGAAGTAGGGGGCCACGCTATCGACTGATCCTGGAGATTTCTCGCTGCCATGGTTCCACAACACGGCGGGAAAGGGACCGTCGCCTGAAGGTCTCCAAACAAAGCCTTTAAGCTCGAGATTACCGCTTTTAAATCCAATCAACTCTGGTTGTGCGGTTTGTCCCCAAGCACTTTGCTTTGCTATCAGGAGTGCAACGACCAAGAACGCCGCACACGCCATGATAAAGATTTGCCTGATCATAAACCGACTACTATTAAGGAACCTCACCTGTTGATGGGGATGGAGTTGGAGATTGTCTCAAACTCTCTTGACCAACAATACTCCTGTTCGTCTGTGATGTGGGTTCCTTCCTGTGGCGAGCGAATTTGGACTCTGGTTTCAGCGCTCCAAGTCCTTTTGAAAAAGTAACTAGCAGCGAGAAGGGAAGCCCGAGCTGGATGATACGCGAACATGATCGGTTCATGGCGCCTGACCCCTTAAATCAGAAAAAAGACCCCCGCTCCATTTTTGCTCGCAGTCGCAAGCAAAAGTCCCCGTTCTATTTGTTAGCCGGATAGTTGAGTAAAGAATGGGTTGCGGCTGCCAGCCCGTCTGCCAGAGCCTTCAAATTCTGTTGCGCAAGACGGGTTGTCGCGGCCAAGCTATCGTTCATAATCCCGCCTGATTGTGTAGGGAAGGATGCGGTTCCTGTGGCGGCCGAAGTCGAATTCCTCAACGGTTGAGGCGCGTTCGGCGTCGAGCTCTGTGGAAAAGTACCCGATCCCGCCAGGCCCGAGATCGCATGCACTCGCAGGATGTCCTCAACCTTTGTCTCATTCTCGGGTCTGTTTTCCCGCTTTCGTTCCGGTCTCGCCGGTTGATAAGATGGTGCGGCAGAAAAAACCGTGAGTCCTTCCGAGCCGAGGCTCGCTTCCGTCCGTATCTGCTGGTTCTCGGGTATGGGGGCTGCCTGTGCATAGACGGGAGGACTCACGAGCAAGACCTTGCTGATAGCCCTGTCTTTTTCCCGGTAGACAAGGCCGTAATTCTCGCCCCGCAGCAGTTGGCGGAGGAGATCTTCCACGGTGGTTTCCTCGATAGAGACCGTGAGGTCCCTATCTGGGATTCCGTAATCCGTTAGCTCGAAGCCCACCTTCAGCGAAACATCTCTAAGCACCTCCCGCAATTTTACTCCTCGTGCCTCTACAGAGATGCGTGGCGGGCTGTAGGTTACGCGTAAGTCACTTTTGCGCTCTGCGGCTAAAGCCGAACCAGGTAAAACCATCCAGAGAAAAACTAAAATTGCCGCCACGGTTTTTTTGCCTATCTTTAGTTGTTTCATGTCACTGTGTCCTCACGGCCACGCTGGTTGAGCCGCGCGTTACACTTCAATAATCCCAGCATCCACAGCATGCATCAGGAGGGCAAGGATCTGATGTCCTCACCGCCACGCTGGTAGAACCACGGGTCACTCCATCAACGTCTTTGAACCGTACAAAGATTCGATTCCCCGCTGGATCAAAAGGCACGTTGCCGTTGCCCTGGACAAAGATTCCGAAAGATGGTCTGGCGTTGGCGTTGATCGTCGTTGTCACATTGCTGTCAATCGCCGAGATACACTGTGCAGTGGCCGGGTTGGTCTGACAGAGAAAGATGCCCACGGGTAGTGTTGCGCTCCCCGTGTCCGCCGATGCTACGATTGTGCTCGTGATCCCTACGTTCACCGTGGCCACCGCAAACGCACCGGTCCCATTCGCTCCAGGGATATTCACAATGCCGTCTTTGTTGGGGGTTGCCGCTATGGCCACGATGTCTGCGACCGGAGTAGCTGAAGCCGAAAAGAGAAGGGTGTTGACTCCCGGGATGATCGGAGCCGGTTCAGTGTTAGCGCACTTAAAACTCAGCAGCACGTCGGTCGGAGCAATTGGAGCAGTGGGGATCAACCCAAAGGCGAATCTGTGGGCTGCCCCTGCAGGAATGTCTATGGGGCCATAATCCCAGGGGGCTTCGAGGTCGATATAAGAGAAACTCGCCGGAATACTGCTGAGCGGCGAGATTCCGCAGTCAGTGGCTAGCTGTTGACCCGCATTTATAATGGTCGCAAAGGCCAAGTTGGGCGGGGGGAACGTGAAAGAAGTTCCGACCTGAACGGAGCGACTCGATGGTAGAACCGCTGCCACAATTGATTGTGCCCAACTAGAAGAGTGAGCTAAAAATAAGATACTCCAAGTGACAATCATCGTTTGGTAAAGCGTCATAAGCACCTCCTATCGCCTTGGCGAGGTAGCCTGTCTTTGTCGGCCCTGCACGTGAAAATCGATGGTGAGACCTCTGCATGCTAGAACGTGATGAAATTTGTGAGCGCATCGGATCCTCCCTGAGGCAGAAACGTCGGGTTTTCGAGACCTAGCGGATGAAGTTCAGGTCCTCCGGAAGCGGACTGCTGATCGGAACCTCAAAGAACTGTGCGGGCTCGGGATGAATGACGAGGGTGCCGTCAGAGGCCAGGAAAGCGCCGATCTGATCCTGCGCTCCTCGCGAGATCTCACTAAACAGCGCGTTGGGAGCAGTCGGCGAACCGGCGAACAGATGAGGGTTCTTCGGCATGCTCGGACTGGGATCCTGCGCGAACGCCAGATCGTGGCGGTAGTAAAGTGTCCGATCCGCCAGGTTTCCCGCTCGAATGAGCGCCGTCGTGCCTGGATTGACGGCCTGCTGATCGCCCGTTGCAAATTGGTAGATGACCGACTTTGGGTAAAGACCTGGCAAAGGTTCTTCTCGAAGGTGCCGCGCCCACACCGGTGTGAGACCTGACTCCGAGGCCATTTCAGCAAACTCCAACGCCTGTTGGATCTCGATCGCACCTTGGATGGTGTTGATCACAGGTGGCCGGTTGCGGAGCGGCTTGTTCTCGTTGAAATGAGGCCCCGCGACGGCGACCCCGTCGATCTCCGTCAACCCGGGTGAGTTGATCAGCGGCGGCGTTCGCGCCTGGAGGGCAACTCCGATCAGCGACCGGCGGTTCGGTTGCCATCGCGCGTGCTCGGGGATCACGCCGGGACATGCGGCGGCGACGCCTACAGGCACGCTCGGTTCGAGAGCCAAGAAGATCGTGCCGATCATCGAGCCCGTAGATGCACCGACGAAATAGATGCGCGACGGATCGATATCAGCCACATTGTCCCCATCGACGTCCATCCCGACCTCGATGAGGCGCACAAGCTGCATGAGATCAATTACCGTTTGACGGTTGGAATCGCGGGACGAGATTGTCCAAGACCAAGGGCCGGCGGCCTCGCTGCCTTCTACGTTCGTGATCACGTTATCGCCGTTCTGATCAATCCCCCGGCCTGCGTCGGGGATGGTCAGGGATGAACCATTGGTCATGTTCACCGTGAGCGTGCTAAGCCGCCCGAACCCCTGCCCCACGTTATTGATGCCGATCGCGGCGATACCATTGGCGGCCAGCTTGGATGCGAAGTTGCCAGACGTGAAATGCTGGTTGCCGGTCGTGCCGCCGGCGGTCAGGGCGATCGGCCAGCCGGCTTCCGGTTTGGGGCCAGAGGGCAGAAACAGGGTGAAGTAGATATCGTTGTAGCCTTGCACGACAGGGGTCCCGGTGCGCGTTCCCACTGCCGGGATGTATTCGCCTGGGTGAACGTTGTAGTCGGGTGAAACGTAATGCCCATACGCGATCGTTCCCACCGCCCCGGGGACAACTTCAAGAACATCCAGGTCGATTGGCATCGGACTGAACGCAGGTGGGTCGACCTGAGTCTGCCGCCTCCAAGAAATGCTTGCCACGTCCAGCAGGTTAAAGACCGCGCGCTCGCCCATCGGGCCGAGTAGGAAGTTGGCGGGGTCCGGCGTGCCGTCCTTGATTTGATCCCGAATTCTCTCCATCACCGAAGTGATGCTCTGCGTCGTGAAGACACTCGCGGTCACTATGTCGCGTTCGCGTATGCCGAGGCCCCGCGCCGCGTGGATAGCCTCGAGCAGCGCCTGCTTATACTCTCCTCGCACCGTCTGCCGGAACCGGCGAAAGCTCTCGCTCGCCTCGACAGGCCTCCGCTCGGTATCACGCAGCTGATTGGTGACGATGAGCGCGTAGCGAGTGTGTTGCGTGAGAAGCTCATCGGCCTCGACGTGTAGCGTATGCGTGAAGGTGTCCCACACGATTTGGTTAATACCGATAACCGTGCCGGGCGGGTCGCCGTTCCGGTCAATCGTACTACCCAGACTGATGAGAAACACGGTCTCCCCCGTAGCCGTGTTTACATCAATCGAGCCGTCGAACGGGATCGAAAGGCGAGTTTGCAGGCCGAACCCGTCCAGCGTATTGACTACGTTGAGATCTTCGCAGTCGGACACGCGAATCGTGCAGTCAGGGTACGGCAGGTTCACCCTGCGTCCTGTGTTGTGCGTCTGATCAGGAACCGTGAAGACGTCCGAGGGAAAGGGTCCCGTCTCCGGATGGTGAAGATCAAAGAGCGCGTGAACTGTGCGGTCAGGTTTGTCTGCGTTGGCAGGCCTTATGCCCACGGCCAGGCTGAAGACAAGGCAAGCGACGAGACCGCCACGCATACTTATCCGCTGGATAGAGACGTTCTTTCTGATTTTTCGTATAGGGCTGAGCTGTTTCATAGGATCTCCTTGAGTAGCTA
>DASRIZ010000619.1:0-13952 GCA_035649735.1 Blastocatellia bacterium | reverse complement strand
GCTTGCGCGCAACGGCATCGACCCCGCGCGAGCTATCATCTTCGCCTGGCATCCGCTGGTGATCTTTGAAGGCGCGCATAGCGGTCATATCGAGTCGGGGTACATCGCGTTTATCGCGCTCGCGCTTTTAGCGTGGTCGAGTCGGAAGTGGGCGCTCACCGGAGTCCCGCTCGCGCTGGCGACGCTGGTCAAGTTCTTTCCGGCGCTTTTGCTTCCGGTTTTTCTACGCACAAAGCCAGAGTCGACTGAAGGTTCTTCGAAGGGCCAAAACATGCCGACGGGTTCCCGCGTCTCATTGTTTTTCAATCGCGTTGCTCACAAAAGTAATCTAGCAATGCTGCTTACCTTTGGGGCCACTATGATGTTGGCCTATCTAAGCTATCTGGACACGAGCGGCAACTCGTTTTGGTTCGCGCGAAGCTATTTTGAGCAGGAAGGATTCGTGCAAAGCGGAGCACGGTATTTCTTACTACATGTCATCCGCCAGGTGATCTGGATTCCGACGGTCGTGTTCGTTGTATTTGCGGCGGCGTGTCTATTAACGGTTGTCATCTGGCAGATGCTTAGAATCAAACGAGATGTGTCCGATGTGGCTCGGGGCGCTCTTACGTTGATTGGAACGTTCTTGTTGCTTACCACGCCCCGCTACGCCTGGTACTACGTGTGGCTGGTTCCATTTCTCTGCTTTGCCCCGAGAATGGGATGGTTCTACCTAACGTGCGCGTCGGTGCTGCTGTATCTCGTATGGTACACGCCGTTAGTGTATCCCGACGTGCCGCTGTGGCTGGGCGCGAGCATCTACGCTCCATGCATAGCCTGGCTGGTTTGGGAACAAGTCAATACCGCACGGCGCGGCGGCCGGAACACCATTAGAGACTAGTTTGACGCTGTGCCTATGATTCTTCCCAGGGGAATGAAGTCTGATCGCGGGGACCTAGCTTTCTTGATCCGCGCCGCCGATAGCCTTTTCAATCGCACTCGGGAATCTGGTCTGAAAATCCAGGATCTTCACCCACTCCGGCTCAATTGCGATGCGGGCCATCTGTTTGAACATTCCGCGAGCCTGCTGCTCCCATCCACTCCCTTCCTCTTCTCCCAGATATCGTCTTGCCGCCTTGCCGTACTCAGGCACTACGCCTTCGATGATCTCGACCGAGGCTAAGCCTCTCACCAGCAGCACCTTAGGCGGATACGTGTCTTCATCGATGGTCAGAGCGACCTTACCGTTTCTTGATAGTGCAGTCACTTTTGGCGAGCTCGGCGCGGAGCCCAGGACCAACTGCCGGCCATCCCAATGAAACCAGATCGGGACGACTCGCGCGGATCCATCGAGCCCCGTGTAAGCAAGCCGAGCCGGTATCCGGGAGTTCAGCAGCTCTTGCGCGACAGGATCGCTCAGTGATTCTAGAATCTTGTTTGCAGGCATTCCTTCTCCTTTGCTAAGTGTATTTCTTTCCGGTGAGATTATAACAGCGACCGTCGTGTGACCATTGCGCAGCTCTTGGTTTCGGCGGACGTGCAAAGGGTGACTTGATTCGAACGCGTCCATTGATGGACACTTGTCCGAGCGTTTGGAGACTTAGGACTTGGCAAACCCATTTGACTTCGATTTCAACGAGCGGTCGCTTGCCGGACGAGTTGTGCTGGTGGCCGGCGGTACCGGCGGGCTCGGGAGTGCAACGGTGGCATTGCTCGCGCGAGAAGGCGCTACGGTCGTCGTCGGTTACAAAGGCGACCGCCAGCGAGCCGACGCCTTGAAACAGGCTATAGAAGCCAGATACAAGGCGACTGTTCATCTGGTCGAAGGGGACCTTTCAGAACCTGATGTTCGCGTGCGCTATGTAGACGCGGCCGACGCGCTTGGCGACGGGGTGTATGGAATGGTTTGCTTTACCGGCGATCCGGCGCGTGTAAAGTTTGAAGATCTGACCGAAGCCGATTTGCGCGATTCAATGCAGAACAACTACTTCTCTCCGATTCTGCTGGCGCGTGAGGCCGCGGCCCGTATGATCAAGCGTGGGAACGAAGGCGCGATCGTGCTGCTTTCGACGATGCAGGCGGTTGCGGTATTCGAATCGAGCATCAACTACGCCGGGCCGAAGACATCGTTGGTCGGCGCCGCTCGAATAATGGCCAAGCAATGGGGAGGACCGGGCGGTGTGCGAGTGAACGTTGTTGCTCCCGGCGTCAACCGCGCAGGCATGGCGCTTCAGTCGATCGAATCGGGGAAGTACGACTTTTATCTAACTCAGAAGATCATTCCGCGCTTCGGACGTCCTGAGGATGTCGCTCGCGTGGTGAGGTTGCTGCTCGAGCCTGACAATTATGTTACCGGTCAGGTGATAACCGTCGACGGAGGCCTGACTCTGCGGCGCGACCGGGGATAGCGCGAATAAAGAATGACAAAGCGCAGATCTCGCTTAGCAAATCCTGACGATGCCCGGTTTATCGACGGCATTTTCAACTACTGTGATCGGTGGTGCGAGCGATGCTCGTTCACTTCTCGCTGCAGGTTGTATTCGATGGAACAGGAGGACGGCTTTGATCATGAGGCCCAGGATATCAACAGCGATGCCTTTTGGGATAGACTCTCCTCAATTTTCAAACAGACTCATGAAATGATAAGCGAGATTGCCGCCGAACAAGGGATTGATTTGGATGCGCTGGATACCGCTGAGGTAGAACAAGAAGAGAATCGCCGCAGGGCCTATTCTGAGAGCCACCCACTCGCTCAATCGGCAGAGCATTATATAAAACTCGTGAATGAGTGGTTTGAGCGAGAGTATTCCGACTCGGAGCAGTTACCAGATACCTACCCCGCTCGGGGAGATTTGCCGCTTGTCGATTTTGACGCACAGGATCGGGCAACGGAGATCCAGGACGCCGTCGCGGTGATACGGTGGTACGAGTTTCAAATCGCAGTCAAGATAACGCGAGGACTGATTCGAGACGAGATCGAAGAGTACGACGATGACGAGGAAGCCGACGAGTACTCGACGGGGTCTCCGAGGCAGAAGGATTCAGACGGTTCCGCCAAAGTCGCTCTGATCGGAATGGAGCGCTCGATAGGCGCCTGGGCCAGGCTGCGAGAGTTTCTTCCGGCAAAGAGTGACAGTATTCTTCCGATCATTCTTCATATCGAGCAATTGCGCCGCGCGACTGAGCAGGAATTTCCAAAAGCGCAAAGTTTCGTTAGACCGGGCTTTGACGAGGCGCCGGATCGGTTTGTTAGTTAGAACTAAGAGGCAACGGATGAGAATTGATTTGATACCGGAGAACGCCGCGGGCACGCCAAGGCGTGTCGTTCGCAGCGTGTTTTTGCTGGGGATCGCTGTGTGCTGTCTGAGCGCGCAGCAGCCGGCACAACTCTTCACAGTCACCCCGGAGGTTCGAGCGGCGCTGGATCGCGTCTCTGGAGAGTCAATGCGGGGGCATCTGTCATTTATCGCCTCAGACGCACTCGAAGGACGAAATACTCCTTCGCGAGGACTGGACATCGCCTCAGAGTACATTGCCGCGCAGTTTAGGCGAGCCGGGCTCGAGCCTGCGGGAGACAATGGTTACTTTCAGACCGCGAATTTTGTCCTCGCGGATACGCCAATGGACGGGTTTGAGTTGAGCCTCAAGACCGGTATCGAGACGGTTAACATTGCGAAGGACCAGGTGAGCTTCAACATCGATAGAGCGCTGAAACTGACGAGTTCGCTGCTCAAGGTGGACTATGCGGACCTCGCCGCAGTCGCGGCGCTCAAGCCTGAGCAAGTTGCCGGAAAGGCAATCATCGTTGAAATCCCCGATTCCCGCCGAGCACAGGGACCTCGACGCCTCGAGATGTATATGGCCCGCCAGGAGTTTGTGAGTAAGATGACCGCGATGAACGCAGCACTCGTGCTCACGATCGATCGCTTGAGCGCACGAGGAACCGGACCCGTACAGGGTCGTCTGATCGATCCCGAAGATAGGCGTGAGCGGGTAACGCGGCCGCCGAGCACTCCGGTAATAACTGTTCACGATCCGCGGGCGATCAAGCTGTTTGATGAGGCGAAACTCGGGCCTACTACCACCGAGCTCTCCCTCAAAGTGCCCGCTCCAGTCGAGCACCCGGTGCCGTTGCGAAATGTGATCGGAGTGCTGCGAGGCTCCGACGCGGTTTTGAAAGACACGTGTGTGCTCCTTACCGCGCACTACGATCACATTGGCATGCGGCCCGAGCTTGAAGGTGACAACATCTTCAACGGCGCCAATGATAACGGTAGCGGAACGGTGACGGTAATCGAGTTGGCGTCTGCGCTTGCGAGCCTCAAACAGCGCCCGAAGCGAAGCATCGTTTTCATGACATTCTTTGGCGAAGAGAGAGGGCTGTTGGGCGCTCGATATTACGGCCGTCATCCGGTGTTTCCAATCGGCAAGACGGTTGCGAATATCAATCTCGAACACCTTGGCCGAACCGACAGCAGTGAAGGGCCGCAGCTCGCGAACGCATCAATTACGGGATTCGACTATTCCGATGTAGGGACGATTATGGAATCGGCCGGCAAGCTGACCGGTATCAAGGTCTACAAGCACGAACAGAACAGCGACTCCTTCTTTGACAGAAGCGACAACCAGGCCCTCGCCGACAAAGGCGTTCCGGCGCACACCTTGTGCACCGCATTTGTATTTCCGGACTATCACGGCGCCGGCGATCATTGGGATAAGATCGATTATGCCAATATGGAAAAGGTTGATCGCATGATAGCTCTTTCGCTGGTGATGATCGCGGACAGCACAACGGCCCCGAAGTGGAACGAAGCTAATCCTAGAACAGCACGCTACGTGAAAGCTTGGAGGAGTCAGCACGAAAAGTGACGCTGTCCGTGGGCTTGAGCAAAGGAACGTTGAATGCGACGAAGCGGTGATATGAACCTATGACCTGCGGGGAGTCCGAGGCAATCCCGCTCAAACTGAGGAGTAGAACAATGATCGTTCGCATCGTTGTCGTATTGACAGTGTGCATACTCGTATCGTTGACATCGCTGACGCTGGCGGGGCAGGAAATGATGTCGCCCGATCCGGCCGATCTGATTCTGCGCAACGGTCTCATCTACACAGTCGATTCTACGAACACGCTCACGGAAGCGGTGGCAATTCGCGGCGGGAAATTCGTTTTTGTCGGCGCTAACAAGGACGTCAAGAAGTATCAGGGAAAACAAACAAAGGTGATCGATCTTAAGGGCGCGTTCGTGCTGCCAGGATTTAATGACAACCACGTCCATTTCGCTTCGGCAGCGCAGTTCCTCGAGTTCAACATAATGCGCGCCGCAACTCAGCAGGAATTCGTTGCGCGAGTCAGAGATGTCGTTGCCCGTTTGTCAAAAGGCGAGTGGATACTTGGAGGCTATTGGGGCGCTTATGACCAGTGGGCGGCGGGCAGCGCCGGGGGCGGCCGCCGCGAGCCGTTCTCGCCCGACATGCGAGAAATCGAGACGATTACAAAAGAGCATCCGATGTTTATCCGCAAATTCGATGATTCAGAATTTGCGGCAAACAGCGCCGCGTTACGCGCGGTTGGAATCGATCCTGCCGATCCGAAGATTCCCGCTGGCTCGGCGGGCGCAACAACAGAGACGAGAAGGCAGGGAACCGAGCCCGCTGGATCCAGGATCGAAGGCGTCGAGTTTGTTCGTGATGCCGGAGGTCGGTTCAACGGACGGATGCGAGGCCAGGGTGTAAGGGCGTTGTTTGCTTCGGCTATTCCCAGAAAGTTTTCGCACGAACGCCGCGTTCAACAAACAAAGAATGCTTTGGCCGAGATTCGAAAGCACGGGGTGACTAACGTCAGCGATATGAGCGACGACGAGCAACTGGAGATTTATCGCGAGCTGTTAAAGGCAAACGAGCTCACTGTACGGGTGCACTTTCGACCGGGGCTCGATCGATGGGAAGAGATCAACGGCCGCGGCATCAAGGTAGGGTCGGGAGATGAGTGGATCAGGATGGGCGCGCTAAAGGGGCACATCGACGGGATTATGGGAACCAGCACGGCGCGTTTTCTCGAGCCTTATTCGAATGATCCCGCAAACCGTGGAAAATGGCGCCCACTCATGGTTGATGACAAGGGCAATTTTGTCGAAGGAAAGTTTCTGCAGTATATGCTCGATGCCGATCGCGCGGGGCTGCAATTGACGGTTCACGCCATAGGCGACGAAGCCAACAGCGTGCTGTTGAATTATCTGGAAGAGCTAAACCGGCAGAACGGAGTGCGCGACCGCCGTTTTCGTCTGGTTCACGCTCAGGTGATCGCTCCGTCGGACTTCAGGCGGCTGGGTAAGCTCGGAGTCGTGGCGGAAGTTCAACCCTTTCATTTGAGCGACGACATGCGTTGGATGGAAGAGCGAATTGGCCGCGAGCGCTGCAAGGGCGCTTACGCGTTCAAGAGCATCAAGGACAGCGGTGCTGTGCTGTGTTTCGGAACTGATTGGCCGGGAACATCTGCTTCGGAGTATCCCATAAACCCGATGCTTGGTTTGTATGCTGCGGTCACCCGCCAGACCTTGAGCGGGGAACCGGCCGGCGGATGGTTCCCCGAGCAGCGGATTACCATTGAGGAGGCGATTCGGGCTTATACCTACAACACCGCCTATGCGAACTTCGAGGAGAAGACCAAAGGTTCGATCGAAGTGCACAAGATCGCGGATCTGGTAGTCCTGACCAGGAACCTGTTGCAGGCAACACCGCGCGAGATACTCGATACCAAAGTGGTGTATACAATCGTTGGCGGTAAGATTGTGCACGGACAGTAAGCGTATTCGATGGGCCAAACGGCCGAACGCGGCCTGAAAACTTGTCATGGACGACGATCCCGGCAATACCCCCAACTTCAGTTGGGGGTTTTTAGTTTCCGCCTACGGACGGCCGCCGTCTCTTTTCTTTGTTTTCGGAGCAAAATCGGGATGCCTGATAAGTCAGCGCCTAGGCCAAACCTAAAGAACCCCCAACTGAAGTTGGGGGTATTCTCGGACCGACTGACTCTAGGGCTTCTTCTTCCCAAAAGGTATCTTGATTCCTCCCGTCCCGGGAATGCTTACATTTCCGGTGTTTATCAGGCTGCGAACCTCAGACGGCAGATAGGCAGTCATCCGATATGAAACGCCGCTCGCCGTAAGAACCTTTAGCGCGGCTTTCAGCGTCGGATCATATCCACGCGCTTCAGTTTCGTGCCCTTTGCCCGCTTTGGAGATGTTGTCCCCTTCAGGTCCGCCGACCTGCTGGCCTTTCTCGACGTACAAAGCGGAAAGCGCCAGATGATTGCCCGCCATCTCCCCGGAGTTGTTTGTCTCACCTTGATAGCCGCTTGCGGTGTTGTACTCCTTTATCGCCTGATCGGTGTTGCCCTCGGCGTGATAACAATAAGCCAGCTCGCGATGAGCGTCGTAGTAGTCGGAGCGCAGCTCGAGCGCCTTTTTCAACTGCGGGATCGCCTGCTGATACTGCTTCATGAGGCGATACGTGTAACCGACTCCGTAATAGCTCTCCGCGTCCTCGGGCGCAATTGTCGATGCTCGAACAAACGCGTTGATGGCTTTTGGCCGGTCGCGTTCTTCAAGTGTATACGCATAACCGAGCGCGAGATTTACTATCGCCAGATCGGGTGATTGCTTAGCAGCGAGTTCCGCGGATCGTACGGCTTCTTTGGCGGCATCCTTCCATTTGATCGCCTTGCTCGGACGCGGGTTGAGTGAGGCATCCTGTGTTTCATCCTGCAAGGCCCACGAGCTGAGGGCGCGCGCGCGGCGGGCAACCAACTCCGCATTATCGGGAAGCTTCTCCGAGGCGGTGGTCAGCAGATCAACTGCATCGCGATATCGAGCGGCTGACATGTAGGCGTTTGAGAGCCTGTCATACGCGGCAATCAAACTTGGATCCTCGCGAACCGCTTGCTCATACGATGCGATGGCCTGTGGGAATAACCTTTGCGATTCGAACTGGACCCCCTTCTCATAGCTTGCGTTACTGGAGGACGCTTTCAGGGTGATGGTGAATTCCTGCTGATACCCCGCCACAACCGTTATCTTTGTTTCGGTTGGTTGAAAGCCCTGAGCCTCGGCGCGGACAGTGTATTCTCCGGGCTGAAGCTCTTTTTCCAGGGGCGAGCTGCCAAGTTTCTGGCCGTTGAGACTCACTGTCGCATCATTTGGCGAAGTCGCCAAAGTCACCGTGCCCTTTGTTGGCGGCGTTGGCGAGGCCGAGGCAAACTGAGCCATCCGGACGATAACCATTGGACCTCGGACTTCGCTCGCAACCATCATCGGCGTTTGCTCAACCGCGAACTTGGCTCGGCTTGCAAAGTCGCTGCTCCACTTGCCTACCTTCTCGCGAAGAAAGTTTGCAAGATAACCTGCTTCGACGCGGCCATCTGGTCTGTTAGCGACCTCCTTAATGCCCTCCAGAATGTAGTAAGTAAACACACCGTGTTTTAGTTGAGGGTCCTCATAAGCTCGTTCGCCAACCTGACAGGCATAGAAGACAATAGCGGTCGGCGGCGGGGCATCAGCCGGTCGGGAGGCGCCAGGCGTAATCCGAAGACCGCGTGACATCACATCGGTCATCGTGTTGCCCTTGATGCCGCGTCCGGGAAACGGGTCTTCACGGCACGCGTCAATAAAAATAGAAAACTGCGTCGCCTTCAGCGCGCTCAGCCTGCGTGCCAGATCTTCAAGGTCGACAGCGGTGCGTTCGAGCGACTCCTTGGACTGGGCATCAACGTCAACCGGCAAGAAGAAACTCTTCGCTTGAAGACCCAGTCCGCGAGCAATGCCGTGGCCGGCAAGAAATACAATCACTTCGTGACCGGGCTGGACTCTAGACGCGAAAGAATCCACGGCGGCAAATATATTCTGCTTGGTAGCCTTTGCATCACCAGTTCCGTTGTCGGTTAGCAGGCGAATGTGGTCCTCGGGAAAGCCGGCGGCGCTGACCAGCAAGTCTTTTACTGCGCGGGCGTCATCACTTGGAAAAGTCAGACTCTGAATTTGCCCAGGATACTGGCTGACCCCGACGAGCAGTGCCCATTGCGTATCGGCGACCGGCGCCTTTTTGGTCGTCTCCGGCGCCGGCTTTGCAGTCCCGGGTGGGGTCGTTTTGGTCTGTTCCTTCGGCGGAGGCGATGACGGTTGCGGCTTCTGCTTTGGCCTTTGCGCTCCTGCAGCTACGACTAAAGGCACAGACAAACACAGTACAAATACGGCGAGAAGGATCCTCTGACGCATAAGTTACCCCCTAAAAAAAACGCTCTCTCAGTGAGCGCGTTGATGTCGAGAATTTTAAGTGCAAGGCATTCGCCCAGTTTGAGACCTCATTCCAATGCAGCCCGAGGACAGCAGTATTGCACAGCGGCTTTCGCGGATCAAGAATCCGTATTTCAGCGAGCGCGGCAAACCGCGTTTGTTTTCAATGAGGCCCAGATCCCAAGTTGCTCTTCACTTTTAGCAAGTCTGTGCTATGATCTCGTCTGCTGCGACTCCGGATCGCAAAAGAACAAGTTGTCTCAAGGCTCCGCATTCCTCACCTAGATCTTCGAAACAAGAAAAAACGGTAGAAAGCACAGAATCAGGGTTCGTCCCACCGCGAGCCCCTCAGGGGGAATTATGTCCTTCTTTCGCAAAGAAAAAATGGAGGCTGATATGAAGCAATTCAAGGCAAACGGTGAGGACTCCGGGCAGGGACGAATAAGCCGCGGGGTCGAGGTATCCGGCGACGTTCTGTTCGCCGACGTACTGTTGGTGGACGGTAAAGTGACTGGGAAGCTGGTGTCTGAAAGCGGTTCGCTGATGATAGAGCAAGCCGGCGAGATTCACGCCGACGTCGATGTCGGGATATGTGTAATTCGTGGCTCTCTTCACGGTAATGTTAACGCAAGATCGAGAGTCGAGATCTACAAGTCGGCTCGCGTCGAGGGTGACATAACGACTCCCATCCTGCTGGTGGAAGAGGGTGCGATGTTGAGCGGCTCGATAACGATGGGTAAGGAGGGGGCGCGCGTGCCCGACGCAATCCGTCTTCAAGAAAATGAGGAATTGCGAAAGAGCCAGGGTGCCTCGTAATGAGCCAGCACGACGAACAAGCCTCTCATCAGAGTTGGCTGAAGCGTTGGGGGTCGATGCTAAATCCGTTGCGCGGCGGTAAGGGCCGGCTCGCTTCACCGACGACGGCTGAGGAGCCTCGCCAGAACGGGTCGGCTTCCTATTCGCAGCCCCCGCCTCCGCAGGCCTCGCCTCCGAAGCCGTCGAATTCGAAGTCCTCGCCTCCGCAAGCCTCGCCGGCGTTGAGGATCGCGAGGTATAGCCTCGTCTTGATGGACCCCGAGGGACAGGTCGTTTGGACAGGCGATTGGGATTCGGGCGGCGTGTTTGAGTTTGGCCCGCACCAACATCTGTGGGTGGTTTGCGGATTCACAAACCATACCAAACGCGAGACCGAGATCGCAGAATACGAGGTTGAGTTGATGGGTGAGGATGGAAAGGTGGTCGAGCGTTTCGGCGAGTCGTTTGGGGACGCGGTTATTATCCCACCGGGGGAAAGCATACAGTTTCCGGCTGAATGGCGGATGTGAGTTGGGATTCACCGTATTGAGAAGTCATCATTCTTGATATATTATGGACATCCTGGGTATCAACGTGCAAAGCGAGGATTAAGAATGAGTGACGATTCAACACAGAAGCTACCCGGAGACAAGGAACCTACGAGCCCGAAGGTCGACGACCCGATCTATGCGCTTATCATAGAAGTTCAATCGCTGAGTAAGTCCGTTCAATCACTGAATGCCACCGTTAAAGGATTTGAAGTTCGGCTGGAAGCGATTGAAAGAACTGCTACGCGTAATTCGCTTGAGACCAAACCCATTTGGGAGCGGGCGCTTGCTGAGATTGCGGAAACCAGAGGAGAGCTCACGGAAGTACGCGCAGAGCTCACGGTAGTCCGAGCCGAGCTGACGGAAGTCCGATCAGAGATTGCGGAAGTCCGAGTAGAGATTGCGGAAACCAGAGCCGAGCTCAAAGGTGAGATTGCCGAAACCAGAGGGGAACTAAGGGCCGAAATGAAGGATGGATTCCGCCTGATGGCCTCAAAAATGGAAGTGTTAAACGAGGATTTGCTTACGCTTCGCGGCGAGCACCGACTACTTGATAGGAGAGTCCAAAACCTCGAGTCAAAGACTCCCTGATCGATCACACCCGACAGATAAATCGTTCAATAACGCAACAATCGGGTCGGTCAAAAGAGCGACGGTTGACCCATCGCGGCTGCTGGTTCGATGCACTCCGGCGAATCGTTCTTGACTGAGTTCACCAGCGTAGACACCGTGTATGCGGCCATCTCCACAGCGGGATAAGGTTGCAGCAAATCGAGCAAGCGCCGGTGATCCTCGACCGCCGCATCGAGCCAGAAGTCCTCAGCCGACTTTGGCAGAATGACTGGCATTCGATCATGGATGGGTTTCACTAACTCATTCGGCTCGGTGGTTATGATCGTACAAGTTGTCAGAGGTTCACCCAACGGCGGGGTCCATGTTTCGTATAATCCAGCAAAACCAAACGACCGCTCGGGATTTAGATGAAGAAACAGAGGCGTTTTACTGGAGCCCTGTTTCTGCCATTCGAAAAAGCCGTCACCCAGGACAAGGCATCGTCGGCGTTTAAAAGCTTCCTTGAACGCCGCCTTTCCTGCCAACGACTCCGCTCGGGCGTTTATTAGTCTGCTGGCAATCGTGGGATCCGTAGCCCACCAAGGCACGAGGCCCCATCGCATCGCGACGAGCCGTTTGATTCCATCGTTCAGGATGACCGCGACTGAATGGGTGGGCGCTATGTTGAAGCTCGGCGCAAGGTCATCGGTAATCTCTTGAACCCCGAAATCCTTTGCCATCGTGGCTGAGGATCTTTTTCTGGCGAACCGGCCGCACATTACATTTGCAGCCTAACACAGACGACGCTTGCACTGTAAAGCATGGGCGCGTTGTCTGATCGTTGCCTTCTCGGCGTTGATCATCTACGTCGGCTAGTTCTCCTATGACTGAAAACCGTCCGTGCCAGGACAGGCCGGCTGCATTTCGCGCACAAGGGATTTCCATCGTCTGAATGATTAGCGTCAGGATGGAAGACAGTGAAATCGAAAAAGGCTGCGCAGCTTTGTACTGTTAAAGTACAAATGTATCCCATCTTCTATTCAACTCCCGCCATTTAAGACTCCAATGATTGCCCGCCGGAATCAGAATCGTTGTGAGAATTAGAAGGCGCTCGGACATTGAAGCTGGCACGAGCATTGCAGGATTGGTTTTGAATCGAAGTAAAAATCTTTGGCGGACGTTTCAACGTATTAGACGTTTTAACGTATTAGGCGTAACGGCAAAGAGACACGAAGACGTGGTCTTTAACGATTGTGGCTTGAATCAGCGAGGAGAAAACTTATGCTGACTATCATCGTGGCAACAGTGATCGCTTTAAGTTTAGCTTGTTTGGTTCTGATAAAGAGTCGTGTCGCCGATCCAACTCAATTGGATCAGCAGCGACCTGCACTACTGACAATGGGAGTTCAGATAATCTGCGGGGACTGCTCAGGTGAGGGCGACAAAGTAGTTAAGACGTATTTGAATCGATACGGGAGCTGTAGCCAGTGCGGCGGTAACAGTTATCTGCTCGCGTCGGCCGTTGCCATGAATACCTTATTGGCAAGAGCTAACCGCATGCGAGAAGCGCAAATCACATCAAGCCACGGCCGCGTTCTTCCATTCGAGGCGCCGGCTTCCCGCGCATCGCGATCGGAGGAGAAAATCGCAGTATAGCGCCAATCAGATTCGGGAAGAAATTGGGGGGCCTCGATCACGGGGCCTCCCATTCTTTTTTGGTCACGCGGTAACCGCTGAGTAGTAAGTGATGAGCAATGTGTAGCCATACTTCGATAATCGTCACCGGTTTAATATGTGCTCGTAGTCTTCCGGCAAGTCAAAATCCTCAAGAATCACACGGCTTGATACGCCGACTCGTGAAACCTCGTCCGAATGCGCCCGAACTATCTGGCGCAGACCTTGTTCCAAATCCATGTTCAGAATCTCCTCTTTTAGAGCGGCGTCGAGAACGATCGGGTGGCCACCCTTCCCGTCGTAGGTCGGAATCACGATAGACGCCTGCCCTCTTTCAAACGCGTCGATAACGAGGTTGATGACTTCCACGCCGATTTGGGGCTGATCGACGAGCGCAAGAACAACAGCTCGACTGTCCTCCGTCAAGGACCGAACCCCGCACTTGATCGACGAGGCCATCCCCGATCGATAATCGTCGTTATGCGCGAATCTCACCGGGCGATCGGCCACAATGCTCCTGACATCCGCTTCGCGATGCCCGGTCACGATGATGACCTCGTCGACGCGTGATGCGAGAAGGTTGTCTACGCAGTGCTCGACAAAGCTCTTGTTGCCGAGAGGGAGCAACTGTTTAAAACGTCCCATCCGGCGTGATTCGCCCGCTGCGAGTAGGATTGCTGAAATCATAAGAAAGGCTCCGTTGATCGATCGGTGCTTTGACGCAGATTATATGGACACCGCGAGAAGCCATCCAGGACTATATCTCCAACGCGGTGCGGACGCCCCGAGAGTTAACAAAACCGAGGTTTGCTGCTGATTGGAGCTAGCTGATAGACTTCAACGTACAAGAGACTGTTTGGGTTTCTAATGGACATAAAACCCGGTTGCCTCGACCGGCATCAAACAAACGCAAAGAGCTGGCGCCAAACATTAGGAGAGGTAGAAATGTTGAACGGGTTCAAGTTACTGATAGCCGCTTTCATGATTATCGCGATCATTGGAGTGCCTGCGCGCGCTCAGGACTTCAGCTTTTCGACTCCTGAGGGGCAAACTGTGACCCTTTCGAGCTTGCGCCGAAATGTGGTGGTGCTGCTCTTTAGCGGCGCTCAGGATCCGC
>DASRIZ010000618.1:0-4033 GCA_035649735.1 Blastocatellia bacterium | reverse complement strand
TTCGACTTCGGGGACGGAAATTTGAGACCCAACAAGCTGATTGACACGAGGATATCGACGCCGCTGTTTGACTTGCCGCTTAGTGCGATCCCAGGCTCCGAGATGGTTCCTACAGCGCTTGCACAGCGGAACCTGCTCCGTCACGTAACCTGGCAACTGCCTTCCGGCCAGAGCATTGCCCGGCACATGAGGGTGCCCGCGCTGTCCACAGAGGACCTAATCGAACTAAAAGACTTTGGTCAGAACCTCAACGAGTCCACGCCGCTCTGGTACTACATTCTCAAGGAAGCCCAGGTCATAGAAAATGGCCTGCGTCTCGGGCCTGTCGGCGGCCGTATCGTAGGCGAAGTCATCATCGGTCTTCTCCAGCTCGACCGCCATTCCTATTTGTCAGACGATCCTCATTGGCGGCCCACCCTTCCACAGAGGAACGGTCAAGTGACGGGAGATTTTAGAATGATCGACTTTCTGACCTTTGCAGGGGTGGCCCAATTCCGATAGGGGATTAGCCCTGGACGGTCAGCCACGCAGCGCTGGTCGTTACCAGATCGTTGTAATCGATCCCTTGAACGATCATACGCGGCGCCTAGGTTTTCAAGACGTGAGCGACTGTCGGATCAGGATGTTGAATTAGCATCGGATAGCCTCCTTATTTCGGCTGCCTAAATCCGCCATACTACCGAATCATGCTCTAGGAAAGACTAATTGCTGTTGGGCAGCGATCCTTACATTGCAGTCACCCGATTGCAGCTCGTTCGAGCGATCGGCTGAGCGCTTTTATCTCCTCTAGACCTCGACAATGTCCGGCTTGGTGCTTTCTATAAAAGCTAAGACCTCGCCCCGCTCCTGCTGAGGAACTTGGAAGGCGTCCAACGTAGCATTCACGTGACGAATGAAAGCCGCCCAATCACTCCCGCTGATTTTCATCCCTTTGTGCGATAAAGCCATATCTCTCCCGGTGTAGTACGACGGTCCACCGGCGCTGGCGCAGAGAAAATCGATTAGGAGCTGTTTTTCACGGCGCATCCCATCCGCACCCCGGTTTTGCCAGAATCGCCCCAACTGAGAATCGTTCACCAGCCTGGGAAGAAGATCCTCCACGACTGCAGTAATCGCATCATAGCCGCCGAGACGCGTATAAAGACTCTTTGATTGCTCAGTCATTCTTGCCTCCTCTGAAAAGGGGTTAAGGTTCAGCGCGACGTTAGCGCGAACGTTTTCCGCGGCCGGCACTATCAGCGTTCAGCGATCAACACCGCAATGAACAGTACGACGGCGGAAGCAACGAACCAACGGTCTTTCCATACTCGATCTCGTCATCATCTGCAATCCGCAGAGACGCACCGTCCGAACTTGGCGTTCGACTCATCAGCTATTAGGCGGACTGATGCCGATGATTGGAGTTATCCTCTTTTTTCGTCCGGCTTGACAAGATATACTAATACTTGCATATGAAACCGTGCCGGACAAGCCTCTATTTTGGCTCGGCTCTTCTCGGAGGGACCTCCAGGCGTTTCCTCCGGATGCGCGCCGCGTCGCGGGATTCCAGCTACGGCGCGTTCAACATGGACTTGAACCCAACGACCGGAAGCTAATGACCGCCGTGGGACCGGGTGTTATGGAAATCCGTATTCATCCTGGACTCGAATATCGAGTCTTTTATGTGGCCAAGTTCACAGAGGGAATCTATGTACTTCACGCTTTCCAGAAGCGAACCGGGAGAACGCCGAAAGGTGACTTGGAACTCGCCCGAGACCGGTTTCGTGCCCTAGTCATGAAACGAACAACTGACCATTCCAGGGGGAGGTAGATTCAAGATGAAAAGTAAAATAACTCGATCGAGCGGTAACGTCTTCCGAGATCTGGGTTTTCCTCCGGAAGAGGCCGAGCACCTGCTCGTTCGTTCAGACCTGCTGATTAAAGTCCAGAAGCTGATCGCTTCCCGACGTCTCAAGCAGGCCGAAGTGGCAAAGATTCTCCGCGTGACCCAGCCTCGGGTGAGTGACCTGCTTCGAGGCCGGATTGACTTGTTCAGCACCGACGCACTCATCGACATGCTCGCTCGCCTGGGTGTGCGTGTTCGGCTCGTTATCAAACCGTCCCGTCGCGGTCTCAAAGCCGCCTAACATTCAAGCCCAGCCGTCACTAATCAGCAATCAGTCTGAAGCGCGAAGTTAGACGACCTCCTGCATATTCTGAATCTATGCTCGCTCGCACTCGATCACAGTCATCTCAGACTGGGTCCGGATAATTAACGAACCACCGTGAGCTCCCAGGGAAAGGCATCGACGCATTCCGGCTCTCCTTCCGTGATAATGAAGGTGTGGCCGAAGAAGATGCCGAACTGGCCGTCGGCGGTCACGGCGTTGGGCTCGATCACCAGCACCATGCCGGGCTGAAGCACCTGCTCATACTCTTCGGCCTGGATATGGTCGGTGAAGATATGCGGCTCTGAGCTGACGAAATCGATGCCGTGAATGTGGATGGGTCGCGATTGAACGCCTTTTTGCCGATAGAAGCGAGCGGCCTCGACCAGCTCGTTCAAATGATGGCCTGCTCGCGCCACATCCACCATGTGCTTGAAGCCCGGCAGCACGATCTGATCGAAGAAGCGTCGCACCTCTGTTGGCGGTTCGCCGATACAGACTGGCGAGCCGATCTGCGCGCTGTAGCCGCGATAGCCTGCGGCAAGCTCCATAATGACGATGTCGCCGTCTTTGAGCACGCGGCCCGAGGGCCGGGGGTTTCCGAAGATCAGCGCCGGATTTCTCATGGGTGTTGAGCCGATGATCGCGAAGTCGAGATCTCCTCCCCCTTCGAGAATGGCGCCGGCGGCAGCGGCTTTGAGCTGATATTCGGTCACGCCGGGTTTGCAACGAGCCACGAGGGCCTGCATCGCAGCTTCACAGAGTTGACCTGCTTTGCGAATGCAGTCGAGTTCTTCCGCGCTTTTGCGGTAAACCAATTCATGCATCCAACCAGGCTCAAAGCTGAAAGCAGCGTTAGGCAACGCCTCCCTGAGCGCCATGTACTGGTTCACGGGCAGGTAGTCGTGAAAGCGTGGGTCTACTTCTAGGATACCGATCTTACCTCGATCGAGGCCCAGTTCTTTGATCCGCTCGATCATCACCTCGGCAAAGCGGCCGCCGCGTGACTGGCGCACATCTCTGATGGCGCTCTCCTTCCGAGTCGCCTCGATGTGGGTGCCGCCCATCGAATAAATCAAGGTCGGCTCGCCGACCAAGGGAAAAACGACATAGTTGGCCATGGCGTGCCACTCCCAGTGGCCAGAGAGCCAGAGCATCCCGCCGCCGAAACTCCAGTGGTTCGGCCCGCCGGGCACAATAACGCAGTCTAGACCTCGCTCTCGCATCTTGGTCCGAAGTGCACTGTAGCGCCGCTCGTATTCTCCAGTGGAGAAACGCTCGTAAACCGCGTCGCGGTAGTACGGCGAATCTACCATGTTGTTGAAGAGTCGCCAGTCGTCGAGCCGATCCCTGATCTCGAAAAATGGGTAGCCGGGCATTACGTTCTTCCCTTCCCTTTCATACTATTCACCACGAAAATCCTAGCTCGGCGGAGCCGCAAACAAAAAACCCTGAAAGAAAAAATGGTTTCTGACACCTTTTCGGGTTCGCGTATCCCGTTGCGCGCTGGGTGTTTTTTACTTGATCTTTTTGATCTCCGCTACGAGCGCGTCGTTTTCAACCAACGACTGCCCTCTTCCTAGGACATTCTTGTAACGAATGACACCTTGCTTATCGACGATGAAATACGATCGCTGAGCCAAGCGTCGCTCCCGATCGAGCACGCCATAGGCCTCAATCGTCTTAAGATCGGGATAATCGGTGACCAGAGGAAAAGTGAGCTTCAGGAAATCGGCAAAAGCTTTCTGTGAAAATGGCACGTTGGCGCTAATCCCAATAACCTCCGTGTCCACCTCTTGGAATTTGGCGTAGTCGTCCCGACTGGACGACAACTCCTTGATTCATGTGGGAGTAAAATCGAGAACGTAAAACTCGATCACAACGTT